>JBGTIH010000076.1:0-7032 GCA_041745765.1 Pyrinomonadaceae bacterium | reverse complement strand
AATCTATTCCGTAATACTGCATCGCTAACCTTTCACCATGGCTATCGCCTGAATTTCAATCTTCGTCCCGAAGTGCAAATCCTTGACCGGCACAATCGCCCGCGCCGGTCTGTGTTCGCCCAAAATCCGCGCGTAAACTTCATTTACTTTATCCCAGAGTTCCATCTCCGAAATATAGATCGTCATCTGCAACACGCGGCTTAAATCGCTGCCAGCTGCCAGCAAAACCGCCTCGACATTCCGCAAAGCGAGTTCGGTCTGCAATTCAATCGCGCCCGTTTCCGCCTTTCCGTCCGCGTGATTTATCGGCAATTGCCCCGACACAAAAATTAAGCCGTTATGCGAAACGGCTGGCGAATAATGACCTTTCGGCACAGGCATTTCAGCGGGTTGAATTTTTTCCATATCTTTTTAACGAACTTTTTTTATCCTTCATCCTTCATCCTTTCGCGAACTGATTTTTTTCCATAACTTTTAACAATCGCAAAAATCGCCGCAACGGCGATTATCGCCCAAATAATATTAACCAAGGTCGAAGGAATCGCGCCGTAATAATAGGTGTTTATTGCCAGAAATACGCTTCCGAAAATATTCAACAACTGAAATTTCAGCGAATTTCCCTCGATTTTCTTAAACGAGATCAGCCCGTAACCGATCAAAATCAGCAATGCCCCGATCCAACCGATGCTGTCAATTATCATTTATTTAACGATTCCCTTTAAATTTCAATCTCAATGATTTTTTCTTTTTCGGTTGAAGCCAAGTTCATTTTATTTTCTATTCTTCAATCAAACTTAAAAATTCAAACGGTGTAACAATTTGAAACTTAAATTTCTTTTTGTCTGTGTCCGAAATATCGAGCAGATCTTTATCGTTGGTTATCAAAAAACTCGCTTTTCCCGAAAGAGCCGTTGCCAAAACTAAATTATCGTCCGCGTCGCGGCTTTCCGTCGGAATTTTGCCGGGCGAAACTTTTGTAACCGTTCCGAATGTTTCCAAAATTTCGTTTAACTTTTCAATCCTTTTTTCGCTAATGCCGATTCTTTCAAGGATTTCGAGATATTCGGAAATCGTTTCACGGCTGACAATCAACTGCAATTTTCGTTCATTACGCCACAGACGAATTATTTTTGAAACCGCCGATTTGGAATTTCGGCTCAGATAAAAAGCAATCAGAATGTTCGTATCCAAAACGACAGCAATTCGTTTTTTACGCGGCGGCATTTTCTTTTTTCTCGCGCCGGTACCGGCGGACTAATTCAACCGCATCGTCTTCCGTGTAGCCGCTTTTTTGCGCTTCCTGACGAATTTCTTCATCGAGCCGTTCATGCTGCCAAATCTCGAGACATTCCTTCATATAATCGCTCAAAATTTTAACCGGATTGCGCCGACGCTTTTTAGCCTCGGTTTCAAATTCTTTCCAAACGGCTGAATCGTTTAATGTTTTCATTGTCATAAAAACCTCTTTATCTTTTAGCAGACCTCGCAAATCTCGACGATTTTCTCTTTTTCGGCTGTTGCTAAATTCATATCATTTATTTCTCAGATTCGTTATCAAGCTTTTTTAATAATCCGCCAACCCCATCCACTGTTGAAAGATAAAAAGGTGTTCCTTTTGAATCAATTGAATTCGAAAGCAACACTCCAAATTTATACGGAAATTTAGTCATTTTCTTTGCAGTTATTTCAATTTCTTTATTCAGCAATTTTTCTCTTTCTTCTACGGCAAAACATAAAATAACTACATACAAATAATCCTCATTGTAATTTTCAATCTTTTCACTAAGTTTAATTTTTAGCGTTCCTGCTGTTGCAAAAACTCCACAATAAAATCCTGCCGGACTTGCATCAACGATTATTCCTTTCGCTCGTATTTCTTTCGGCAAATTGTCATTTTCTGTTGCGTAAATTAAAGGTTTATCAAAACTAGCGAAATCAGGCTTATTATTAGTTTGTTTTTCAGTATCTTGTGCTGAAACATA
Organism: Pyrinomonadaceae bacterium; assembly: GCA_041745765.1. GTDB lineage: Bacteria > Acidobacteriota > Blastocatellia > Pyrinomonadales > Pyrinomonadaceae > JAHCHG01. The sequence continues at coordinate 5,050 of JBGTIH010000076.1, read as the reverse complement.
ATAACCAAAAATTAAAATAGCCATTAAAACCATTGAAAATGATGAAACCGAATTTTTCATAATTTATTAACCGACGCTTCCTTCCAATTTCAATCCCAAAAGTTTCGTCGCTTCAACCGCATATTCCATCGGCAGTTCGCGGAAAACTTCTTTGCAGAAACCGTTGATAATGAGCGAAACCGCGTCTTCCTGCGAGATGCCGCGCTGCTGCAAATAGAAAAGCTGTTCTTCGCTGATCTTTGAAGTCGTCGCTTCATGTTCGACTCGCGCCGTTGCGTTCATCACCTCGATATACGGGAAAGTATTCGCTTCCGAACGGTCGCCGATGAGCATCGAATCGCACTGAGTATAATTTCTCGCACCGTCGGCTTTCGGCAGAATTTTGACCAGACCGCGATACGAATTATTCGATTTTCCGGCGGAAATTCCCTTTGAAATAATCGTGCTGCGCGTATTTTTGCCGATATGAATCATCTTCGTTCCGGTATCGGCGATCTGCGCGTTGTTGGTCAGCGCGACCGAATAAAATTCGCCGATAGAATTATCGCCCTGCAAGATCACGGACGGATATTTCCAGGTGATCGCGCTTCCGGTTTCAACCTGCGTCCACGAGATTTTTGAATTCTTCCCGCGCGCCGCGCCGCGTTTTGTCACGAAATTATAAATTCCGCCTTTGCCGTTCTCGTCGCCCGCATACCAATTCTGCACGGTCGAATATTTGATCTCCGCATCGTCCAGCGCAACCAGTTCGACAACCGCCGCGTGAAGCTGATTCGTATCGAATTGAGGGGCAGTACAGCCTTCATTGTACGCGACATAACCGCCTTCTTCCGCAACAATTAACGTGCGTTCAAACTGTCCCGCTTCCTCCGTGTTGATGCGGAAATACGTTGAAAGTTCCATCGGGCAGCGCACGCCTTTCGGGATGAAAACGAACGAACCGTCCGAGAAAACCGCCGAATTCAGCGCAGCGTAATAATTGTCTGAAACAGGCACGACCGAACCGAGATATTTTTGAATCAGTTCCGGGTATTCTTCGACCGCTTCGGTAAATGAACAGAAGATCACGCCCGCTTTTTTGAGTTTCGCTTTGTAGGTCGTCGCCACCGAAACCGAATCGAACACGGCATCAACCGCGACATTTGCCAGCATTTTCTGCTCGGTCAGCGGAATTCCCAATTTTTCAAAAGTTCGCAGAAGTTCGGGATCAACTTCGTCCAAGCTCTGTTTTTTCGCCTTTTGTTTCGGCGCGGAATAATACGAAATATTTTGAAAATCTATGTTCGGATAATCGAAATTCGCCCAATTATCGGGCTGTTTCATTTCCAGCCAGCGGCGATACGCTTTCAGACGAAAATCAAGCATCCATTCCGGCTCGTTTTTCTTGGACGAAATAAGGCGCACCGTGTCTTCCGATAAACCTTTGGCGATCGTTTCCGTTTCGATGTCGGTCGTAAAACCGTATTTATATTCTCTGTTTGTTAATAATTCTGCTGCTGTACTCATATTTTCATTTATCATTTATCATTTATCATTTATCATTTTTTCGTGTTTACTATTCACTGATAACTGATACCTGTTTTAGTCCTTGTATGCGGTGAAAACGCTCGTCAACCTTTTTTTCCGATCCGATAAGCTGCGCCAGCGTGATTTGCGAGAGCGCGTTGTGGACGATCTCGTGAAGCCCGACAATGACGGGACGAATTCCGCAATCGCCTTTGTGAACGCATTTTTCCAAAACGCCCGTGTAGCTTTCGCAATGATTGCCGATTTCGTCCGCATCCAAAATTTTGATGACGTCGCTCAGATAAATTTCACTAGCGGCACGCGCCAGAGAATAACCGCCTTTTGTGCCACGAATTGCCGATACAAATCCGGCTTTATTTAAAAGCCACATCAATTTTCCGGCATTTGCCGTCGAAATTCCTTCGAGCGCGGCAATCTGCGGCAGCGTCAGGCTTTCATCTTCCTTGAGCATCGCCAGTTGAAGCAGACACCGCAAACCGTATTCTTCTTGTGCCGAAATTTTCATCGTTTTATCCGCTAAAAAAATTCTCTTAATTTATTTTCAAGTTTAAGACTATCAATTCCTTACTTTTTTATCAAGATTAGAAGCGGTCAACTTTCCTTTTCCTGCAAACTCCTCTATTTTAGAGGTTATTACCAATTTTAGGATGAATTATGAAAATAAGAATCAGAGGAAATTCGATCAGATTCAGATTGACGCAGAGCGAGGTCGAAGAGTTCGGCAGACGCGGACAGATCGAAGAGGCAATCGAATTCGGCAGCTCAATAAACGAAAAACTGATTTACGCGCTCGTTTCAACGGACAAAACCGCAGAAATTACCGCTAAATACGACAGCGGAAAAATCTCCGTCATCATTCCGCGCCCCATTGCCGACGAATGGATAAACACCGAACAAATCGGCATCGGTGGCGAGCAATCTTTGGCTCCGGATAAATCTCTTAAAATTCTCATCGAAAAGGATTTTGCCTGTCTGAGCGAACGCGCCGAAGAAGACGAATCGGACAATTTCGCTAATCCGAACGCCGAAAATGTTTGCTGAAAAGCTTGTTTGATCTTAAAAGTTTTAAATCTGCCGCCGGAGTTTCGCGTAAATTTTTTGACTAAATCGGGAATCAGATTTTTATTGAATATTTCGTAGAATAGAGCTAAGCTGACAAGACGGGTTTAGAAAAAACCTCAGCCGAAAAAAAGAAAATACACGGAGAATTATTGATAATGACAAACAAAAACGAAACGGACGAACAGAAACAAAAAGAAGACAACGAAAAAACCGGCGGTCTGGCAGGCACGGGCGCGGGAATTATCGCCGGAGCGCAGGTCGGAACGGTTTTGATTCCGATTCCGGTCGTCGGAACTTTTACGGGAGCACTGGTCGGCGGCGTGGTCGGCAGCAAGGTCGGCAAAAAATTCGGCGGTGCGATGCTCGATAAATTCGGCGGCAAAAAGGAAGCGGCTGCCGGAAACAAACCGGACGTTGCAGCGGAACTCGCCAAACTTGCCAAACTTCACAAAGACGGCGTTTTAACGGACGACGAATTCAGAGCCGCTAAAGCATCGCTTTTGAATTTGTAAAATTTTATACAAAGATAGTTTAACCACAGAGACACAGAGAGAAATTAAAAAAAGACTCTGCGTCTCTGCGGTTAATTTTTTTCGCCGTATTTTTCACGAATCTTCACCGCTCGCTCCAAACCGTCAACATTTTCCAGAATTTTCAGGCGCAGATCTCGGTCGAGGTTCGGGTTTTTGTCCAGAAAATCATTAACGATCTTCAAGGCTTCCGCCGATTTTTGTCCGCCGATAAATGAAGAAAGCCAGCCGTTGACGAAAAATATCTTGCGATTGCGTTTCAAATTCGGCAGTTCCGCCAGAGCTTTTTCCAGATAAGGCAAAGTCAAATCAGCGTGGCGCGGCGAATTCCAGACGGCAAACGCCGATTCGATCCAACTTTCGGAGATTTCTTTATTATTTACAAAATCGTTCCAGAATTTCGCTTTATTTTCCGCATTCGGAATTCCGGCACGTGCCGCGTAAGCATAGCGTTTTGCCGCGTCGTCGGTTTCGGTTTTTTCGAGTTCGGCGAGAAGTTTTAAAGCGTCAGGATCATTTAATGTGATAAGGCGCGTTACGATGTCGAATTTATCTTTGGTTTTCAATTGGAACACCGGCATCCTGCCGGCAGTTTTCCCGCCGTCCGCGCGTTCAATACCGGCAGGGATGCCGGTGTTCCTTTGTAACATTTCTTTTAAAACATTCCGCGCTTTTTCGCTCGAAGCGATATTCAGAAACGCCCGATAATATGTAATTCGCAATCCGAGCGTCGGCGCGGTCTGCATTTTTTCGAGAAGAAGATTTTCGAGCTGCAAGTCAGAACCGTCTGCGTTAGCGGGCGGTTTTGCGTTTGATTTCGATTTTTCTTTATCAACGCCCGTGCCGCCCGCTGACGCAGGCGGTTCTGACAGGTAGTAATTCATCGCAACTCCGACGCGACCTAAAAGCGATTGAATTGTGCTTTCGTCCGATTCGACATTGATGTTTTTGATGACCAATTCAACATAATCTTCGGGCGCGAGTTCGTAAAATCGAAGCGAATCCCACAACGCGCCCCACATCATCGAGCGCATAAAATCGCCTTTTTCGTTTTGGATATTTGCAAGAATGTAAGCGCGGCTTTTCTCGTCAAGCAGAAAGATGCCGTAGCCGTAATCACCGTAGTTTGGGAAAACAAAGGCAACATCAAACAGTTCTATCTTACCGCTTTCAAACGATTGAGATTGCTTCGATAAAATCAGTAGATCAATTTCACTATAATCTTCAAAAAACTTTGCCTTACTTTTTCTGCGAGTATGAATTATTGTTTTTTGTTGCCAAACTGTATTATCGCCGAGTGAGCTTTTTTGTGAAAAATTCTTTCTGTCATAACTAATTATGGGAATACCACGTTGTTTCACCCAAATACTAGCCCAATCATCTAAATCCTGTTTGCTTGCCGTTTCAAATTCTTTGACTAAATCCGTCCATTCGGCGTTTTTGAATTCGTGTTTTTTCAAAAACGCGCGAACGGCGGTTTGAAATTCTTTTTCGCCTAAGAAAAACTCGGCTTGTTTGAGAAACGACGGGGCTTTGCGATAGACGATGTTGCCGTAGGCGCTCTTTGCCGCGCTCAGATTCGAGATTTCCTGATAGATCGGCGTTGTGCCGCGTGTGATGTCGGTCAGATAAGCGGCTTGTTTGTTGCGTTCGTAGAAGATTTTCCACGCATTGTATTCGGGCATTACTTTTTCGAGCGTTTTATACGCCATAAATTCGGCAAAGCCTTCCTTGAGCCACAGATCGTCAAACCATTTCATCGTCACGGTGTCGCCGAACCATTGATGCGCGGCTTCGTGAAAGATCAGATTGGCGCGGGTGATAAAATCGTTTTTCGTCGGCTCGGTCGGGAAAATAATGCGGTCTTCTCTCAAGAATGTTGCGCCCGCGTGTTCCATCCCGCCGAACGGAAATTCGGGAATCAAAACGAG
>JBGTIH010000075.1:0-3676 GCA_041745765.1 Pyrinomonadaceae bacterium | reverse complement strand
ATTCAGACAAACGTGCAATTTAACCACGAAGCGCCTAACGGTTGAGATGACGTGGGGCGAAACCGCCACCAGACCCGCCGAAAAGTAACGGACAAGTTTGATAACAAAGTCGCTGTTTCGCCCTCACGTCCATTGATTTGTTGTGCGCGTCTTTGTTTTCAAAATATCCGCCTTAGCCAACAGTAAATCATAAACGTAACGATTCACCCAATAATGTTGAAAGAAAAATTCATCTTCGTTTTGCAAGGTGCGCGACAAAGCCGCTGCGATTGCCGCCGAACGGCTGATGCCTTGCTCGCAATGACAAACAATCAGTTTTACTTCCGTTAGATTCTCGCTGATGAAAGACAAGATTCGTTCGGCATCGGATTCCGTTGCATAAACGTCGGTTGAAGCGGAAGCAAACTGCGCGGCAATGCGAGTTGGTTTAGCAATGTCGTGAAACTTCATTCGCAAGGTCGCCCGCAAAAACGGCGAATCAGGAATGTTAGCTTCCGGCTGTTCCGGGTCGGTAATGGAAATAACCAAGTAAGGTTTTTCTGCCGTAAATGTTTCAATCGCAGCGCGACTCAAAACAAGGAATTGAAATCGTGTGCCATTAAAGAATTGTTCAGATAAAGGCGAATCGCTCGAAAACATTTTCGTGTTGCCAAAAGGCTCGCGTTGATTTTAATACGAAGCGCATAACGACCGGAATTCAGCGGATTCGCCAATAAAGACAAGTATGATTTCACCACACAGGTTTAAACAGGCTCAAACTGGCGAATCCGTTGCAATGACTTGTTTGGCAGACTGACGATGCTACGAGCGGGGGCGGAGATGACAACGGCGAAGGTTATGTTACGCTCGTGGGCGTTCCGTCTCCAACGCCTGTTGAGCGGACACCCACGAGCGTAACATATATGTCAAGTGTTGTCGAGCCGTCCGGCGCTCACAAGTTGCATCGGCTGTCTGACCAAACTTTGTATTATACCGAATTAAACTCCGTGTAATATATTAACACGAATTGCTAAGAGTTTATCTTTTCTAACATTTAAGTGAAACTACACCTGACAAAAGCGGAATTATTAATAGCTTCCGAATCGCAAAATTTTTCAATTATTTAAGCGTCAGCGGCTGACCGCTCATTTTGCCGGTCATTTTCGCGCCGTCGAAAACGATTTCGCCGTTGACGATGACGGTTTGGAAACCTTCCGCGTATTGATGCGGATTTTCAAATGTCGCTTTGTCGGCAACGGTGTTTTCGTCGAAGATTACGATGTCCGCTGCGTAGCCTTCTCGAATCAAACCGCGGTCACGCAGGTTGAAGGTTTGCGCGGGCAGGGAAGTCATTTTTCGAATCGCGTCTTCGAGCGTAATAATTTTCATTTCGCGGACGTATTTGCCCAAAACTCTGGCGTTGTTGCCGTAGCCGCGTGGGTGCGGAACGCCTTCGCCGAACTTGCGAACGCCGCTGTCTGACGCGATCATTGTAAATGGTTGACGCATAATATTCTGCACGTCCGTTTCGTCCATCACGCGATAGACCATTCCCGCGCCGCCCGCGTTATACATCTCGAAAATCTGTTCGATTTGCGCGTCGAGCTTTTTAGATTTTTTCGTCATCTCGGTGATTTCAGCGATATTTTTGCCGTTAAATTCGGGATTCGGTTCATAACCGGCGACATACGCGAAACTGTAATCCTTAAAATTCTTTCGCTTCAGGTCTTCTTTCATTTCCCTGACAATTTTTTCGCGTGTTGCTTTGTCCGCCAGACGTTTTTTGCCTTCTTCGCGTCCGCCGGCAACCGCCCAATTCGGCAGCCGAACGTCGAGCGATGTCGAGGAAGCCGTGTAAGCGTATTGGTCAACCGTAACGGTTACACCGCGCCGTCTGGCGTCTTCGACCAAACCGATGGTCGTCGGACTTTTTCCCCAGAGCGCTTTGCTGGAAATTTTGAAATGCGAAATTTCGACCGGCATATTTGCCTGCTCGCCGATATTTATCGCTTCTTTGATCGCTTCGACCACACCGTTTCCCTCGTCGCGGATATGGCTGGCGTAAACGCCGCCGAATCTGGAAGCGACTCGCGCAAGTTCGACGACTTCTTCGGTTTTAGCGAATGTTCCGGGAACATAGATCAAACCGGTTGAAAGCCCGACCGCGCCGTCCTTCATTCCTTGTTCGACGATTTGATTCATTTTCTGCTGTTCTTCGGCGGTCGGAGCGCGATTATCCAAACCCATCGCGGCGCGGCGCACCGAACCGTGCGCGATCAAAGTGGCAAGATTGACGGCAAGCGGCGTTTCGTTTATCCGTCCGAGAAATTCTCTGACATCGGTCGTCGAACCGCCGCAGTTTCCGGTAACGAGCGACGTTACGCCCATTCGGATAAAATTTTCCGCCGCCGGATTGCTGTAAATTCCTTCGACGTGCGCGTGAACGTCAATAAAACCCGGCGCGACGATTTTATTGTTGGCATCTATTGTCTGTTTCGCCTTTAAATTTTCAAACCGCCCGATTTTGACGATTTTTCCGTCTTTAACGGCAATTGAGCCGCGAAACCACGGATTTCCCGTACCGTCAACGATGCGGGCATTTGTAATTACCAGATCAAACATTGTTTCGTCCGTCGTTTTTGCAAAATTTACCGGAACAGAAACCGTCAAACTCAGAAGCAGAATGAAAGCTGTCAAAGCATTTAAAATTTTCATAGTTTTTGGAATAAAGATAGTAGTTTTTTATAGATTAAACCATAAATTGCCGCAAATTTGAAATTGAATGGCGGGTTCTATTATTAGATTTTACAGGTTTTATTTGCCGAAGAATCGGCTAACCGGCGGGCTTTTTTATTTGCTTCGGCGGACGGTTTAACGACATCGGTAATGCAGGCGGTTTTACCCGTGATTTTTGTAACGACCAGATAAGAAGTGGTTTGTTCGGGCTTTTCGGGATTTTCGCTGACGTTATAGCGAACGATTAAAGCGGCGGGTTTCACCGTTTTGCCGGTTTTCGTCACGCGCCATTCGGCTTTTTCGCCGACGGAGGAAAAGCCGCCGGAAACTTTTGTCCAGAAATCGAGTTCGAATTTTTTGCCGTCCGGCGCGATAATATTTATGGATTGGCGCAGATCGCCTTCCAAAACTTCAAGTTTATAACCGCCGACACCCGCGCAAACTCCGCGATAACTGCCGCCTTCGTCCGGGTTCGATTCCAGAGTTTTGCATTTTTCCGCAGTCAGATCGGTATAAATTGATTCGATTTTCTGTTTTTGAGCAAACGCCTCGATTTGATTTATTTGAAAAATGCAGATTGTCGCAAAGATTAAAAATGACGAAATTATTTTCATAAATTTATTTAATCTCGATGCTGACCGAAACGCTCATTTGCTTTTCGGTAAATCCGCGAATCTGAATCACATAATCGCCGGTTTTTTTTAGTTTGGCGGTTAATTTATTGTCGGTTTCGTCCGCGTCCGCTTCGCCGTTAAACAGCGTAACTTCGATAGTTTTCGTTTTATCCGAAGGCTCGGCGGTAACCGTCAGAGTTTGTCCGGCGCGCGCGCCGACGACAAATCTTTTTATGTCGTCTTCTTCGTTTAAAATAAATTTTTCAGTGGCTTTCGAAGTTCCTCTGGCAAATTCGACGCGTTTTGCCGGGTAAATCTCGCGTCTGCTTTCCGCGCCTGACGGCTCT
>JBGTIH010000074.1:0-7356 GCA_041745765.1 Pyrinomonadaceae bacterium | reverse complement strand
CGGACTATGCCCTGCGCTCTTGTGAATGCGTGTTATAGCATTTGCACCGCTTTTTTCCCAGCCGGTTTTTCAAAGAGTAAAAGTTTTGCTGACGGGAGCGATTCCATCGCCTGCTTCAAGAACCGTTACTAATGCTTTGCGGGTAATGGGACTGGGGAAAGAAAAGCATTTTCAGAACTATCATCGGGTCTTGAATCGCGCTGAGTGGAGTTGTTGGCGCGGATCGCGGATTTTGTTAGATTTATTGATTAAAACATTTGGTTTAACGGATGAGTTAGTCATCGGATTAGATGAAACGATTGAGCGCAGAAGAGGCGAGAAGATAAAAGCGAAAGGGATTTATCGGGATGCGGTGCGCTCAAGCAAGTCCTTTTTTGTTAAGACGAGCGGATTAAGATGGCTTTCATTTATGTTATTGACTGAGGTCGGATTTGCCGGACGGGTCTGGGCATTGCCATTTCTCACAGTTTTATGTGCGTCGGAAAGATACCATCGGGAGAAAGGGATACGCCACCGGAAACTGACCGAGCGAGCCAAACAAGCGATTTTATTGATAAAAAGATGGTTTCCGAACAAGGATTTGGTGTTTGTCGGAGACGGCGGATTTGCCGTGATAGATTTATTAAATGCGGTTAGAGAAGAGGTTACGGTAGTTTCTCGGATTAGATTGGATGCCGCTTTATATCGGAAAGTTAGAGCCAGAAGACAAGGACAGATGGGGCGACCGCGAAAAAAAGGAAAACGCTTACCGACGTGACAATCCGTGATCGAGAATTCAGGAACAAAATGGAAAAACTTGACGATTAGAAATTGGTATGGCGAAAAGTTGCGAAAAATAGAAGTTGTCAGCGGCAAATGTGTCTGGTATCACGTTGGAAAAGAAGCGGTGCCGATTCGTTGGGTAATTATCCGAGATCCATTAGGAAAGGTGCGAACCACAGGCGATTTTTAGCACCAGAACGTCAGCCGGTCCCAAACAAATAGTGGAATGGTTTATCAAAAGGTGGCAAGTCGAAGTAACCTTTGAAGACGCGTCGCCGACATTTGGGAATTGAAACCAACAGACAATGGTCAGATAAAGCAATTAAGCGGACAAGCCTTATTTGAGCATTTTCGGTCTGGCGGAAGAATTTATTCTGCCGTTTATTCTCGATCATGTTCGTCCGTCGCTCGATGATAATGATTAGCGCGTGCGTGCTTTTCTGCAATTTGCCCGTGAAGAAGCCAAGCATATTCAGCTTTTCAAAATCTTCAGCGAAGAATTTCAGAATAATTTCGGCACGGAATGCTCGGTCATCGGACCGCCTGCGGTAATTGCCAAAGCCGTCTTGTCGCATCAGCCTTTGGCGGTCGCTTTGGCTATTCTGGATATCGAATGGATGACGCAGCGGCATTTCGTCGAAAGCGTCAAGGATAATCAGGAGTTTGACGCGCAGTTTAAGAGCCTTTTGCAAAATCACTGGCTCGAAGAAGCGCAGCATGCCAAGCTCGATACGATGATGATCAAATCGCTCGCCGAAGGTATGAGCGCGCAGGAAATCGAAAAAGCGGTTGACGAATATCTGGCAATCGGCGGTTTTCTCGATGAAGGCGTTCGTCAGCAGGCGATCTTTGATCTCGAAGCGTTTGAACGGGCGACCGGACGAAAATTAAACGAGCGAGAGAGCGAAGATTTTATTTTCTCGCAGCATCAGGCAAACCGCTGGACTTATCTCGGAACGGGAATGTCGCATCCGAAATTTCTGGAAACGCTCGAATATTTAAGTTCGGAACAAAGAAAACGGATCGAAGAAATCGCGCCGTTTTTTTGCTAAAGCAGGAAAAAAACGATCAATTTCAATACAACCGTTCAGCGGGCGATTATTTAAACTTTTTTCGACAGAAAATCGCTTGCGGAACATTAATTATAAATAACGAAATAATAAGGAGTTAAATATGTACGATTCAAAAGTAGTAGAAAAAACAATTATCAACGGTATAAATGTCAACGAAAAAATTTCGACGACCGAAGACATTAAAAATCAGCCGGAACTCGCCAAAATGCAGTTTCGCGCCAGCAACAAATGGGTCAACGGTGCGAAAAATCAAACAAGCATCCGCAGCGTTTTCGGCGCGGGCGAAGAACAAAATCGCAAACAGACGTTTGTTCTCGAAAAAGACGAACCCGAATTTTTGATGGGCGAAGACACGGCGGCGAATCCTGTGGAACATCTGCTCGCCGCGCTTGCCGGATGTCTGACGACCCTGGTGTTTTTCGCTTCGGCGGAAGGCGTTCGATTAAATGAAGTTACGTCGAAACTCGAAGCCGACGACAGTCTTCTCGGTTTTCTCGACCTGGATGAAAACGAGCGGATGGGCTGCGATGAAATTCGCGTAACCTTCGACATCAAATCGGACGCACCGCGCGAAAAAATTCAGGAACTTGTCGAACTCGCCCAAGCGCGTTCCGGCGTGTTTGATATGTTAGTCAACAAAACGCCTGTTGCGGTGCGCTTGGCATAAATTACAAAAAAAGCGGAAAGAGTCCGTTTTTTTTAAGCTCCGTTGGAAAATCAAGAAAGAAAAATAGATAATGAAACAAAAGTTCCATTATCTATTTTTAATTTCGGAGAAATCTATGAAAAAACTTGCTTTTCTTTTGTTATTATGTCTTTTCACCATTTCGGCGTTTGCTCAAAATTATTCGATCGAGCGTTATTTGAATATACGCTCGGCGGGAAGTCCGGCATTTTCGCCGGACGGCAAGCGAATTGCATTTTTAACCAATATTACCGGAACTTCGCAAATCTGGTTTGTTGACGCGGCGGGCGGTTATCCCGAACAAATTACTTCTTATCAGGACAATATTTCATTCGTCGAATGGCTGCCCGGAAACAAAGGTCTGATCTTCGGCAAGGCAATCGACGGCAATGAAAATACGCAGTTTTTTCATCTTTCCGGCGACGGCGCGAATATCAGACCGCTGACGGCGGACGAAAAAACGCGCCATAATTTCGGCGCGGTTTCCAAAGACGGCGATTCGATTTTTTACACTTCAAACAAACGCGATAAAAATTGGTTTGACGTTTATCGAATGGACATTGCCAGCGGAAAAGAAGAGATGCTTTTTCAGCACGACGGCTCGAATTTTATCGCGGCGGTTTCCGATGCGGGCGATAAGATCATCGTTTCGCGCTCTTCGGTGAGATTTTCGCTCGATAATGATCTGTATTTGATTGACGCGCGCACCAAAGCCGCGACGCACCTTACGCCGCACGACGAGGCGACACAATACGGCAATGTCAATTTTTTGCCCGACGGCAATTCGATAATTTTCGGCACGAATCAGACGGGCGAATTTATCACGCTCTCGAGAATGGATTTGGCGACGAAGAAAGTCGTTCCTTTTGAACAAGCGAATTGGGATTTAAGCGCGACGGCAATCGCCCGCGACGGTCAAACTTTTGCGAATGTCAATAATGTCGAAGGTTTCAGCGAACTTTATATTCGCTCGCTGATGCCGCAAACGTCTGTGAACTTTCAGAAAACGAGTGCGAAACGAACGCAAGTCAAATCCGTTTCGCTTCCGGCAAAAGGAATTGTCGGCGGTCTGGAATTTTCCGACGATGCAAGCAAACTCGCTTTTACATTTTCGAGCGCGAAAAATAACGGCGATATTTGGGTTTATGATCTGAAAACGGAAAAACTGACGCAGGTTACAAAAAGCTCGCGTTCGGGCATTCCGCAGGAATCTTTCGTCGAGCCGGAATTGATTAAATTTAAGAGTTTCGACGGACGCGAAATTCCGGCATGGTATTACAAACCGATAAATAAACATGGATTTGGTTTTATAGGTGCTACCGGGAGAAGAAATCCTAGAGATAAAACCAATAATAACAATTCAAACGTCATAGACCTCAGCCAATTTAAAAATCCCGTCATCGTCAGCGTTCACGGCGGACCGGAAGCGCAGGAGCGTCCCGGTTTTAATCCGCTTTACCAGTATTATCTTTCGCGCGGATACGCGATTTTGGCAATAAACGTGCGCGGTTCGACCGGTTACGGCAAAACTTTTGCCGCGCTCGATAATATCGAGAAACGCGAAGATTCGGTCAAAGATTTAGCCGCATCGGTCGAATGGTTGAAAACTTCGGGCAGCGCAGATCCAAAACGCATCGCCGTGATGGGCGGAAGTTACGGCGGATATATGACGATGGCGGCGATCACGCTGTATCCCGATTTATTTGCAGCGGCGGTCAATACGGTCGGCATCGTCAATTGGGAAACTTTTCTGAAAAACACTTCGGGTTATCGCCGCCGTCAGCGCGAGGTCGAATACGGATTTCTCGATAAAGACATCGAATTTTTGAGAAGAATCTCGCCGATTGCCAAAGTTGACAAGATCAAAACGCCGCTCTTTGTCATTCACGGCAAAAACGATCCGCGCGTGCCATACACCGAAGCCGAACAGCTCGTCGAAGCCTTGAGAAAACGCAACGTTTCGGTCGAATACAAACTTTTCGACGACGAAGGACACGGCATTTCAAAACTGAAAAACCGTTTGGAACTTTATCCTTTGGTCGCGGATTTTTTGGACAAATATATGAAGTAAAATTAAACAGTTAGGCAAGTAAGCAAAAGTAATGAAAGAATTTGTTCTAAGTTTGGAGTCCCGCCTTCAAGCAACCGCCAGCGAAGAACGGCGAAAAGCCGCCTAAAAGCGGGACTCCAAACTTTTCAAAATGCCTATTTACTTATTTTCCCTGCTTAGAAAATGTAATTTTATCGTAATTTCAGAGTATTTTTAACGTAATAAGCGCATCAAATTTTGACCGTTTGCAGAATAAGATTAGAATTAACTTTATAGAAAAATGGTCAAAGCCAAGCTAAAAAATTTAACGGTCGAAGAACTTGCCAACACGCTGACGCACGGTTTCGGTCTGATGCTGAGCGTTGCGGGATTTCTTTTTCTGGTGATCTTTGCCGCATTCTACGGCGACGGTTGGTATATTGCCAGCAGCGTTCTCTACGGTTTGTCTCTGATCGTACTTTATGCCGCTTCGACCTTTTATCACGGCGCGACCTCGCCGGAACTCAAACGAAAGCTGCAGATCGTTGATCATTGCTGTATTTACGTGCTGATCGCCGGAAGTTACACGCCGTTCACGCTGGTCGTTCTGCGTTCGGGAATCGGGCAGAATCTCTTTCTTTTTGTCTGGGCGTTGGCGATTATCGGCATTCTTACCAAAGTTTTTCTGAGCAAAAGATTCAGCGGCGCGTCTGTTATTTCCTATCTCGTAATGGGCTGGATCGGCGTTATCGTCGTTCAGCCGCTCTTTGACGCGATTGGTCTGATGCCGATTTTACTGATCGTTGCCGGCGGCATCGCTTATTCGGTCGGCGTGATTTTTTATTCGTGGGAAAGTCTCAAACATCACCACGCGATCTGGCATCTTTTTGTAATGCTCGGCAGTATCTTTCATTTTCTCGCTATCGCTATCTACGTCATTCCATACAAATTAACCTGAAAATCGCACGAGAAATCAGAATTAGAAATTCTAAAGTTTCCTTTCACATACGAATTGTTTAATGGAAATTTCTGAAATTTTTCGTTATCCGTTTTTCGTTATACATTGATTTTTGCTTGCTTATTTCAAATTTGCTCCGGGTTCGAGATTGCAAGCAATCGAATGTGCGGCTTTTAGATCGTTTTCGATTTTGAGCCGGATTTCTTCGTTTTCTTCGCGCAAAATGCTGATTACATTGGCTTTATTTACGCGCAGACATTTGCTTTTGCGATGCGTTTTTAAGTCTTTCAAGATCGAATTGGTCTGTCCGATGCAAATTAATTTGTGATGACCGCGATTTCTTCTGTCTGTAATACGTTTTGAAATAACATAAACCGCCGAAATTTCTTTGAAACTTTCACCGATTTCATAAACTTTAAATTGATACCTGTCTTTCTCGCCGCGAAAAATTGCGCTGCTGATCGCCCGCAGAGGCTTTTTTTTCGGTACTTTTATTTCTTCCAAAATTTTCGGTTCGATCTTCGCCACTTCGATTTTTATTGATGCAGCTTTTCTTTGCGGAGATTTCACCTTGCCGGTAATTGCCGGTTTGGCATATTTCAAAATATCTTTTCGCTCCGGTTGCGCTGAAATTTTCGGCTTGGCAGAATTTCTCGCAGTTTTGATTTTTACTTCGCGTGTTACCACTTTAGAAACCGCTTTTGCCGCTGATTTTTTCGGAACATTCTTTATTTTCGGAGCAATAGTTTTTGGCTTGGTTGCGGTTTTCGGCTTAACCGTTTCAAGCGTTTTTTTTGCAACCCCAACTTTGGTTTTAGCCGTTTTTACCGGAAATTTTTCAATTGTTTTCTTTATTTTCGAAACTGAAGCCGGTGCGACAGTTTTTGATTTCTTCGGCGTTACGGCGGAAACAGATTTAGCCGCGATCTTTTTTCCGGTTCTGGAAATAGATTTTTCGGCGGCAATCGTTTTTACTTTTGCGGCTTTCGGTTTCGCAGTCAAAATTTTTCCGTTTGCGGTTCTTACTGTTTTCGCGTTTTGAACTTTCGTTTTTGCCGCAGTTTTTTCTGTTTTTTTTGCCGGCGGCTTAATACTTTTGGCAGAAACGATTTTCTTTGCAGAAACAGATTTTTCCGGCATTTTTGCATTTTTTGCAACACTTGCCGATAATTTTTGCCGCGTTTTTGGTTTTGTTAAAGTTGTCTTTTTTTCAGTTGCCGCCTGTTTCATATAACACATTGTATTATAAATGAAACGTCAAATCAAAAACAAAAAAGAATAAATTTTTCTTCAGATTATCTACTTTTCGGCGACCTCTTTAATATGATTCAGCACGCGCAGATGAATTTGATGAATTATGTAATCCGACCACAATTTCCAGTAAAAATCGGGCGAAATATCGTGGGTGTAAAATGTCGTGCCTTCGAGAATCGTTTTGCCGTCTTTTTCATAAAGGCGAAATTGTCCGCGTTTTGATTGAATGTAATCAATGTGCGGCGCGTGCAGGTCGTTGTAAATGCTCATTTCAACCATTGCCTGCGGTTGTTCCTGAACATCGAACGCCAGCAAATACGGCTCATTCCAAACGGTGATCGGCTCAACAAATGCGCCCGTATTGAAATTGCAGTAACGCATCGCGCCGACTCCTTCGCCTTTAATTTCAGCATTTAAGGGATAAGCACAACCGAATTTGAGAATTCCTTCGGGATTTTTATCAATTTGCGGAAAAGCCAGAACCGTTTTCCAGACTTTTTCAATCGGAGCATTAATTTCAACCGTCGTAACGACTTCGTGCAAGGTCGCTTCGGATTTATTCGAGGCTTCAAAACTAAGCAAAAATGGAAGAAAA
>JBGTIH010000073.1:0-9784 GCA_041745765.1 Pyrinomonadaceae bacterium | reverse complement strand
GCGATTCCGAAGGCGAAAATTCCCACTCGTTTGATGATTCTCAATGAGCCTGCTATGCTCTTCCTGAGACAAAGTTTTGATGAATTTTGTTGGCACTTTCATTCCATCATTATACTCCATTACTTTGTCTTACCTGCTTAGCATTTGAAAATATTTACCGGACAAAAGCATTAGGTAAGGGACGGTCTCCACTTGCTCCGAAGGAGAAAATCTGTGTGCCGCTTGTTGAACCGCTTATATACCAGACTAAATTGGAATTTCTAAATACGGCGGCATCGGCGCGTCCATCACCATCGTAGTCTCCGGGTGCCGGTGTATCTCCATTGTTTCCAAACGGAAATGAATAAAATGAGAAATCTTCCGATCTCAAGATATACCATTCTCCTGATGATGGTCTAAAGAATGCGACATCCGCTTTGCCGTCTCCGGTGTAATCTGCTTGAACCGTTTTGTCTGTTGATAATCCAAAGGTTAAAACAATTAATCCGGCTGATGTGCGGTTGATCCACCATTGACCTTCTGACGGTCTGAAGATAGCAATATCCGTTTTGCCGTCGCCATCATAATCTGCCGGAACAGGTCTGTCTCCATTGGCTCCGAATGGAATAATGGATACTGAACCGTCTGAAGAATTCCTGATATACCAGACCGCTTCCGTTGGACGAAAGACAGCCGGATCGGCAACACCGTCGCCATCGTAGTCGGCAGGCACTGGAATATCACCGGAAGCACCGAAAGGGAAAGAGTAGAAGCTCGAATCTTCACTTCTCAAAACATACCAGAATCCTGTAGAAGGACGCCAGAAAGCAATGTCAGTCTTGCCATCTCCGGTAAAGTCAGCAGGAACGATTGTATCGGAAGACTGACCGAATTGCAGCGCGGGAACCTGTCCATCTGAACTTCTCTGATACCACCATTCCCCGACACTTGGTCGAAAAATTGAAACGTCCGTTTTACAATCACCATCGAAATCAAACGGAGCATTTACGCCGGATAATTGAACGGCACCGAATTCGAAAGCGCCGATGTCGGTCGTGCCGCCGACTCTGCGGTTAAAACACGCGCCGCGTTGATCAAAGCTAAGCGGATTACCGTTTTGATCAACGGCGAGAGCATTGCTTCCGGCGTTGATCGCGGGACTTCCCGCCAGAAGTGCATGAGTTTGGGTCGGACCGCCATTGTCGGCTAAAGCACCGACCAACGGAATGACGTTAAACTGATCGCCGATATTGGCGGTGCTGCTGTTGGTGTTGGCGGTATTGCCGATGATGTTGTAGCCGAAGGAATCGAATCCGCTGTGCAGATCTGGTCCGGTTGGTGCGGTGTTGCCCGCAATGATCGAGTTTTGGAGTTTAACGCGGAATAACCAATTTAATCCGCCGCTTCTTGCTCTCTCACCATCAAATATCCCGCCGCCGCCCTTACCCGGACCGGTGTTGGTGACAGTGTTGTTGACGACCGTTGAATTGATGAGTTCCAGTCCGAATGTAAAATTATGTATTCCGCCGCCGGCATCGGGAGCGGTATTGCCGGAAATAGTCGTATTGATTATTTTTATCGGTGCGGTTGATTCGCCGCTTATAGCAATTCCGCCGCCGCCTTCGCCGCTGAATCCCGGATAGTCTCTCAGAGTATTGTTTGAAACCGTCGAGTCAATCAGAGTAAAAACACCGCTGACGTGGCGAGCGGATATTCCCGTACCTGTATTGTTCGATACATTCAGCCTTCGCAAATTTACAAAATCGCCACCGGAAGTATCTATAAATAACCCGCCGCCATTATTCTGCATTCCGTCGTTGCCTGAAATTACCGTGTTGGATATATTGAGTCTGGTTACCGCAGTAATAAACATTCCGCCCCAACTTCTCGTCGCCACATTTCCGGTAATCCGGCTGTTTTCAATAACAACTGTTCCGCGAGAAATACTTATACCGCCGACATCGCCAGGTGTTGCCGTATTGTCGGAAACAATCGTATTTCGCATCGTGAATGTCCGATTGTCGTTGCCGCTGAGAATTCCTCCAACGTGAAATGCCGAATTTTCGGTAACCAGCGAATCATTGATGACGAAATTGCTGGCGTTTAGATAAATTCCTCCACCACTTCCGACAGCAGTTATGACATTATTTCTGATAACCATTGAATTCAATGTCAGATTTGCCGCCACAGTTGCATAAATCGCTCCACCATTTCCGCTGTCAAATAAACTGCTGGTACCGTTGCCGTTTCGCAAGGTCATTCCGCTCATTGTGACATTTGCGTTGAATTGCGGACCTAAGAGAAATATCCGGCTGGCGTTGTTGCCGCTGATCGTCAAAAGATCCGCTCCCGGTCCGTTGATCGTTACAAGCCTGCCCGGATTCGCGCCATCGGCGGAAATAGCGATTTCTCCGCTCGTCAAAGTGATCGTCCGGGCGACATTAAACACCGCCGGATCGAAATTGATCGTGTCATCCTGCGCGTTCGTGTTTGCCTGATTTATCGCATCCCGCAAACTTCCCGCGCCACTGTCATTAGTGTTGATTACCGTAAATGTCGCCGCTGAAATACTGATCGCCGAAACAATCATCGTAAAAATTGCCGTAAGAGCTATTTTGCTCAAATTTCCTATAAACTTCTGCATTTTTGTTTCTCCATTATTGAATGTTTGAATATTAATTTTTCCTCTCCAGCCGTAAATGTGCGAAAGTTTTTTGAGAAATGCCAAAATAATTAAAAAATTTTTATTTGCTTGAAAAATAAGCTAGAATACGAATAAACCCCTTGCCCAAACATTTATGGATAAACCGCAAACTTCGGAGATCACGCAAATTCTGCAAGATTGGAATAATGGAAACGAGGAAGCGAAAGAACTTCTTCTGCCGTTTGTTTATAGTGAATTAAAAAAACAGGCGCGTTTTCTGATGTCTAAGGAACACTCGAATCATACTCTGCAACCGACCGCGCTCGTTCACGAAGCATTTATCAGACTGAGCGACGGTGCGGGAATCGAATGGAAAGACCGCCGTCATTTTTACGGCATCGCCTCGCATCTAATGCGGCAGATTTTGATTCAGCACGCCCGAATGCACGCTACTGATAAGCGTGGAAACAATCCGCTTCACTTTTCGATTGACGATATGCAGATTTCTACCGAAGAACGCGCCGGTTCGATCATTGTTCTGGACGATGCTCTGGAAAAGCTGGCTGAAATCGATGAACGTCAGGCAAAAGTCGTCGAAATGCGCTTCTTCGGCGGTTTCAGCAATGAAGAAATCGCCGAGTCTTTGGAAATCTCTGTCAGAACGGTTGTCAGAACGTGGCAAGCCGCAAAATATTGGTTGTATCGCGAATTGAATCGAAAATAATTATCATAAAAAATAATTTGTCATTTTTTTCCGGTAAATTACACATAGTAAAAATAACGGTTAAAAAGCTTTAACTGAATTGTGAGCGAAGTTTTAAAACTACGATCCGAATTTCGGTTAAAAGTCGGAGTTATAACTTATGAAAACGGAAAACTGGAGTACAGTCAGCGAAATTCTGCTTGATTGTCTGGAAATCGAAATATCCGAACGTCAGA
This sequence comes from Pyrinomonadaceae bacterium, assembly GCA_041745765.1. Taxonomy (GTDB): domain Bacteria; phylum Acidobacteriota; class Blastocatellia; order Pyrinomonadales; family Pyrinomonadaceae; genus JAHCHG01. The sequence goes on along the minus strand of JBGTIH010000073.1, from coordinate 6,222 downwards.
CATATTTGGATAAGTTAAACTTAAGCCAAAAAATTCGCGAGGAAGTCGAATCTTTGCTCGCCTTTGAAGAAAATGTCGAAGGCTGTCTGAACTTTTCAGCAGTCGAACTTTCAAAGGGGTTTTTCGACGGGGAAATTTCGGAAAGTTCTGCCATCGGACAAACTTTTGGCGTTTATCAGGTTATCAGTGAATTGGGTTACGGCGGAATGGGCGCGGTTTATCTCGCCGAAAGATCGGATGGGAAATTTGAACAACGCGTCGCGCTCAAACTCTTGAAACGCGAAATGAACACCGCCGCAATTCGCCGCAGATTTCAACAGGAAAGAGAAATTCTCGCATCTCTCGAACATCCGAATATTGCCAGACTTTTAGACGCAGGAACAACCGGAGATAAAATTCCATATATTGCGATGGAATATGTCGAGGGTTTGCCGATTGATGATTTCTGCAACAAAAATCGCCTGAATATCGAACAAAGATTAAATTTATTCAGGAAGGTTTGTGAAGCCGTTGATTTTGCTCATCGCAATCTGGTTATTCACCGCGACCTGAAACCGTCAAATATTTTAGTAACCGATGATGGCACGCCGAAATTGCTGGATTTCGGTATTTCCAAAATTATTTCAACCGAATTTGACCAAATAAACACGGCGACCGTCACAAAAATGGGCGTGATGACACCATCTTATGCATCCCCCGAACAACTGCAAAGCAAGAGCGTAACGACGACGACAGACGTTTACAGTTTGGGAATTATTCTCTATGAATTGCTCAGCGGACATCGCCCGTTTGAAAATAAAGAAGGCGATATTAAAAAAATCTACAAAGCGGTAATAGAACTCGATCCGCCGCTTCCTTCGGCGATGGCGGATACTTTCTCAAAAAAATTTAAAAAAGTTACCGAATCACAAACCGCAAAAATTTCCGATAAAAAAGAAGAATCTCCCGAAACAGAGGTGACGAAAGTTCGACAGACAAGTCCGCAAATCTTGAATTTGAATTCGAACAGTATTCGTGGCGATTTAGACAATATCGTTTTAAAAGCTTTACGCAAAGAACCGGAAAGACGATATTTGTCCGCTGAAAGTTTATCGGAAGATATAAAAAGACACTTAGCCGGATTGCCCGTAACGGCACGTCCGAACACATTTTCATATCGTACAGGAAAATTTATTAAACGAAACAGAGCAAGCGTTTTCGCCGGAATTTTAATTTTACTGACAATCGGCGGCGGAATAATCACAACGCTCTGGCAGGCGCGAATCGCACAAGCCGAAAGACTGAAAGCCGAAAAGCGTTTTAATGATGTGCGAAGTTTGGCTAATTCATTCTTGTTTAATTTAGCTCCAAAGATTGAAAAATTGCCGGGTTCGACTCCGGCGCGTGAAGAGCTTGTAAATCTCGCGCTCGAATATCTCGACAAATTATCGCAGGAAGCAAGCGACGATCTCGAACTTCAGCGCGAACTTGCCGCCGCTTATGAAAAGGTCGGCGACGTTCAGGGAAATCCGTTTAATCCGAATATCGGCGATGTCAAAGGCGCGTTGGAGAGTTACGAAAAGGCTTTGAAAATCCGGGAAAAACATCTGGAAAATGAGCCGGAAAATCTAACTTTTCAAAATGAACTCGCGCAAAATTATAAAGTGTTGGGCGAAATTCATTATAACGGCAGCGATTATGAAAAGGGTAAGATTTTTATAGACAAATCGCTGGAATTGCGTGAAAAAATTCTGCGGCAAAATCCGAATGATTTTGAAGCGCGTTCGCGCCTGGCGGATATAATAAATTCACGCGGCAATATTCCTTTTTATGAATATGACAATAAAACAGCCATCGCGTATTACAATCGGGCGAAAGAAATTTATGAACAACTGGCTAAAGAAAAACCGGACCACCCTGAAATTAAAAGGCAATATGCCAGAACCTATGTCAATATCGGCGAGGCATACGGTTGGGATAACGATCTGAAAAGCGGCGAAGAAAATCTGGACAGAGCCTTAAGCATCTTGATAAAACTCGGCGAAAAATATCCGAATGACCAAAAAATTCAGCGTTCTTTAATGATTGCATATCTGAAAACGGCTGATAATTATGCGGATTTCGAAAAAGCCGAACAAGGAATCGAATTATTTGAAAAAGGCGTAGAAGTTGCCGAAAAACTTTCAAACGCCGATCCGCAAAATATTCAGGCAAAACGCGATCTGGCTACCATTACCCGAAAGCTCGCCGAAACTTTAATCAAAGTCGGAAAAAACAAAGAATCGTTAGAAAAGATGAACATCGTTTTGAAAATTTTCAAAGATTTAAGAGACAACGACCCGAACAACAATTTAGCCGTTTATGATGTTGCCAACACACAATTTGCCGCCGGCGAAACATATTTAAAATTGAAGAATTACACAGGCGGATTAGAAATTTTACAGGAAGCCAAAGAAGGTTTCCAAAAAGATTTGCGCTTTAATCCCGAACATACAATCGCCGCCCGAACGCTTGCCTTCACATCAATAAATATCGGCACGCATTACGCTAAACTTGCCGAAACGCAAAATCGCAGAGAGTACCTGCAAAAAGCCCTCGAAAACAAACGCGAAGGTCTCGAAAAACTTTATAAACTCAAAGACGAAAATAGGTTGAGCGAGTATGATATTAAATATATTATCGAAGCCGAAAGCGAACTTAAAGAAATCCGGAAGAAATTGGGAAACTAGGATTATTTTAAGTTTTTATTGTTTTTAGATATTCCAACAAAATTATATCTTTCGACGTTTGCCTTAACATTTTTGTAAAGTTATTATTCTCATTTCTACAAATATCGGAGAGTTTATAATCAAAATGAGTAAAAATGGTATTGAAATCGCTCCCGCAGACGGGAAATTGGGTATTTTGCTGGTCGGTTTAGGCGCGGTCAGTACGACTTTTGTCGCCGGTGTGGAAGCGATTCGTAAAGGACAAGCCGAACCGATCGGCTCTTTAACGCAGATGGGAACGATTCGGCTCGGCAAGCGTACCGAAAATCGTATTCCTAAAATTAAGGATTTCGTGCCGCTCGCGGATTTGAGCGACGTGGTTTTCGGCGCGTGGGATATTTTTCCCGATTCGGCGTATGAAGCCGCGTTGCACGCCGGAGTTTTGGAAAAATCACAGGTCGAAGATTTGCGCGAACAGCTTGAATCTCTAAAACCGATGGCGGCGGTTTTTTCGCAGGATTACGTTAAGCGGCTCAACGGCACGAACATCAAGGAAGGCAAAAACAAAATGGAACTTGCCGAACAATTGATGGCTGATATTGCGCGTTTCAAAGAGGAAAAAGGCTGTGAAAGACTGGTCATCGTCTGGGCGGCTTCGACGGAAGTTTTTCTGGAAATAACGGAAGTTCATCAGACAATCGAAGCGTTTGAAAAAGCGATGTATGACAACGATGCACAGATTGCGCCTTCGATGATTTACGCGTATGCAGCAATAAAATCGGGCGTTCCGTTTGCCAACGGCGCGCCGAATTTGACGGTTGATATTCCCGCTCTTTTAGAATTAGCCGAAACGGAAGGTGTGCCGATTTGCGGAAAGGATTTTAAAACCGGACAGACTTTAATTAAAACGATTATCGCGCCCGGTTTAAAGGCGCGTATGCTCGGACTCGACGGCTGGTATTCGACCAATATTTTGGGAAACCGCGACGGCGAGGTTTTGGACGATCCCGAATCCTTCAAAACCAAAGAAGAATCGAAATTATCCGTACTCGAACATATCTTGCAGCCGGAAGTTTATCCCGAACTTTACAAGGGTTTCTCGCACGTCGTCCGCATTAATTATTATCCGCCGCGCGGCGACAACAAAGAAGGTTGGGACGCGATTGATATTTTCGGCTGGCTCGGCTACAAAATGCAGATCAAAATTGACTTTATGTGCCGCGATTCGATTCTCGCCGCGCCGCTCGTTTTGGATTTGGCGTTGTTTATGGATTTGGCGCAGCGGGCAAAAATGAAAGGTGTGCAGGAATGGCTCTCATTTTATTTCAAAGCACCGCAAACCGCGCCCGGACTTTATCCAGAACACGATATTTTTATTCAGTTGATGAAATTGAAAAATACTCTGCGACATCTTCAGGGCGAAGATTTGATTACGCATTTGGGTTTGGAATACTATGACTAAATCAGCGTATCTTTAGCTTTTGAGCGGACAAAAAAACAAGTCAGAAAGACAATAAAACTTCAAATTTTGAAATTTCACTCGAACGGATTTATCAAATCCAACCAAACCGGCAGCGGAAGCCGCGAAAAATTGTTGCCGTAAGTTCGTTTATTTAATTTTTCGATTTTATTTTCAATTTCCGTTTGAAATTTTTCGGGCGGCAAATCCTCCGCATTTTCGTAGCAGGCGTGAGAAATACACGGTGCAGGTTTTCCTTCAAAATGAACAAGACAGCCGATGCCTTTTTCAAACAGCGGACACGCGAAGGTTTTTTGAAAAGTGTCACCCGAAGTGTTTAATTTATATTTTTCGACTGTTTTCGCTGCGCGTTTGTAAATTTCGCGCCGTTTTTCTTTGCTTAATTTTCCCAAAGTTTGACGAATGGCGACGGCTTCGATTTTGGTAATGTGAACATTGACAAAATGCGCGTCAAGACAGCATAAACCTTTTGTTTCGCACGTCAGACAACTTTTTGCGTTGTGTTCGTAATTGGTTTTTACAAACTCACGATAATCATCTTTTAATTTTTGCAGTTCGATTAACGCTTTTGTTTCGGACAGTCTTTTCATCTTTTAACTTTTGCCGTGTTACAATTTTATCAAATTTAATTTCTGGAGAAAATTATGCTCAAAGAAGGCGATAACGCGCCTGATTTTACCGTTAAAAATCAAAATAGTGAAGACATAAAACTTTCGGATTTGCTTGGAAACAAAATTGTTTTGTATTTTTATCCGAAAGACGACACGCCGGGCTGCACAAAAGAAGCATGCAGTTTGCGCGACGAATTTGCGGCTTTTGAAGAAAAAGGAATAAAAATTCTCGGCGTTTCAACCGACGATGAAAAATCACATCAAAAATTTATCTCGAAATACGAATTGCCGTTCACACTTTTAGCCGACACCGATCACGCGGTTGCCGACGCTTACGACAGTTACGGCGAGAAAAAGTTTATGGGCAAAACTTACAACGGCGTTTTGCGAAAGACGTTTTTGATTGACGAAGCGGGCAAAATCGTCAAAATTTTTGACAAAGTAAAGGTTGCCGAACACGCCGCCGAAGTTTTGGAAGCGTTTGGCGAATAATTTTATAAAAGAAAATGCCGAAAGACAGAATGCGTTGGGCTGAATTGCTCGATGTTTTAACCGATTCAGACCGCAACCGCGAAGTCGTCCTCGAACGCGCTACTGAAACCGAACGGATGGCTCTTTTTCTGCTGCGTCGTGAAGGCTGGTCGGCGCAGGTTGCTTCAAACACGCATAAAAATTACGATCTTGAACTGGTCAAACCGGGCGAGAAAATGGTCGTCAAAGTTCGCAATCAACGCGCCAAAGTTCATCTCGGACAAATCGAAAAATTTCTCGATTTTCTCGCCCAACCAAACGCCAAAAACTTTAACGAAGGACTTTTTATTTCGACCAGCGGTTTTACGCCGTCGGTTTATGCTTATCTGCGCGAAGAAAAAATCACGAATTTGCGTCCCGTAATTTTGCGAGATGACCGATTATTTTGGGACGCGGAACAAATTGACCGGCAGGAAGAACGACATAAAACAACGTATATCGGCGTTTTTACGTGCAAAGGCGGCGTTGGGAAAACGACGATCAGCGCACATTTAGCGGGCGCGTTTGCTTTGAACGGTTATGATGTGGCGTTGATTGATTTGGACAAACAGCAAAATCTGCGGAAACTGCTCGGCGAAGGCGTTTATTTGCCCGCGACAAAGGGAAAACTCGGTTCGGTTATTTCGGTTTTGAATCAGGACGAATGGGACGAAGCCGATTATCAGGAAACGAAAATCGTCGTCTGCGACTGCAATCCCGAATTTGAAACGAATCCGGTCGAATTTGTCAGAAAGTTCGATTATTGTCTGATTCCGACGACGCTGAACCCGCTTGGCGTGAACAAAAATGCGGACGTTATCAAGCGAACTTTTAACCAAATCCGGCGTGAAAATTTAAAGGCGCATCTTTTTGTTTTGATAAACAGTTTGCAAACCGACGAAGACAATCGCAACACGCTTTTGAATCAGGTTTT
>JBGTIH010000072.1:0-15270 GCA_041745765.1 Pyrinomonadaceae bacterium | reverse complement strand
GCGATTCCGAAGGCGAAAATTCCCACTCGTTTGATGATTCTCAATGAGCCTGCTATGCTCTTCCTGAGACAAAGTTTTGATGAATTTTGTTGGCACTTTCATTCCATCATTATACTCCATTACTTTGTCTTACCTGCTTATCCTTTTCATTTTTTTTGTTCTCCTTCGTTTTGGGTTGACTAATTGTTAAGCTAAAATGCAGTTGACAAGTGGAATTTTTGTAGGCAATAACTATTCCCAATATTTCAGGTGGTTTTTCAGTTAAAAATCTCTATAAGTTATAGTAAATAAAGAATTTACCGCTTAAATTAAAATTAAGTTTTGATTTATGTGTGATTTAAATCACTTTTTAAAATTAGAAAGCCCGTTTTTATTGGCTTTCAAATATTAATAAATTTTCCGAAGTGTTGATTTTGAGAAAAATATATAAATGAAAATGTAATTTTACTCCGTATTTTCAAGTTTTTGATCCAAAAAAATGGAAAATTCAAAAAACAAAAGATTTTTGAATAATTATTTGAGTAAGAGATGTTAAGTAAGAATTGGAAAAGACAGTTATCTGCGCAAATTTTCAAATTTATAAATTTCAGATTTTCATTTGATAATTGAAGCGAAATAAATTTTTCAAATAAAAATAGAAAAAAACGGAAATCCTAAATTTGTGTTAATCCATTGTTTTCAATAAAAACATCATTTGTTAAAGTTTTATTAATGCACTTGCAGCTAAAGTATTAAAATGAGCGAACCAAAACTCGTCCTTGACGCGGTCAAGCAAAAAGAGGTCTCGAAAAAACAGAGCGTTTTGCAAAAACTTTTCGCCGTTTGGTTTGATGCGTTCGTTTATAACCAAATCTGGGAAGACCCGCGAGTTGATCTGCAGGCGCTCGAATTGGATGCACATTCCAACGTCATCACGATCTCTTCCGGCGGCTGTAATGCGCTGAATTATCTGATCGAAAATCCGAATTCGGTCACGGCTGTCGATCTGAATCGCCATCATATTTATCTGTTGAATTTAAAGATCGCCGCGCTCAAATTTTTGCCCGGCTTCGAAGATTTTTTCGCGTTTTTCGGTTTCGGCAAAAGCGTTGAAAACATTTCAAATTATGAAAAATTTATCTCGCCGAAGCTTGACGCGGACACGCGCCGGTTTTGGGAATCGAATTCGGGTTTGAGCAAGCTCACACACGGCAACCGCATCAATTTTTTCCGCAAAGGCGGACTTTACGAGCATTCGCGCAACGGTTATTTTTTGCGGTTTTTCCACAAATTTTCGCATATTCTGGGCTTAAAACCCGAAGAAGTCTTAAAGGCGAAAACGCCGGAAGAGCAGCTCAAACTTTACGATAAATATATTGATCCTTTTTTCGACACGTTTTTTATCAAAACGGTCGGCAAACTTCCCGTAACGATGTTCGGTTTGGGAATTCCGCCGCAGCAATACGATGAACTGAAAAAAGATTTGGGCGAAGGCGGCAATATTATTGACGTTTACCGCTCGCGGGCGAAAAAGCTGGCGGTTGATTATCCGATCTACGAAAATTATTTTGCGTGGCAGGCGTTTGCGCGAAAATACGACACCGAAAACCGGCAGGCTGTTCCCGAATATCTGAAGGCGGAAAATTACGAACAATTAAAATCAAACGCCGGAAAACTGGGTACAAAAATCGGTTCGATCACGGACGAAATCAAAAATCAGCCGGAAAACACTTTTAACCGTTTTATTTTCCTCGACGCGCAGGATTGGATGAACAGCGAGGTAATGACCGATCTGTGGCAAACAATCGCCGACAAAGGAGCAGAAAATTCACGGATTATTTTTAGAACCGCCGGCGCGAGTTCGCCGATCGAAACGAATCTTCCTGTAAATTTACGCGAAAAATTTGTTTACGAAGAAGATTTTTCTAAAGAACTTTTTAAACAAGACCGCGCTTCGATCTACGGCGGATTTCATCTGTATATTTTGAAAAAATAACGGAACACCGTCATCCTGACGGTGTTCCAAATATTTATGGAAAATGAACAAATCATCCAAACATTTTACGAATCGTTCGCGCAGAATAATGTGGACGGAATGGTTTCGTGTTATCACGACGAAATCGAATTTTCCGATCCCGCGTTCGGCGTGTTAAAAGGCGCGGACGCGAAAAATATGTGGCGAATGCTCATCGAACGCGGCAAAGGCGAAATAAAGATCGCGTTTTCAAATATTTCGGCAAACGAAAAAACAGGTTCGGCGGATTGGACGGCGGATTATCTTTTCAGCAAAACCGGCAGAAAAGTTCACAACGAAATCCACGCTGAATTTGAATTCAAAGATGGCAAAATCTTGCGCCACACGGACACGTTCGACATCTGGAAATGGTCGAAACAGGCATTGGGCTTGCCCGGCGTTTTGCTCGGTTGGTCATCGTTTATGCAAAACAAAATCCGCCAAACGGCAACTGATTCCCTTCGCGAATACAGCGAAAACCAACAAAAACCGTGAGTTCAAAAGAAATCCAAAATCCAAAATCCAAAATCCAAAATCCAACTGATGCTTTCGAGAAAATGGATAAAATGTATCGCCATCAGCGGTATTTTTATGACTTGACGCGGAAATATTATCTTCTGGGGCGCGACCGTTTGATTAAGGAAATGAAAATTTCGAGCGGCGAAAATGTTTTGGAGATCGGCTGCGGAACGGCGCGGAATTTAATCATTCTGGCGCGAAAATATCCGAAAATACACTTTTTCGGACTCGATGCTTCCGCCGCAATGCTCGAAACCGCGCAAACCAAAATTGACGCGAAGAATATCGAAAATATCACGCTTAAACCCGCGCTTGCCGATGATTTTACGTTTGATAAAACCTTCGATTTGGAAAAGCCCTTCGACGCGATTTTTTTCAGTTATTCGATCTCGATGATTCCGCCTTGGCGCGAATCAATCGAAAATGCTTTGAAAAATCTAAAAAGCGAACGTGCCATTTATATCGTGGATTTTTACGATCAAAGCGAGCTGCCCGCGTGGTTTCGGAAGATTCTGCAAACGTGGCTCAAGCAATTTCACGTTAAATATCCGAAAGAATTGATTCCGTATTTGGAAGACTTGGAAAAGAATGGTTTGGGAAAATTATCCGTCAAATCTATTTTTAAAAGTTATTCTTTTATCGCGGAGTTTAATAAAATACCGAAATATGAACTTTGAATTTTCCGATAAAACAAAAGAAATACAAAAACGTCTGGCGGCGTTTATGGATGAAAATATTTATCCGAATGAAGCGGCATATCACAACGAAATCAATTCCGGCAACCGTTGGCAACCGCTTGAGTTAATTGAAAACTTAAAGCAAAAAGCAAAATCTGAAGGTCTTTGGAATTTGTTTTTGCCGGAAGTTTCGGCATTAAAGAATCTCGAATACGCGCCGCTTGCCGAAATTATGGGCAGAGTTTATTGGTCGGCGGAAGTTTTTAATTGCTCCGCGCCCGATACGGGAAATATGGAAGTTCTCGAACGCTACGGTTCGCCCGAACAAAAGGAAAAATGGTTAAAGCCGCTTTTAAACGGCGAAATTCGTTCGTGTTTTTCGATGACCGAACCGGAAGTTGCATCATCGGACGCAACGAATATTTGTTCTTCGATAAAAAGCGACGGCGATGAATATATTTTAAACGGTCGCAAATGGTGGTCAACCGGCGCGGGCGATGTACGCTGCAAGCTCTCGATTTTTATGGGAAAGACGGACGAATCTGCACCGAAACATCTTCAGCAATCAATGATTCTTGTCCCGTTGGATGCGGAAGGCGTGCGCGTGGAGAGAAATCTGTTGGTTTTCGGCTTTGATGATGCGCCGAACGGACATTCGGAAATTACTTTTACGGATGTTCGTGTTCCGAAGGAAAATCTTATTTTAGGCGAAGGTCGCGGTTTTGAAATCGCGCAAGGTCGGCTCGGTCCCGGCAGAGTTCATCATTGTATGCGTCTGATCGGTGTGGCGGAACGTGCGCTCGAATTGTTGAAAACCCGCGCAAAATCGCGCATCGCGTTCGGGAAATCTTTAGCCGAACAAGGCGTAATTCGCCAATGGATCGCCGAAGCGCGAAACGAAATCGAACAAGCGCGGCTGCTTGTTTTAAAAACCGCCTGGCTGATGGACGAAGTCGGCAACAAAGCGGCGAGAAGGGAAATTGCGATGATCAAAGCGGTTGTTCCGCCGATGGTTCTGAAAATAGTTGACCGCGCCATTCAAGTTCACGGCGGCGCGGGCGTTTGTGAAGATTTTCCGTTGGCGAATTTCTGGATTATCGCCCGTATGTTACGCATCGCCGACGGTCCCGACGAAGTTCATCTCGAATCAATCGCGAAATTGGAGCTTAAATTATAAAGGCAGAAACACGAGTTTGAACAAGTTTGCTATAACTTTCAATACCATTTATCATTTATCATTTATCAATGCGTAACTTACTGATTAGTTTATGCTTACTGAAAAACTAATGAGCAATTTCTAAATGGAAAAGGTAAAAGTATCGCACATTTGTGTTTATGCAATTTAAAGAATTAACCGATTAAATGTCCGATATAAAGCAGCTTTGAAGACATTCTGATTTCTCGCGGATTCATAAAAGTCGGTTCAACTCCGTCTGCCAACGGTTTGCCGGCTAATTGATAAGCTCTGGCAACCAGTTCCGAGCAGAAAAAAGCCTTGTCTTTATTGGAATCTCTCGCATTATTGAGAACCGCGCCGTTTGTAATAACGCCTGCCGATGAACCCATCGGAAAAATACTGAGTCCGCCGAAAAGAATTCCGCTTAGAACTGCGCCTCTCTTTTTGGTTATTCCCGCGCCGGCTGCGCCGACTGCGTCATATTTTAAGCCTTTGAATGATTCGGCGTGTTTGACGACTTCATCTCTTAAAGCATCGGTCATATCTCTGCGCCGCAGAGCGATTGCCAGCGTCGCTTCGCTCGAAGCATCTGACCACGAACGCTCGACGACACCTTCGGCAATCGCTTCGATGACGATATTGCTGCCTTTATAAAGCATTGAATGGCTGAAATCCGAGCCGATTCCTTGTCTAATAGCTTTTGAAATATCAGCATTCGTTGTGCTGACGATAATGTCGCCTTTTCGCAAAGTTTTTATATCTACTGTGGTTTTCATTTTAATTTGCTCCTTTGATTCAAATTTTGAATAAAAACAAGACAGCCCGAATTACTATTTATTGCCAAACTATTTTTGAATTTCGGTAATCCACTCCATTTTTTGGATTTCAAATGGAACATTGCTCCTGATTTTCAGTTTTGTGTAGAGTTTATCAAGCGGAAAGTGCGGCTCTTGATCGGGCGGTTCATTCGGTTTGCGCGGCGCACGCTCTCTGCCCAGATAAAAACCGCCGCTGTCGCCTCCGATTCCTGTTACCCTTAATTGATATTCATTTCCTTGCTCGTCATATAAAACAGCTTCGATTTTTCCGCTTGCACCGGTTTTGAATTTCAGTGTTTGATTTGTTGGATCTTTCTCGTCAAAGGTTTCAACCACATCGGTTCTTACCGAAATTTTATGAATTTGAGCCAGCGATCTTAATGTTTCGGAAGATCGAATTTCCGTCCAATCATTGCCGATCTGAACAGCATCAGAAATTTTCTGTGCTTTTGACGTTTTAATCATAAGTTCCCGATATAAATTACAACTGCCAAAAACAAGGCAGGAAAAAATTAAAATCACTTTCAGATTGGTTTTAACATTTATCAAGCGCATTTTAATCATTATAAGTCTTGAAAATAAATGAAGACAAAATCAAGCCTTTTCATTATTGACAGATAACTTCAAAGGTTTTTGCCGCTTTCCGTAGTTGATTTTTCTAAAATTAAGCGGGTTGTAATAAGTTTTGTAACATAATGCGCTATGTTCAGAGTCCACGCTTCAGCGTGGACTCTGAACTAAAATCATACAAAACTTTTGCTCATATGCTTAACAGATTGCCAATCTAAAAAATATCGTAACTGTTACGACTAAATGAATGTGCAGAAAGAGGCTGATAATTTTTCTTTGAAAAACTATCAACTGTCATCTATCATCTATCAACTATTTTACAATTTAATATCTGTAAAACAGTGAATAGTTGATAGTTAATAGCTTCTGATGATTACAAGGTTTCAGCGGTAAATTTGCTCTATTTGCCGAACGCACCGTAAATTCAAAACAATTATTACCGAATCAGTTACAAAAACTCAACAAAAAAACCGTCTGAATACAAATCAGACGGTTTTATCGGTGTTTTCTAAGCTTTCAAATTAATTGATCGCACCCGGATAAGTTGTGCCGAGTTTTGATTCTTCGCCTTCGGCGAGAGTGTGGACTACTTCATAATGGAAATAATCGAAACGCTCGACGACTGCCGGTTGAACGCGCTTGTCATACATCTCACGCGAACGATCAATCGCTTCGCGCAGACGTTCGTAAAGATCGTATGCGTCGCGTCCTTCTTTGACTTTTTGTTCGTTGTAAAGTTTGATCTCCGAAACCAGCAGACGCGCAAAACGACGGGCATCATTATGCAGACGGCGTTCTTCTTCGCTGACTTCAATCGGCAAATCAACATTTCTTTCACTGAAACGGCTTCGGATCGGCGCGGTCGAAACCGGTTCAGCGACTTTTACCGGCTCTTCAACCACAATTGCTTCTTCCGCAACTTCGCTTTCAGCGGCTTCAAACATTTCTTCCGCAACAGGTGAAACTTCCTGAATTTTTTCCGCTTGCCAATTTTCTTCGGCAGGTTTAGTAAATGCGAAATCTGTAGCTTCAACTGTTTGAACCGGTTCGACCGTTTCCTTAAATTGAACAGGAGTGGAATTGAAATCCTGATTTGTTTCAAATTCGGGATATTCATAAGACGGCGCGATTGATAAATTATCTGAAACTTCAGTTGTTACAGCATTTTCAATTGGCGTGTTATCACTTTCCGAATACTCCGGCGAATCGGTTTCCATCGAATAACCGTGCGAAATTTCTTCAACTTCTTCGGTCGGTTGATCGTCGGTTAAATCTTCCGTTTCTTCGGGCGCATCTGCCAATTGAACATATGCCGACGGAATTTCTTCATAGACGGATTCAACTTCTTCTGCGCTTTCAGACGTTTCAGCTTGCGCTTGAACTTCTTCGATTAAATCATCATCATAGACGGCGTAATCCGGTTCAATCGTTTCGCTTTCAGTCGTTTCTTCGCTCGAAAAACTGTAACTTTCTTCAACTTTCGCTTCCTGTTCGGTTTCTGAAGATTCAGACTCGCCGGAAACTTCAGAAACTATTTCTTCTTCCATTTCTGAAGACTCCAAATCGGAAACAGGTTCTTGATAAGATACGGGTTCTTCAACCTCAACTTCCTGGATATCGGAATCTGCCGCCGAATAGGTATCTTCCGGCGCGGTTTTGTCTGAATAAGTTATTTCTGTTTCTTCATAAATACTTACTGTTTCCTCAACTACTTCCGTTCGCTCTTCGACAAATTCTGCGGGTTGCGTTTCAATTTCTTCAACATTTTCTTGTGCCGCCGCCGGTGCGGCAACGTAAGAACTCGCTCTGACAGGTTCTCTCGTATAGTTGGAACTTTGCGCCGCTGCCAAAAGTTCAACCGTCAAACCGGCAACGCTGACCAGAGTTTCCAAAGCCTCGACATTGACCTTTTCGGTATTATCGCCGTTGTCGGCATAAATCGCCGCAACGCCGCGTCCGCGAGCGATCAGCGGAATCGCAAACATTGTTTCCGGCTGTCCGAAATTAAGTTGGCGCAAATACTCCGCATCATCGGCATAAGCTCCGTAGCCACTTTCAATAACGCTTAAAGAATTAACTGATTCGCCCAAAAGGGTTGATGCCGATGTGGAAAAAACAATCTCGGTAATTGCATCGTTTTCCAGGTTTTCCTGTTTGCCGAAAACTCTCCAGCCGACAAAATGTTGATTTTTTAATACGAAAAAAGCCCCTCGCGGAGTAAATTTAGCGGCGTGGTTGATCAAGGATTTCAAAATTGCCGATTGCGAATTTTGACTGCTGATGTCGTAAATCGCATCTCTGATGTCGCTAAGTTCAAACGACGGCGCAGCTGTTTCAGCTTTTTCCGACTTTTCGGCTTTGGTCAGTTCTTCGGCTTCAGCCATTGCCGTGGCGGTAATTCGCGCACCTTCATCACGCGCCAGACGCAGATGTTCGACAACTGATTCCTTAAAACCTTCGTCAAGTTCTCTGTTCGTTTCTATTCGCACGGAAAAATCTTGAAAAACTTCATCTAAATGCGACTTATGCTTTTCGAGTTCAGTATCAATTTTTTGTTGAAACTGCGACACTTCCTGCTTCATATCAGCAAGAATATTTTTGAGATAACCTTCAAATTCAGTTCTCAAACTCTGTTCGAGTTCTTCACTATTCACTTTAACTTTCCTCCGTATATTGAAAACACAGCACTTTTAGGTATGAAACGGCTGGCGAATGTTTTTTTGAGTAGATTTTAAAAATCAATTGGACAAGACGGCACTTAAGCAAAATGCCACAACGAAGATTATGACTAATTTTTAGTTTTAATGTCAAGAAATAGTTTAAAAAACATGAATAAATGATTTGGAAACATTGAATTTAAGGATTAGACGGCGATAACTTCGATGTCGGGATCAATCTCATCTTTGATCATATTTTCGATTGCCATCAGCGTCCCGGTCAGCGAACTCGGACAGCTTCCGCACGCGCCTTGATAACGGATTTTCAAGGTTTTGTCTTCGAGATCCAAAACTTCGAGCCAGCCGCCGTCGCTTGCTAAATACGGGCGAATTCTTTCATCGAGCAGTTCGTTGATCTCGGCAATTACGGGATTGTCGCTGAGCGCAGCGGCAATCGCACCGCCGACCTCTCTTGCCGCCGAACCGTTACCGTTCGCCGCGCCGCCGATCGATTCCGCCGCACGGATCGGAACTGCCAGAGTCGGCAAAATCTCGTCCCAATCGGCTTCGTCGGTTTTTTCGACCGTAATCATTTTGTCCATATAAAAAACCGAAACGACATCGCCGACCTCGAAAATGGATTTGGCAAGTTTGTCGTTTTCCGCCTTTTCTTCGGAATCGAATGAATGCGAAGTTCCGTGGCTGACCGCTTCTTTTAAAATAAATTTTACCGCGTTCGGATTCGGTGTTTCTTGTATATCTGCAATTTTTGGCATTGTTTTATAAATCTCTTTTTAAGTATAAATATAAATTGTATAAATCTTTACATTTTTGTCAACATTATAACAAATCTGTTGCGAATTTCCACAAAGAGGTTGGAAACTTTATTAAAAATGTGGAAATGAACCTATTTGAAAAGCGGAAAGGTGGAAATTTTTTTAAAAAAATTTCCACCTTTCCGCGCTAAAATTGATCTAATGTTGCCGGGTTTGTTTGTAAAAATCGGATAAATCTACGTTTGTCTGAATTTAAACAGAAAATATTTACCTGCGTTCGGTTCGCGGTTGATTGAATAAAGCAATTATCAATCAGATTTATTCGGTAATATGTATATCTTCGGTCTTATTTACTCTGCCGGTTAAAAACATTGCGCCGAGCGCAATTGTGATAATTAAAAAAACAAAACCTAAAATAATCAAATAGGATTGTCCTTTAGTTTGAAACTGCCAGAAAGAAATTACCGTTACGATGGCAGACAAAACTGCTAAACCGCCTGTTAATGTGCTATTCATAAAAATTCCTCCATTTGCGTTAAAAGGTTTAAAATTCCGAAAACTTTGCAGGAATATTTTATTAAAAAAAGTTCAAAGATTTGAACCTGCAAAATTTAAACTACATATTTTGGAATGCAGTTAAATAGTAACCCGATCCTTTGAAAAAGGCAAGAAAATTTTTGTTTTATCCTGACATTACAGCGGTTTAATAGTTTTTACGTAAGACTGATGAGAATTCTTATGCGGCAGTTTCAAACAAACTCAGAATTTTTTTACCTTCACCCGAACGCGGATCAATCGTTCGCAGATGAATTTGTCCCTGCATTTCCCAAATCGCCGTTACTGTTCCTTCTTTTTCGACGGCGTGATATGAAATTTCACTTGCATTTGAATATACCGGTGCTTCCGTGTTTTCTGTGTTTTCTGTTGCTTCGGCTTCGTTTTCTTCGGTTGCCGTTACAGTTCCGTTTTCTGACATTATTTGTTAAAAAATCTCCTTAAAAGTTTTAATAGTATTTATATATTATTAATGATAGACAAATTCTGACACAATCGCTAAAACTTGTCGAGTTTATGCGAAAATAGAGAACAATAAATATAAAACAAGTGCGAAACCTAAGCAAATTCCGTATTCGTTTTTGTGTTTATTCCGAAATGTATCCGCCGGCAACTGGAACATCGCCGCTTAAGCCGAATTGAGCAATCGTAAAATTTCCGTCCGACGAGCGCAGAATATACCAAACGCCGTCGCGGAAAATGGCAATATCCGTCCGTCCATCGCCGTCAAAATCAGCGGGCGCGGGGCGGTCTGTTGAAATTCCGAATTGCATTGCGGAAAAACCGTCGCGGCTTTTCAAAATGTACCAAATACCTTCCGACGGACGGAAAACGGCAATATCGGTTTTTCCGTCGCCGTCATAATCGCCTTGCACAGGTTTGTCGCCATTCAGACCGAAACCCGTAATAATAAAATTATTATCCGAACTTTTCCAGATATACCAAACTCCGGTCGAAGGTCGCCAGACGGCGATGTCGGTTTTTCCATCCGCGTCGTAATCGCCCTGCGCGATTTTGTCGGAGCTTAAACCAAATTGACGAATATCAACCGCTCCGTCTGAAGAACGCAGAATATACCAGACTCCGGTCGAGGGGCGCCAGACCGCCAAATCCGCTTTTAAATCGCCGTCGTAATCGCCGACAACCGGAATATCACCATTTGAGCCAAACTGCTGAATCAGAAAACCGCCGGAACTTTTTTGTATATACCAAACGCCTTCCGTCGGGCGGAAAACGGCAAAATCTGAAACTCCGTCGCCGTCGTAATCTGCCGAAACGACCTTATCGCCGTTTGCGCCGAACTGCACGGCTTGAAAATTTCCGTCCGTCGAATTTAATGAGTACCAAATGCCGGTTGACGGGCGAAAAACGGAAATATCACTCCGCAAATCACCGTCAAAATTAGCAATCGCACTTCCGGAAAGCGTCGCTTTATTTGTCGAATAGATATAATCGCCCGATGTATCGCCGTCGCTGTTGGCGGCATTTCCGGCAGTGTAAAATCCGACTTTTCCGGCTCTGATGCTGGGCGCAGTCCACGTAAATGTCCAGGATTTTCTGCCGAATTGGGTCGGCGTAATGCCGTTTGAAGTATGTTGAATGTAATCGCGCTGATTTCCGCCGACGAGTCCGAAAGTGATTTGAAGCGGCTGCGGACTTTGATCAGGAAAAGAAAATTCCCCGACTTTTTTTCCCGCGCCGTCAATTGCCGTCATTTGAAAGCCAAAAAGTACGGCATTTTCTTCGTTCATCGTAACGGTAACGGGAATTTGCTGATTCGGCAGATAATTTGCCGGAATGCCTGAAATTATTATATTTCCCGCGCCGCTGTTGATCGGAAAACTGCTGTGGCAAGCCGTGCAATTGGCTTCTCCCGGCGCGTTCGTATGTGAAGCTGTCGGACCGAAGGCGGAAGCTCTTACTTTTTCGGATTCGGGGAAAAATTTAAGAAAACCGAAAATTGCCAGAATAAAGGCAAATCCGATAGCGAATAATTTGATAAAAAATATTTTACGAGAAATCTTTTGCATTTTGAAAACTCCCTGTTCGGTTTTGTGTAAATTGCTTGTGCCGTCTGATTTGACGATTTTAGTCAATCAAAAGTCTAAAAATTTTGTCTTTTTTCAAAAATAGGCTTTGAGGCTTTGAAAGTCAATGAAATTAATTTTTTATCAGATTTGAGCGGGAATGTTTGTGATAAGATAAATTCAAAAACAGAAAAAAGTTCGCCGATTAAAAAATCCTGAAAATTTTATGACTAAAACAGAAATTTTAACTTTTTCGATAAAAATACTTCTTTATATTCTCGGCTTTCTTGCGCTTTTATTTACATTTTTGCCGTTTTTAAGGTTTGATAATTGGTGGATCAGGATCGGTGATTTTCCGCGTCTTCAGATTGCCGTTGTGTGTCTGTTTGTATTGATTTCGCTGGTTGTTTTTTACAGACCGTTTGTCATTTATAACTGGATTTTTGTCGCCCTGCTTGTCTTTTCAACCGTTTATCAACTTTTTTGCATTTTGCCTTACACGCCGGTTTATCCGAAACAGGTTGAATTAAGCACAAATCCGAATCCGCAAAAAACGATAAAACTTCTTATTTCAAATGTTTTTATTGAAAATAACGATTATGCAGGACTTTTGCAGCTCATCGAAAAAGTGAATCCTGATGCTATTTTGTTAGCTGAACCTGATGAAAAATGGCTGAACGAAATTTCTCAAATAAAGAAAAATTATCCGTATTTTGTCGAAAAACCGCTTGATAATGCTTATGGAATGGCTCTTTATTCCCGGTTCGAACTCGTCAATCCGCAGTTGAAGTTTTTGGTTGAAGACGATATTCCTTCAATTCATACGGAAATTAAATTGCCATCCGGCGATCTTGTCAAACTTTATTGTTTGCATCCGCGACCGCCTATTCCGACCGAAAGTCTTGATTCGACCGAACGCGATGCCGAATTGATAATTGTCGGTAAGGAAATTGAAAAACTTGATCAGCCGACGATTATTGCCGGCGATCTGAACGATGTGGCGTGGTCGCGGACGACAACGCTTTTTCAAAAAGTTAGTCAAATGCTCGATCCGCGCATCGGCAGAGGTTTGTACAGTTCATTTCACGCCGATCATTGGTTTATCAGATTTCCGCTTGATCACGTTTTTCATTCCAATCATTTTCGCCTTGTTGATCTTCAGCGGTTGCCTGACATCGGCTCGGATCATTTCCCGATTTTTATTGTTTTAAGTTATGAAACAACGGCAAAATTTACGCAGGAAACGCCCGAAGCCAAAGCCGAAGATAAAAAGGAAGCAAACGAAATGATTGATGAAGCAATTGAGAAGAAAGAAAAAAAGTAAGGTGAAATTTATAAATTGATAGATGAAATCCACCAATTTTTGATTCGGTATAAAAAGTTTATGCCGGAGGTTCTTTTACTTTTTCGGCGGTTAAATAGGTCTTCCGTTGACTGAAGTTTATGCAATTCAAATAACAGATCATTCGCGGTCTGAAATCTATCATCAGCATTTTTTTCAAGACATTTCAGAACTATTTTATAGACCTGCGGCGGCAGAATCTCCTGCATTTCAGCTGAATTATTCGGTTCTTCTTTGAGTATATGGTGAAGTGTTTCGATATTCGATTCTTTATGAAAAGGATGTTTGCCGCTCAGCATTTCATAAAAAATAACGCCCAGACTCCATAAATCCGTGCGTTCATCGAGCGGTTTATTTTGGGCTTGTTCCGGCGACATATAGGCGACCGTTCCGATAATTAAACCGGGAGTTGTAATCAAATTAGAACTAAAAAGTCCTGATGAGTTTGCTGAATTAGACATTGATTGTTTAAGTTTAGCCAGACCGAAATCCAAAATTTTTACATTTTTCTCTTTTGTAATCATTATATTTTCCGGCTTTATGTCGCGGTGAATGATGCCGATTTGATGAGCCGCCGCGAGGGCTTTGGCAATTTCTCTAACCAGATTCAAGGTTAGAGGTAAATCAGGCGGATTTTGTTTGAGTAAATGTCTGAGCGGTTTTCCTTCAACATATTCCATCGCCAGATAATAATAGCCTTTAAACGAATCGAATTCGTAAATATGCGCGATATTTGAATGAGAAATTGCCGAAGCCATTCGGGCTTCCTGCTGAAATCTTAGAACTCTTTCATCTTCTTTATTTAAGACCGCCGGCAGAATCTTCAGCGCAACTTCTCGTCCTAAACGAGTGTCTTGAGCAGTAAAAACCGCTCCGACACCGCCGCGTCCCAACAATTCTTTTAATCTGTAAAATCCGAATTCCGAGTTTTTTAAAAGAACTTCAAATTCTTCGTCTAAAAGCTGTGCGCCGAGTGAAAAGACTGAATGACTCAAAAAATCATCTAAATCATCGGATTCGCTGATTATATTCAGCATTTCCTCACACAATTCGGGGTCTTCCCGACACGTATCCAAGATATACCGTTCTCTTTCTTGAGTCGGTAACTTGAGAGTTTCGGTGAAAATTTGTTCAATTTTCCGCCATCGCTCAATTTGCATATAAAAAAGTTTTTGAATCTTTAGTAACTATTTACGACCAAAAAATAAGAGAAAACTATATGCAAATTTCGAAAATAGTCTAATTATTTTTGAATTTTGTAGTTAAAAATAGAAAATTCAGGCTGAAACTTCCATAGTTTTATTGTGCTTTTTTGAATAATCATTTCCTCGAATCTCGTCTTTCAGCCAGATTTTTGCCAATCGCCAATGAACGGCGACCGTAATTGATGCAAGACCGAGAACATCGGCAACTTCATCAACCGTCATTCCGCCGAAATAACGCATTTCAACGATTTTGCTCTTTAATTTATCGAATTGAGCGAGACGTTCCAGAGCTTCGTCCAAAGCGAGCAGTTCGGCATTTTTTTCCGGTGAAAGCAGACTGACTTTTTCCAGTTCGATATGCTGATGTTTGCCGCCGCGTTTTTGACAATTTTTGTCGCGGGCGTGTTTCATCAGAATTCGCCGCATGATTTGGCTGGAAAGTGCAAAAAAATGCGCCCGGTTTTGCCAGCTGACCGAATGCTGATCAATTAATTTGATGTAGGCTTCGTGAACCAAAGCCGTGGTTTGAAGGGTGTGATGTCCATTTTCGCGCCGCATATAATTATGGGCGATGCGTCTTAATTCCTGTTCCACAATCGGAATCAATTTTTCAAGAACTTCTTCTTCGCCGCTGTTCCACGCGATGAGTAAATCAGTAATACAATATTGCTGAGTCATTTCTTTTCTCCATCGTAAGTAAAAATCGTCTGTTTTCAGAACTGTTATTGAAAGTTCGGGTTGCGTGGAAGAGGCACTCAGACTTTCAGAAGAAAAAAGGTCATCCCTAGATCGTTTATTTTTTTGAATAGATTACTAAGCAGGTCAGCAAAAGTTTTGTAAGATTTTGGTTTTAGTTCAAATTCCACGCTTCAGCGTGTTTCCGCCACCGAAGCGCGGCGGAAAGGCAAACTAAAGTTTGGACTCTGAACACGACACATTATGTTACAAAATTTA
>JBGTIH010000071.1:0-20367 GCA_041745765.1 Pyrinomonadaceae bacterium | reverse complement strand
GCGATTCCGAAGGCGAAAATTCCCACTCGTTTGATGATTCTCAATGAGCCTGCTATGCTCTTCCTGAGACAAAGTTTTGATGAATTTTGTTGGCACTTTCATTCCATCATTATACTCCATTACTTTGTCTTACCTGCTTATTTGGTTAAGCAAGCAGTCTTTGACCGCGTTTCACCGTTAATTTATACGGGAGACGCGGTCAAAGACCGCTTGCTTAACGGTGGTTTGTATTTTTGAGATGGTTTCTAACGCTTTCAACCGCACAGAACCGCGCCGCCGTTGACATTTAGAATTTCGCCGGTTATGTGGCGCGACCAATCGGAGAGCAGAAAGCAGATCGAAAGCGCAACGTCGTCGGTCGCCGCCATACGGTTGAGCGGGATTGTTTTCAAGACGCTCGCTTTGTAATTTTCGTCTTCAAAAACGGGGCGCACCATCGCCGTTTCGATCCAGCCGGGCGCGACGCAGTTGACGCGGATTTTCGGACATAATTCGCTTGCCAGAGCTTTTGTAAAAGAAATTTGTCCGCCTTTTGATGCAGCATAGTTTGAAAAATTCGCTTCGCCGCGCTGACCGGCGGTCGAAGAAACAAGCACAATTGCACCCGATTCCTGTTTTTTCATTGAAGGAACGCACGCTTTGCTCATCGCCCAAGCCGCTTTCAGATTCGTATTTAAGACTCTGTTCCACGTTTCTTCCGACATTTCTTCAATCGGCGAACCTTCCCAGATTCCCGCATTCAGGACGAGCAGATCAATTTTGCCGAATTTTTCGATGGTTTTATTTGCCAGATTATGAGCGTCCGCCCATTGTGAAACGTCGCCTTGAACAGCGATTGCTTCCACGCCCTTAGATTTGCATTCAAGCACGACTTCGTTTGCCGCATCTTCACGGCTCAAATAATTTACAACGACATCCGCGCCCGCTTCCGCCAGACGCAAAGCCGTGGCGCGTCCGACTCCGCGCGATGCGCCCGTAATAATCGCCGTTTTTCCCGCAAAAAGATTTTTCGGCAGTTCGATTGGTTTTCCGTCCATAAATAGATGTTAAAATGTTTCTGATTTTTTAGAAATACTTTACAACAAAATTTTTAAGTTAAAAACCGGAAAAATGAATTCTTATCAACAATTCGTTCGAGAAACTCTGGAAATACTGAAAAAAGCGCGAAAGATTCCGCTCGGTAAAATGGAATTTCCGCCAAAATCAGAGCGAAAACCTGACGCGCCGGTCGGCATAATTTTCGCGCCGCACCCCGATGATGAATGTATCAACGGCGGTTTGCCGCTGCGTCTGCTGCGCGAACACGATTTCCGCATTATAAATGTTCCGGTGACGCTCGGAAGCAATTTGGGAAGACGCGCTCAAAGAAAAAAAGAACTTGAAAACGCTTGCCGGTTTTTGAATTTTGAAGTCGAATTTATCAACGAAAGCGTTTTTTCAGAAATCACGCCCGAAGCGCGGAAAAATGAACGGGAAAAATGGAATTTGGCGATCAAACAAATTGCCGGAACACTCGAAAAATTTCAGCCGAAAATTCTTTTCTTTCCACACGAGCGCGACCGGCATCCGACGCATTGCGGCACAAATTTTCTTGTTTTCGACGCTTTGCGAAAAATGCCCGAAACTTTTTCGTGCATCACGGTTGAAAATGAATTCTGGCAAGCGTTGGAAAGCCCGAATTGTCTGGTTGAACTTGATGAAGAAATCGTTGGCGATTTGATCAATGCGCTGACATTTCACGTCGGCGAAGTCGCGCGCAATCCGTATCACATCACATTTCCGTCGTGGCTGATTGATAATGTCCGGCGCGGCAGCGAAATCGTCGGCAAAACCGGCGCGGACGCGCAAAATTTTAATTTCGGAGTTCTGCACAAAATCTCGCTTTTCAAAAACGGAAAATTACAGCCGATGTTTGAAAAGGGCTAATTTCTTTCGATGAAAAGCGATTTATATTTTAGATTGTCTTCGTAACCTTAGAAAGCGAACGCGGCAGATCGGGATTAAGCCCTTTAGCTTCCGAAAGATACGCGGCAAAAAGCTGTGCCGGAATAATAAACGGAATCGGTGATAAAAATTCGTCAATTTCCACAGGCATCATCAAACTTCTCGAACTCAATTTGGCAATTTCTTTATCGTTCGTAATTGAAAAACTGTCGGCGTGCAAATCCTTCAGACGCTTTAATAAATCCATATTGCTCGTTTTCGTTACGCCTTTCGGAGCGAACATCAGAATCGGAAAACGTCTTTCGACCATCGCCAGCGGACCGTGAAAAAAATCTGCGGAAGAAAATCTTTCGGCGACAACATAACAGGTTTCCATCAATTTCAGCGCGAGTTCAAATGAATTTCCATAATTCAAGCCGCGCCCGACAACGACGCAGTTTTCCATAAAAGCGTAGCGTTCGGCGATTTCTTTAACCTTTTCTTTGAGCTTTAAACTTTCGGCGGCAAAATGCGGGATTTTCTCCAGATCAATGCGATTCGATTTTTCCGCCAGCGCGTTTGCCAGTAAATAAAATTGCAGCATTTGTCCGGTGTAAGTTTTGGTGGCGGCAACCGATTTCTCGCGTCCCGCGTGAATCAGCAACGTCTCGTCGGCAACTTTTGTAATTGCGGATTTAGCGTTATTCGTAATGCCGAGCGTGAACGCACCGTATTTTTTTGCGCTTTCTAAGCTTGTGTTGATGTCCGAACCTTCGCCCGACTGCGAAACGCCGACAACGAGCGCACGATTTAAGTTTAATTTCGCTTTATAAAGCGTATAAACCGAAGGCGCGGCAAGCGAAACGGGAATGCCGCAAATCGTTTCGATCAAATATCTGCCGAAAAGTGCGGCGTTATCCGAGCTTCCGCGAGCGACTAAGACGACGAGATCAATGTCTCGATTGTGCAGAAATTTGCCGATATTTTTGATTTTTTCGGTTTCCGCCTTGATCGTTTTTTCCAAAACAACAGGCTGTTCGGCGATTTCCTTAAGCATTAAGGACATAAGTTTTTTTCGTAATCAGTATCAATATAACGAACGGTAGTAAGCATTTCGATTTGAATTTAATTTGATCAAAGCTAATGCTGCTCACTACAGTTCGCTATACTGATTGTTAAATTAAAAGAAAACGGCTCGAAAGCCGTGATAAAAAATATTGGTGGAGCAGAGGAGAGTCGAACTCCCGACCTTCGCATTGCGAACGCGACACTCTGCCAACTGAGCTACTGCCCCAAATTTGGTTTGCGATTTCGATAATAAAAATCTTTCAAAAAACTGTCAAGGAGAGATAGTTTAGCGAGTCTAAGACTTATGATTTGCCAAACTCGGCAAACTCGGCAAACTCAGAAAACTCTTGCAATCTTCATTGAACCGTCGCCGGAAGGAGCGAGCCTTTCGGGTCGTAGGCGTAGGCTTCGCCGTCTTCGATTTTTCCTAAAACGCCGTGGAAAACTATTTCCTCGCCGTCTAAAACAACGACGACATCGCCGGGGCTGTAAAGTTTTTCGTCAACCGGAAACTTGATCATTGTAGCGTTTCCATTTTCGTGATTCACGGTTTCGTATGTAAAACTGTCTGCCTCGAAACTCATTGTTTGGCAAAAACTGACTTCTGACATAAATAATCTCCTAAAATAATTCTTAAACTAGAATAAGCATAAAGCAACGACTCAAGACTCACAACTCGAAGACTCAAGACTTTTCTTTTAAAACAAAATCGAGCGAGATCGCGTCGTGATCGGAAAGCGGAGTTCCTTTTTCATCCGTTAAATTGCCGATTGTATTTGGTTTTGAATTCGGCGCAATTTCGATATTTTTGCCGAAAAACCAATCTAAACGCAACGAAAATTTTCCGCCGACTTTTCGCGCCGCCCAGAAAATAAAAGGAAAACACCATTTTGGCACCCAATCGCCGAGGTTTGTGTTGTATGCCGCATTTTCCATATCGTAATGAAGCGTGCCGACTCCGAGTTCATTAAAATCTTTATAAGAAAAGCCGTTTTTTTGAAATTCGTCGAAAATTCCCTTTTCAAAACGACGGTCGGGATGCGGATAATGATTTTCGACGACGTTTTTCGCGCCCATCATCACGCGATGCCAGAAGCCGAAAATCGCGTGGCGCGCACTTTGCGCGTTGTAGGTCGTCGTATTGAAATCGCCGCCGAAAACGGTCGGCAGTTCGGGCAAAGTTTTCAGATGATCGAGAATGATTTTCACCTGCAAAACGCGGTGTTTGCGCGAGCAATGAACGTCGAGATGAATGGTGACAGCGCGGAAAGCGCCCGAAGGATGTTCGACATCGGCGACCAAAGCCCGCAGATAACCGAGTCTTTTTTCCTTACCGATCATTTTATCTTTCCCGTTCGGCAGAGCGACGGCGTGAACATTTTTGAGCGGATATTTTGAGAATATCGCCAGTCCGTGAATTGATTGCTTATTTTCGCCCTCGAATTCTGATTCGATGCCGCTTCCCTTTTGCAGAGCGATGTAAACGGGCGCAAACGCATAATTTAATTTTAATTCTTTTGCAATTTCCTGCGCGACAAAGCGGTTTCCGCTGCGAATCATTCCGTAATCGAGTTCGGTTAAAAGGTATAAATCTTTATTTTTTAATTGTTGGTTATTTTTCAGCGCATCCAGGATTCCTTCAAAAATCCGTCCGCGTTCGATGTTCCAGGCGAGCGAAGAAATCCTGTCAGAACCGTCTGCGTTAGCGGATGGCTGATGTTTATCATTTAGAATTTTATTATGTGATTTTGATTCTGAGTTTGAGCCGTCCGCTAACGCAGACGGTTCAGACTTCTTCGCGAAATTTTCAACGACGACCGCGTTTAAGATTTCTTCGACCTTAAAACGCATTTTTTGATAAACGGCGGATTTTTCCGTTTCTTCGATTGATTCGAATTTGAGAAGTTCGTGAAAGTATTGATTCAAATCGTGTTCGAGAACTTCCGGTGAATGAATTTTTGTTTTAACAGCCGTCATCATAAAAATTTAGAGTTTAGATGATTCAAGCCGAAAAAACAAAAACGGCTTAAAAGCACAGATGAACGCAGATTTACTTTAGATTTTTATAAAATCTGTGTTCATCTGTGTTCATCTGTGTTCATCTGTGGAGAAATTTTTACTGATAATGATCGTCGTGGCGTTCTTTAGTCGGCGCGATTTGCAGGAAATCTTCTGTTATTCTGTTTGAATATTCGTCCATTAATTCCTCAACTCGTTCCCGGCTTTTCGAGCGAAAAATCAAGCCGACGTGCTTCGGTTTATTGACGCGATAGACGATTTCTTCCGCGTCGTAATGCGAGGTGTCGGGACATTCCTGATTAGCGAGCGCGAGCGTGATTCCGGCGTATTCCTTACGCGTTTTCGGCGGAATATACGGATATTCGTCAGTTTCGATGGAAAGTTTTCCCCATTCGCGCCAGAGATTAAAACCGCAGGCTTGTTCCAAAACATTAGCGATATACGCGCCGCCGACGCGGCAGGCGACTTCCAACAGATAAAATTTTCCGTCCGTTGCCGATTCCAGAAATTCGGCGTGCGAAACGCCGTGTTTGTGTTCAAAGGCTTTGAGCAATTGGCGGTTCAGTTTTTCCAGTTCGCGGCGTTCTTTTGATTTATAATCAACAATCGAACTTGTGAAAACTCCGCCGCGATGCGATACATTTAGCGGTGTTGTGCCGTATTTGCTGACTCCGACGGCGACGACCTTGCCGCCGTGAATTACCGAATCAACGTGATAAACATTGCCTTCGATAAATTTTTCGATCTGATACTGCGACGGATGATCGCGCCACGTGTGCCGCGCATCGAGTTCGTTCAGAGTGTCCCAAACCTGCGCGGCGTTTTCGCATTTACGAATGCCGAACGCGGAAACTTCTGTGCGCGGTTTGACGATCACGGGAAATTCAACCTTTTCCAGATAAGCATTGATTTCTTCGGGGTTAAAACAACCGACAAAATCCGGACACGGAATTCCCGCCGCATCGGCGACGACTCTCATCCGCAGTTTGTCGCGGAAACGAAGCGAGTGCGAATTGCTCATTCCTTCGATTTGCAGGTGTTCACGCGCTCCGGCAGCGGTCAGAACGTCGAATTCATCAACGCCGATTATGCGCCGAACCGGATATTTTCCGGCGAAATTCGTCGCGGCGCGGATGTAATCTTCCGAAGTCGCTTTGATCGGAACGGTGACAAAATCATCCAAACATTCCCAAGCCCATTTTGCGTCCTTATAATCTTCACGCGTTACGAGCGAAACGCGCCAACCGGCTTTTTTCGCTTCTTCTAAAACTTCATTGCCTTTGAATTCGCTGGCAATGCAAACGATATGATTCTGCATATTTTTGATTTTTGATCTTTGATCTTAAACAGTATAGCGAGCGGTAGCGAGTACTTCGCATTATACTTCAAGTTTTTTCTGTCCGAAACGCGGCTCACTACCGTTTGCTATACTGATTTTTCTTTTCTTAAAAAAGCATCAATGCTCCAATCGCCTGAGCCTTTGAAAAGAAACATCAGCGAGACGAATAGATAAAGCAAACCCAGCTCTTTGCGAGCAAAAGGATCGGCAGCGTGAACACCGAAAACGGCGACAAGCATTGTAAAAGCGATAAAAAAGCTCGAAATTCTGGTTAAAAGACCGAGTGCGAGCAATGCGCCGCCGACAAATTCGGAAAGTCCCGCCGCCCACGCAAAAACGGTCGGAAGCGGAAATCCGAGATTTGCCGTTCCCGCGACAAATTTTTCAGACGGCGGGATTTTTCCCGCGCCGTGCGCGAGCATCATCGCCACACCGGCAAAAATCCGTAAAAGTGCCGAACCGATATTGGCAAACGTCGAAAGTCCCGTTTCTCCACCGAACAGAATTTTTTTTATCATAAATTTCCCGAAATTAGATTTTGCTTGTGAGCTAAAAGAATGGCACAATTTAATAGTAAAAACAACCAATTTTTAATTTTTAACACTAATAAAATATTGCGGTAATTTTTAGTTAAAAGAAAACGGAGTTTTAATAATGGGCGGAATAGATTTAATACCATTTATCAGTCATTACATAGTTTTTATCATTGTGTTGCTGTTGGCGATCTCGGCGCACGAAGCCGGACACGCATGGATGTCGCTCAAATTCGGCGACGACACGGCTGAGCGCGAAGGACGCGTTACGCTCAATCCGGTTTCGCATACCGACCCGATCGGAACGCTTCTGATTCCGTCGGTCGCCTTTATCGCCGGAGCAATCGGCGGTGCGGTCGCTTCCGTTCCGCTGATCGGCTGGGGAAAACCGACTCCGGTCAATCCGCTCAAATGGCGCAGAAAGGATCTGGCAAACGTTATGGTTTCCGCTGCGGGCGTGATGGCAAATATGATCTTGCTGATCATCGGCATCATTCTGGCGAAAATTATGATGACGCAGGGATTTTTTGCCGAAGATTTTTTCCGGTCAAGCACGAATCCGCTGATAATGTTTATCAGCAAGCTGATGCTTTTAAATCTTTCGCTTGCGATTTTTAATTTACTGCCGTTTCCGCCGCTCGACGGAAGCAAGATTTTGCAGACATTTCTGCCCGAAAGCACTGAACCGATTTTCAATCTACTCGAACAATTCGGCTTTTTAATCTTAATGCTGTTTATTTATATCGGACTTTTCCGCCTGATCATAATGCCGTTTTATTACGCGCTTTTATATCTGCTTCAAGCAATTTAAGACAATTGATTTACTTTTTATGAAAAAACGCATCTTCAGCGGCGCACAGCCGACGGGCAATCTGCATCTCGGCAATTATCTCGGTGCGCTTAAAAATTGGGTGGCGTTGCAGGACGAATACGAAAGTTTCTACTGCATCGTCAATCTGCACGCGATCACGATGCCGCAAAACCCGGAAATTCTGCGGCAGAAAACTCTTGATCTGGCGCGGATTTATCTGGCAGCGGGCATTGACGCGGAAAAATCAACGATCTTTATTCAATCCGATGTTTCCGAACACGCCGAGCTTCAATGGATTTTATCGTGCGTTGCACGCATGGGCGAATTAGAACGAATGACGCAGTTTAAAGACAAGGGCAAAGGCAACGCGGAACGCGCCGGAGTCGGGCTTTTCACTTATCCGGTTCTGATGGCGGCGGACATTCTTTTGTATCAAACTAATCTCGTTCCGGTCGGCAAAGATCAGAAACAGCATCTCGAACTTTCCCTCGATCTTGCGGAAAGATTCAACAGCGATTTCGGCGAAACATTTGCGATTCCTGAACCGTTTATTCCGCCCGTCGGCGCGAGTATTTTGTCGCTTCAAGACCCTTCGAAAAAAATGTCAAAATCGGATGAAAACGCCAACGGTTCGATATTTTTATTAGACGATTCGGACGCAATCGCCAAAAAATTCAAAAAAGCCGTAACCGATTCGGGAACAGAAATAAAATTCGACGAATCGCGCCCAGCGATCAACAATCTTTTAACGATTTATCAATTAATGACCGGAAAAACGCCCGCAGAATGCGAAGCGAGTTTTGCAGGCAAAGGCTACGGACATTTCAAAACCGAAACCGCCGAAGCCGTTATCGAATTCCTCAAACCGTTTCAACAGCGCGTTAAAGATTATTCGGACGAAGATTTAAAAGCAATTCTCAAAAACGGCGCAGAAAAAGCGCGTGCAATTGCGCGGGAAACTTTGACGGACGTTTATACAAAAACGGGTATAAATTAGCCTCTATGAAAGTCCGGGAAATAATCAAATTGATTGAAGATGACGGTTGGAGTTTGAAGCGAACCCGAGGAAGTCATCGTCAATATAAACATCCGGCAAAAAGCGGAACAGTGACGATTGCTGGACATCCGAAAGATGATTTGCACCCGAAAACAGAAAATAGCATTTTAAAGCAGGCTGGATTAAAATAAATTTTGAGGTTTTAAGTAAATGAACAGTAAATTTTTAGTTGTCATCGAAAAGGGCGAAAATAATTTTTCGGCTTATTCTCCGGATGTTTCGGGTTGTGTTTCAACCGGAAAAACCGTCGAAGAAACTATTTCAAATATGAAAGAAGCTCTGGAATTTCACATCGAGGGATTGTTGGAAGACGGCGAATCTTTTCCAAGCCCGAAATCTTTGAATTACTATATCGAAAATACAAATGAAATCTCCAGCGATGACATTCTTACACATATTGAAATTGAACTGCCGGAAATGGTTTTAGCTTAAAACATTTAATCCAATCAAATTTTGAGAAACGGCGCGGAAAAAGCGCGTATAATTGCGCGGAAAACTTTAACGGACAATTTATACAAAAACGGGTATAAATTAGTTTCTATAATTGAAAATGATGGTTTGAGCTTGAAGCGAACGCGAGGAATTCAACATCAATAAAGATTATTTGAAATAAAGAAATAATCCACAAAGGAACAATCGCATTTTCACGAAGAAGAAAATAATTGACAAATTCTCTAATTTGAGTCGCCCGACAGTGTTCAATCCGGCAAAATAAATAAGTAATTTTTTTTTTACCCAAGACGCGAAACGGTTTTTATTTAAACATAAATGTGAATCAATAGTAGAATATCAGCTTGTTTTCATTCTTTCAGCCTGTTTTAACAGGCTTTCGTTCGTCCGCGCACGTTTTAGCCGCGTCCATTTATGGCGCGGATCGATCTGTTTCTAATACTGAAAGGGCGTTTTAACGTCCTTTTTACGCTTGAGTAATTTAACGGTTCGGCTCAAGCCGTTAGAAAGGACGTTAAACGCCCTTTTGTGCAATTTGCCGAACCGATCCGCGCCTAAATGACGAGGCTAAGTGCCGCGAAGCGCGGAAAGCCTGTTAAAACAGGCTGAAAAACCAACGGTGAATTCACTTTTCTACTTTTGATTCACATCATAAATATCGTTTCGCGTTGTTTTATGCCGTGAAGCACAAAAGCCGAAAGTTTATTTCAAACTTTTGCGGGACTTTTCGCATCTTTTTAAAGAGTTTCAATCAAAAAGGAAATTACACAGATGAAAAGCAGAAAAACGATTATTTTAAGTTTGATAATTTTATGTTTCGCGGCATTTACGGGTATTGCCCAAACCTCATCGAATATTGTCAAGACCAATTTAAGTCAGGCGGAAATTGATAACATTATCAAAAAAATGTCCGATAATGAAGATTCTTTTCGGTTTGCTCTGTCCGAATATGTTTTCCGGCGTAAAGCGACGATTCAAACCATCGGTTTAGGCGGACAAATTTCGGGAACATACCGTCGCGATTCTTTTATGACTTTTAATCCAGACGGCAAAAGGTTTGAAAGAATCGAATTTGCACCGGTTTCAACTCTGCGCGACATCAGAGTTACACCCGAAGATTTGGACGATCTCGGCGGCATCAATCCGTTTGCGATAAAGTCTTCGGAAGTTCCACTTTATAATTTTAATTATCTCGGCAAGGAAAAAATTGATGATCTTAATCTCCACGTTTTCGATGTTTCGCCAAAAGTTATGCCGAATCCGCGAAGAACAAAGCAGAGACTTTTTCAGGGCAGACTTTGGGTTGATGAGCGGGATTTGATGATCGTTAAATCCAAAGGAAAAGCCGTTCCCGATCAAAAAGATAATAAGTTTCCGATTGTCGAAACGTGGCGCGAAAATGTTGACGGTAAATTCTGGTTTCCGTCATATTCTTCTTCGGATGATGAACTCGTTTTTGACAGCGGTTTTGTCGTAAAACTCAAAATTCGTGTGCAATATACCGATTACGCGCAAGGAAGAAGTTCGGTGGAAATTTTGGGCGATGAGGAAATTATTGATGATTCTCCGACACCAAAACCAAGCCCGACTCCGAAAAAGCCGTAATTTGGTTTTAGTTCGATAAAATATCCCGATTCTACATGAAAAAAATAATCGTAAAGCCGATGATCTCTGACCGTCGGCTTTACGAATAAAATCAATTAAAATTTAAAGACGATTTCGATGAACGGCGGCGCGTCCGGCGATTGCCCAACGGCTCGGCGTGTTTTCCACGACATTTGTTTTGTTTATCGTAGATTTTTGTTTATCACTAAAAGTCAAAGCGGCAGCGATCAGAGCCAAATCTTTTGAGATCTCGTCAATTTCCTTTGCTTTTTTGCGTTGATTAAACCGTTCGATAAAACCTGTGTCGAGTTTTCCTTCAATAAATTCTTCGTCTTCGACGATTTCGCGGAAAAACGGCAAAGTCGTTTTGATTCCGCCGACTTCGTATTCTTTAAGTGCGCGGCGCAAGCGGTCAATCGCTTCTTCGCGTGTTTTGCCGTAACAGGCGAGTTTTGAGATCATCGGATCATAATAGATCGAAACCTCCGCACCTTCATAAATTCCGCCGTCATCGCGCACTCCGTTGCCTTGCGGAACTCTCAGACGCGTAATGCGTCCCGGTGACGGCAGAAAATTATTTTCCGGGTCTTCGGCATAAACGCGACATTCGATAGCGTGCGTATTCCACGAAATATCTTCCTGCGTAAAAGAAAGTTTTTCGCCGCTTGCCACTAAAATTTGCTCGCGCACCAGATCAATTCCGGTAACTAATTCGGTAACGGGATGTTCGACCTGCAAGCGCGTGTTCATTTCGAGAAAATAAAATGACCGATCAACGTCCGAAACGAGAAATTCGACCGTTCCCGCGCCGACATAATTTACGGCTCGCGCAACTTTAATCGCCGCTTCGCCCATTTGCGCACGTAATTCGGGAGAATTTATCGGCGAAGGACATTCTTCGACGACCTTTTGATGCCGCCGCTGAATCGAACATTCGCGTTCGCCCAAATGAACGTGATTGCCGTGTTTATCGGAAAAAATCTGAATCTCGATATGACGCGGGCAGACAATCGCTTTTTCAACGTAAACCGCTGAATCACCAAAACTTGCGAGTGCTTCCGATTGCGCGGCTTCGAGTGCATTCTTCAATTCCGCTTCTGTTTCGACAAACCGCATTCCTTTACCCCCGCCGCCGGCGGACGCTTTGAGCATTACCGGAAAACCGTATTTTTTCGCGACTTCAATCGCTTCTTCGGCAGATTCTAAAGGTTCGGTCGTGCCGGGAACAACCGGAACATCGGCTTCAATCGCAATTTTCCGCGCCGACATTTTTCCACCCATTCCCTCCATCGCTTCCGGCGAAGGTCCGATGAAAACGATGCCTTGCTTTGTAACTTCGCGGACAAATTCGGCGTTTTCCGATAAAAATCCGTAACCCGGATGAATTGCTTCCGCTCCGGATTTTTTCGCGACTTCGATGATTTTTCCCCAGCGCAGATAACTTTCATTCGACGGCGGCGCACCGATAAAATAGGCTTCGTCTGCCATTCGCACGTGCAGCGCGTCTTTATCCGCTTCCGAATAAACTGCGACCGTTTTTATCCGCATATCACGGCAAGCACGAATCACCCGAACGGCGATTTCTCCGCGATTAGCGATTAGAATTTTTTTGAACATATATTTCAAAGTTCAAAGTTCAAAGTTCAAAGTTCAAAGTTTATATTATTTCTAACTTTGAACTTGAAACTTTGAACTTTGAACTTATACTAAAATCGAACTTCCATGATGTTTCGGGTCGTAGCGCACGCCGATGCTTGCGCCGGGAGCGTATTTCAGCGGCTCATTTGCCTGCTCTTCACTTAAGACTTCGCTTGATTCAAAATCCGCGCCCTGCACGCTGTAAATATAATAAACAATAGTTTCGCCGGTTTCCGAAATTTCGTTGTCAATTATTTCCCCGTCGGTGATGCGTCCGTTGCGTTGCAAATTTTCACGATACTGAGTTTCTAAATCAATTTGTTTCTTCTTCTGAAAAATGTCAAAAATTCCCATATTAATCCATTTTAAGCGGAGGTTTTTTATATCGCGCACGTAAATTATTGATCGTTGCCAAAACCGCCGGACGCTGGATAATCCGCGCTTCGAGCGGACGCTTGCCCGGAATATCTATCATAATCAATCCAAGCAGAATTGTTAAAAGCCCTTGTCCCGGAACGCCCGGAAGCGACAAAACGATACCGAGCAAAATCAAAAAAGCACCCACCAGATTTTTCAGGATTACCGCACTCCAGCGTAAATACCAGGGTTTTCCCGGCATAAATTCCTGTGTATAGCTCGGGCTGAAATAATTCTCAGGAAGTTTGACCATTACAATCCCGACGATAACCAGACTAACGGTAAAGGTAATAACGAAAGTCCCGATGCCAATCAAAACTCTTCCCCAAGTCAATGATTCCCAGAATGAAGTCCAAAATGAAAAAAGCCATTCAATCATAATAAGTTACGGCTCAACCTGAGCCTGTTCCATCTTTTTGAATTCCTTCCAGATATAAAACATTCGATGAATAAATGTCCAAAGCGAACCGAGTGCTAAAATCCACAAAACCTGCGGCATCCGGTTAAATAAAAAGAAATCGGAATTCCAATCCCAGGTTGATAATGCTCCGATGATTAGTAGCACAACGCGCTCGGGGCGTTGTAAAAAACCGACGTTCGCCTTAACGCCCATTCCTTCGGAACGCGCCGTCGTGTAGCTGACCATTACCGAAAACATCATTGCCACGCCGGCTAAGATTGTATTCAGAAGCGAATGCTGCGGTCTGTTGCTGGCATAAAAAGCGATAATGCCCAAAAAGACGACCATATCGGAAACGCGGTCGAGCGATGAATCCAAAAATCCGCCGAATTTTGTAACTCTGCCGGAAAGTCTGGCGACATTTCCGTCGAGCATATCGAAAAGATTGGCGATAATTAAAACGATTCCCGCCCAGAAAAACTCGCCGAAGCCGAAAAGTACTCCGCAGCCGATATTTATCATTACGCCGATAACCGTTAAAACATTTGGATTTACACCGCCGAATGCCAGCCAGCGCACCATCGCATTGATGATCCGCATCGTGCCTTTTCCGATACTTGCACCAAACATAAAGTTAGTCCCAAGTCCCAAGTCCCAAGTCCAAAGCCTGAAGTCCAAAGAAACCAAAAGACATTGGACTCGGGACACTGTACTCTATTCCTGTTTATCGTGAATCGTAAAAAGTTTGGAAATCTCGAATTTTCGCAAGCCCTGTTCAGTTCTGACCGTAACTTCGTCGCCTTGTTCTTTGCCCATCAAGGCTTGTCCGATTGGCGAAACAGTTGAAATCAGACCGTTATCGGGATCACTTTCTTCGCTGGTTACGAGTTTATATGTAACTTCGACATCACGGTCGAGATCATATAAGAAAACCTTTGAACCATACGCCGCAGTATCGGTCGGAATTTTTGACAAATCAACGTCTTTCAATTCGCTCAAACGCTTGCGTAACTGTCCGATTCGGGCTGAAACCATAGATTGCCGTTCAAGCGCGGCTTTGTATTCGGCATTTTCCCGCAAATCGCCGAATTCACGCGCCTTTTGAATTTCCTTCGGCAGCGTAAAGTGCATTTCTTCTTCCAAACCATCTAATTCTTCTTGAATTTTTTTTCTGATTGCTTCCATAATATTTAATGTTTAAGGTCAATATTTTACCAATGACAGAAGTTTTCCGAAAATTTTCTGCCGGCATATTTAATTTTCTCTTTTGTTATTGATTATTCCGCCCAAGCGGAGCGGCAAATGAAATGCCGATGTCGCGCGCCGTGCGAACAAGTTGCCCTTCAACATTGACGGTCTTGATGTTGGCAATTGCTTCGGACAGCGGCACAGTTGTCACTCTGTTCGACTGCAATGCGACCATCTTGCCGAGTTTGCCTTCGACTAGCGCACGCACCGCGCACGCGCCGAAATTTGTTCCGAGCATTCTGTCAAACGCATTCGGACTGCCGCCGCGCTGAAGATGCCCGAGAACGACGCAGCGGGCTTCTTTGCCGGTCAATTCCTCAACCTTTTTACTGACATAATCACCGACACCCCCTAATCTTAACTCTTTATTATCAAGATATAATTCGCCTTGCCCGACTTCGCAAGAGCCTTCGGCGACGACAATATTCGTAAATTTCGAACCGGCTTTTTCGCGTGCGTTGATCTTTTTAACCACGGCTTCAAATGAATACGGGATTTCAGGAATTAAGATCACATCCGCACTTCCGGCTAATCCGGCGTGAAGCGCGATCCAGCCCGTATTGCGTCCCATTACTTCCAAAATCATCACGCGGTCGTGCGAAGCGGCGGTCGTGTGCAGACGGTCGAGAGCTTCGGTGGCAATATCAATCGCCGTCATAAATCCGAACGTCAATTCGGTTGCCGATAAATCGTTGTCAATCGTTTTCGGCACGCCGACGACCGGAAAGCCGCGCTGATGAAATTTCTCGGCGATTGCCAGCGTTCCTTCGCCGCCGATGACGACCAGAGCCTCGACCTCGTGTTTTTTGAGATTCGCCAGAGCCTCGTCAATCGGCATTTCGGGAATGATCAATTTCCCGTCAACGATCTTGCAGAAACTTCCTTTATTTCTCGTGCCGAGAATTGTTCCGCCGCGCGGCAAAATTCCGCTGACCGTTCGCGGCGTTAATTTCGTTAGTTGAGTTTCCCCCAGAATTCCTTCAAAACTGTCTTCGATGCCGATGCACTTCATACCGAATTTGCCGGTTGCCGTTCGTACGACCGCCCGAATCACCGCATTAAGTCCAGGAGCATCGCCGCCGCCTGTTAAAATTCCTATTTGTTTATACATAATAGTAAAAAGGATAATGATAAAATGTTAATTGTAATTTACAAAATTGCGATTAATAATTTTTTTTCGGCTTACTTGGTTTTACTTTGACTGACTTGTAGTTTTATTCCTCACTACCATACTTTTTTATTCTTTAAAACCTTAGCGATGCAGGAAATGACAAATCTTTAAATAAATTTGCTTTTCAGATGCGTTTCAGGTTTAATTGAAATTATTGTAAAAAAACAATTCTTTCCCCGAAAAATTTTGCGTTGCAGGAGATCAAAACAAATGAAAAAATTTATTTGGGTAATAGTATTTACGCTAACAGCTTCGTTCGGAATTTACGCTCAAACAACGACCAATGAATTAAAACAACTGAAAAAGGAAGTCAATCTCCCCGACTCCATCCCCGTATTCGTTGATAAAAGCAAAGATTTCCCGACAAATCAAACCTTAAAAATCTATCTTTCGATCAAACATAATAAAAAATTTGCTAAAGATTTTACTAAATGGGTTGAAAAATGGAATAGTGAAAACGCCGCTCAAACCGGCTCATTGCAAATCGTTGATAATATCGCCGATGCCGACATAGTTGCCGCCCAATTCAGATTCGGCATGAGAAAATATGTCAAAGAAGAAAGATTAAGTGTTTCGACCGGACGGATTATCGAAGACGACAAATTTATCGGTCAGGAAATCGGAAATTCAAAGATCAGAGCCGGAAAAGGCTATGCGCTTTTAGAACAGCCGCTTTATTCTTATTTATTGGTTCGTAACAACGACGGCACCTGGACGATAAACTTTACTTATGTTGACGAAGCCTTAGATTTGCAAAAATCCTTCCCTGAAGCCCGTCTTCAAGGCGTGATCGAACAAAAAATGAAGGATCGTTAGAATTTTACTTCAAGAAAAAATAAAGAAGGCTTTCGCAAGATATACCGCGAAAGCCTTTTCGATTTAACCTGACAAATTACAACCGCGTCAGATTTAGTTCCAAAAGTTTCTTAGCCTCGACCATTGCATCAATCGCCTTGAGAACCTGCGGATCGTTTTCGAGCAGAACCTGCTGTCCGGCTTCGCTCGAATTATTGGCGGTCGCAATTTCTTCACGAAGCCGCGCTTTGGCGTAATCGAGCTGACTGTTGATATTTTCCGCCGATAAACCGCTTTTTACATCCTGCACGGCAAAGGCGCGGAAAGATTCGACCAGAGCATCGCTGATTTGAAATTCATTCGGCGCAACCGTCTGTTTATAATTTTGTTTATCAACCTTGTAGTTTTCAAAACCTTTGATCTTTCCGGCGACCAATTGGCGAACGAAGAAAAACGCTTCTTGATTGATCCGCGCCCGCAACGGCGTAAAGGCGAGCGGCGGTGCTTTGAAATCGGGTTCGATGCCGCGTCCGCCGTAGAAAATTCTGCCGCCCGCGGTTTTTACCGGAACACCTGCCGGTTTCGGTTTGGCTTCCGTAGTTTTTTCCGAGCCTTCTTCCTCATTTTCGCCGTTGTGCGTGTAATAATCATAGATCGAACCGCTCGAATAATCGCGCTGGAGCGAACGACCGTAAGGCGTATAATATCTCGCGGTGGTCAGAGTCATTCCCGTTCCGAAAGGCATCGGAAAAACTCTCTGCACCAGACCTTTGCCGAAGCTCTCGCTGCCGACGACGACTCCGCGACCGTAATCCTGCATCGCGCCCGCGACGATTTCCGAAGCCGAAGCCGAACCGCCGTTAATC
The DNA here is from genome assembly GCA_041745765.1 of Pyrinomonadaceae bacterium. Lineage (GTDB taxonomy): Bacteria > Acidobacteriota > Blastocatellia > Pyrinomonadales > Pyrinomonadaceae > JAHCHG01. The sequence continues at coordinate 3,027 of JBGTIH010000071.1, read as the reverse complement.
ATCACGACGACCGGAAATTTTTCGGGATCGCCGCCGATTGTTTTGAGTTCTTCCGAACGCGAATACTGCGTGCGACCTTTGACCGAAACGACCGTCTGACCTTTCGGCACGAATTCGCCGACGACTTCTCTTGCCTGCTGGAGCAATCCGCCCGGATTTCCGCGCAGATCAAGCACGAGGCTTTTCATTCCCTGTTTTTTCAGATCGGCAATCGCCTGTTTGAGTTCTGCGGAAGTCGTTTCCTGAAAACCGCCCGTCAAACCGACGTAGCCGATTTCGGGATTGAGCATAAAATAATTGCGCACCGAAGGCAGCGGAACGCCGCCGCGCACGATTGTAAAATCAACCGGCTCTTTGCTGCCGGCGCGTTCGATCTTGACATTGACCGGAGTTCCGCGTTCGCCGCGCACATTTCTGGAAACTTCCGCGCTCGACCAATCCTTGGCATCTTTGCCTTCGACTTCGAGAAAACGGTCGCCGTATTTGATACCGGCTTTATCGGCGGGCGTATTCGGAATAACCGACTGCACATAAACGCCGTCGCGCTGTTGCAAAATCGAAACACCGATGCCGTAAAACTGTGAGGCTTGTTCCTCGTAAAGTTTGCGAAATTGCTCGCGCGTAAAAAACGCCGAATGCGGATCGAGCGTCCAAAGCATACTTTGAATCGTGCTTTCGGCAACTTTTTCGTGATCTACTTTTCCGACGTAATTCGTCTCGACAATTTCGAGGGCTTCGCGGTAATCCGCAATTATACTATTTGGCGTAAGTGTCGTATCCGCCGAAGATTTTACGGGTAATTTACCAAAAAAACCGCCTAAAACCGCGCCGAATACAACTAATAAAATAGCGGCAATGCCGAATCTTTTGCTCATAAAAAACTTCTCCAAACGATTAAGACTATATCATAAATTAGTTGCAAAAACGCAGTTTCCGGTTGTCGTTTAGTTAATTTTCGTTAAAAATTCCGCTGCTGATTTACTTTTTGCAAACAAAAATTTAACATTACATTTTTGTCAAATGAAACCAACTCTTTCTATCATTATTCCGGCGTATGAAGAACAGGATCGGCTCGGCGGTTCGGTGCGCCGGATTCTTCAATATATCGAAAGCGAAAAGCTGAATGCCGAACTGATTGTTGTTGACGACGGCTCGAAAGATCAAACGGCGGAAACAGCCGAAAAAGCGTGCGCCGAATTCCCGGAAATTCCTTCAAATGTGATTCGCTACGAAAAAAATCGCGGCAAAGGCTTTGCCGTTAAAACCGGACTCGAAGCGGCACACGCCGACATTGCGCTTTTCAGCGATGCCGATCTTTCCACGCCGATCTCGGAATTGTCGAAACTCGTCGCGCCGATTCAGAACGGCGAATACGACATAACATTCGGCTCACGCGCACTCGACCGAACTTTGATCGGCGTTCATCAACCGTGGCGGCGCGAACAGGGCGGAAAGGTTTTTAATTTTATCGTGCGAATGCTGACGGGTTTGCCTTTCTGGGATACGCAGTGCGGTTTCAAAGCGTTTAATATGCGCGCATTTCGTCCGTTGCTGAGCGTAATGCAGATAGAACGATTCGGTTTCGATGTCGAATTTCTTTATGTAGCGAATCTGCACGGCTTGAAATTAAACGAAATCCCTGTCCATTGGGATCACGACGAACGCACAAAGGTCAATGTTTTTCGCGATTCACAGAGAATGTTCAACGAAGTCCGCCTGATTCGCAGAAATGCCAAACGCGGCGTTTATGATTTGAGCGAAAAACAAAAAGCAGAAATTAATAAATCCGATAAAAAAGTTTTAGCAGATAGCTAATATTTCCGTCACTTGCGCTTCGTGCTTTATTGAAATAATTTTAATAATTATGACCGCAAAATTAAATGTCAATATAGATCACGTTGCCACCATCCGTGAAGCGCGCAAAACAATCGAGCCGAGCATTATTGCCGCCGCCGTCGTCTGCGAACAAGCGGGCGCGGACGGAATCACCGTTCACCTGCGCGGCGACCGCCGGCATATTCAAGACCGCGACATCGAACTGTTGCGCGATGTCGTGACGACCTACTTAAACGTCGAAATGGCAGCGACCGATGAAATGATGCGGATCGCGCTTGAGACAAAACCCGACGCGGTTTCGCTCGTGCCGGAAAAACCGAACGAAGTTACGACCGAAGGCGGTTTGGATGTTTTGAAAAATCTTTCGATCGTCGGCGAAGCGGTCAAACAATTGCGCGATGCTGGCATTTTCGTCAGCATTTTTCTCGATCCGGTCAAAGAACAGATCGAAGCCGCACAGCACATCGGCGCACAGCAGGTCGAACTCTGCACGGGCGACTACGCCGAATTGACGCTCGGCGCAAGATCGTCGCACGGCGAAGGCGCGATGCGTGCCGCGCAGGAAATCAAACGCATTGATTCCGCCGCTTCGCACGCCGGAGAGCTCGGCTTAAAAGTCGCCGCCGGACACGGGCTGACCTATCGAAACGTCGGCGCACTCGCGCAAATCTCCGAGATCACGGAATTCAATATCGGACACAATATCATTTCCCGCGCCGTTTTTATCGGACTCTATCGCGCCGTCGAAGAAATGAAGGCGGCAATACGGCAACATTAAAACTTAAGCGGCAATGACTTGCGCGGATTCGCTTTCATTATCCAAAACGTAGCCATAACTTAAATCGATTGCCGCCGTTACATCTTCCAGCGTTTTCGGGTGTTTTTCTGCGTTTTGCTGAATCATTTCCCAGATCTCCACTTCCGAGTAATCCGTTCTGCCTTTCTGCAAAAAGAAAACCTTGTAGGTAATTCGATGCGAGATTTCATTGAGCCATTTTGCCCGCTCGATTCGTTCATCTTCGGGAATTCCTTCAAAAAACAAAATGCCGCGCATCGAAACGGTTAAAAAATGCGCGAACAATTCGTAAAAATAATTTTTCTGCTCCTTTTCTAAAGCCCCGATTGATTCTACAAAATTAAAATTCATAACTTTACTCCATTCTTTTTTCAGATAATTTTTTGATTACCGGA
>JBGTIH010000070.1:0-35612 GCA_041745765.1 Pyrinomonadaceae bacterium | reverse complement strand
AAAAAGTTTTTAAGTCGAAATTATTTTCGTTTTTCCGTGTAAAGAAATGTAAATTTCGGGTTTTGTTGTAAAATCAAATCGGATTCGGCATTTAACAAATACGTTTCAGCAAGTTAAAATGCGGAATTTGGAGTTATTGCTTCAAACGGGAAATACTACATGAGATTTTTATCCGAAATAAATTCACCGGCGGATCTGCGCCAACTCAAAATTGAAGATTTACAGGAAGTCGCCGACGAGGTTCGCGCGTTTATTATCGAAACCTGTTCGCGTGTCGGCGGACACACAGGCGCATCGCTCGGCGCGGTCGAACTCGCCGTGGCGATGCACTACGTTTTCGATACGCCAAACGATAAACTCGTCTGGGATGTCGGTCATCAGGCTTACGCGCACAAGATTTTGACGGGCAGACGAGACCGGATGGAAACGATCAAACAATACGGCGGGCTTTCGCCTTTTCTGCGCCGCGACGAATCGGAATATGACACATTCGGCGCGGGACACGCTTCGACGTCGCTTTCCGCCGCTTTGGGGATGGCAATCGCCCGCGATAAACAAGACAAAAATTTTCACGTCTGCGCCCTGATCGGCGATTCATCTCTCGCCGGCGGAATGGCGATGGAAGCGATCAATCAAGCCGGACATTTGAAAACAAAACTTATCGTTTTGCTCAACGACAACGATATGTCAATCGCTCCGGCGGTCGGCGCGTTGACGCGTTATTTAAATCGAATTAAAGAAGCGCAGAGCTATCATCATTTAAAGGAAGAGATCGGCGAAACTCTCGAATCCGTTCCGGGTTTCGGACATAGTTTGCGACGTGCCGCAAAAACCGTCAAAGATGCGATTGCGGCGGCGGTTTTGCCCGGAGCATTAGTCAATGAACTCGGATTTAAGTATATCGGCTATGTTGACGGACATAATGTTCCGATGCTTATTCGCGCTCTGGAAGAAGCGAAAAAGGTTGAAGACGGTCCCGTAATTGTCCACGCTTTGACGACGAAAGGCAAAGGTTATCCTTCGCGCGAGGAAAATTATTATGCGTGGCACGCGACCGGACCTTTTGATTTGAAAACCGGAAAAGCCATAAAATCGAGCAGTTCCGCACCGAAATCCTACACGCAGATTTTCGGCGAAACGATGTGCGAATTGATGGAAAGCGACGAAAAAATCGTCGCCTTAACGGCGGCGATGCCGGACGGGACAGGCGTTGATATAATTTTGGACAAATTTCCCGAACGCGCTTTCGATGTCGGAATTGCCGAACAGCACGCCGTAACCTTTTGTGCGGGAATGGCTTGCGAAGGATTAAAACCCGTCGCGGCGATTTATTCAACATTTTTGCAGCGCGGTTTCGATCAGATCATTCACGACGTTTGTCTTCAGGATTTAAATGTTACCTTTGCAATGGACAGAGCCGGAATCGTCGGCGCGGACGGTCCGACGCATCACGGGCTTTTAGATATTGCGTATCTTCGCGGTTATCCGAATATAACTCTGATGGCTCCGAAGGACGAAGCCGAAATGCGCGATATGCTTTTAACGGCAGTCGAACACGAAGGTCCGGCGGCGATCCGTTATCCGAGAGGCGCGGGGCAAGGCGTTGATATTTCGGAAAAATCCAAAGAACTGGAAATTGGAAAAGCCGAACTTCTGCGCGATTCGGCGGGCGATGTGGCGATTATTGCTTACGGTTCGATGGTTTATCCGGCAATGGAAGCCGCTGAGATTTTGGAAAAAGACGGAATCGAGGCAACCGTTGTCAATGCGCGTTTCGTCAAACCTCTTGATTCGGAATTAATACTCGCGCTGGCGCAAACCAAGCGTTTGATCGTTACGGTTGAAGAAGCCTACTTAGCTGGCGGATTCGGTTCTGCCGTGATGGAACTTTTGGAAGAAAATTCGATGCTTGACAGCATAAAAGTAGTGAGAATGGGTGTTCCCGATCGAATAATTACGCACGGTGATGCTAAGCTTCTGCTCGCCAAGTACGGTTTGGATTCCGACGGAATTTATACGAAGGTTAAAGAAACAATTGAAATTTTAGAAGAACGCCGCGTCGGACGGCAGCGGCGAAAAGTTATAATTTAAACAAAAAATGCAAAATCAAAAAAATAACAGCAGCGGAAATCCTTTGATAATTATCGGGGCGGTTTTTCTACTTGTAATAATCGCCGGCTGGTGGTTTTATTCTTCGTCGAAAACAACCCCGACTTCTACGGCGAACAAAAGCGCGGTCAATAATAATACACCGAATGCTTTGGATATTTATAACCGCGCATCTGCCGGGGCACAGCCGCCGTATATTTTGGGTTCGCAGACGGCAAGCGTTACGGTTGAAGAATTTGCCGATTTTCAGTGCGGCGCGTGTGCCACCAAAAATCCTGTTTTAAAACAAATAGCTTCGATTTACAATAACCGGATTAAGTTTGTTTTTCGCCATTTTCCGCTGACCCAAGTGCATCCGAAATCTTTTGATGCGTCGGTTGCGACGGAAGCCGCCGGTATGCAAAACAAGTTTTGGGATATGCAGAATCTTCTTTTTACAAAACAAGCCGAATGGTCAGCTTCAACCGATCATCGTAAATTATTTTCCGAATACGCCCGACAAATCGGTCTGGACGTAGCAAAATTTGAAGCCGATTTTTTAGGACTTCCGGCAAAACGACGCGTAGAGGAAGATATGAAACGTGGAAATTCTCTGCAAGTTCGCTCAACTCCGACGGTCTATATCAATGGTATGCCGATCTCGTTTAATCAAATGACGGTCGAAGGAATGCGCCAAATTATTGATTCCGAACTGCAAAAAGCCGACGGTCAAGGTCAGCCCGCAGCGGGAAAGTAGATGAATTATGTCTGAAAATGTAATCAATCAGAGCGGAAATTTTATTTCAAAACTCCCGATTTTGGCGGCGGTCGTCGCTTTGCTCGGTGTGGCGGATTCGGTTTATCTGACGATTCAGCATTTTACGGACGAGCCAATTCCGTGCAATTTGGTTTCGGGTTGTGAAAAGGTTTTAACGAGTGAATACGCCGAAATACTCGGTATTCCGACTGCCGCTTTCGGCGCGGCGGCGTATTTTCTGGCTTTTTCTCTAGCAGTTCTGGCGGCGTATGGAAACCGCTCGATGTGGACACTTTTCGGCGGTTTGGTCAGCGTAATGACAGTTTTCACTATTTACCTGATTTATCTGCAGGCTTTTGTAATTGGTGCGTTTTGTCAATTCTGTCTGATTTCCGCCGCTTCGACTTTGACGCTTTTTGCTGTTTTTATCATTTCAAAAATTTATCATTCCAGATAAATTTCTTTATTTTGAATCTAATTTAAAGAGCTGCCCGAATAATATAACAGTTGATAAAAACATTGTTTTTATCCGAAAACAGATTTTAACGATTAAGTAAAAATACTACTTAAATTTCATTTTGAATATGTATTGTTGGACTATTTAAAGCTGTTATGTTGAAAATTAAAATTTACCGGACGCATTCTTGTTTTTGCTAAATTGGCAAAACTCTTTATAATGAGATAACTTAAATCTTTAACCTAATCTAAGAGAGAATAAAGTTTGTGACTCAAGTTATCCTACAACGTATTGCTGACGGAGATAAAAACGCCGTTCAAGATTGTCTGGACAAATACAGCGGTCTTGTTTGGTCATTAGCACGGCGAATGTGTCGAAGCACGTCTGACGCAGAAGATGCGGTTCAGGAAATTTTTATTGATATTTGGAAAAATGCCGGACGCTTTGACGAAGCGCAGGCTTCGGAAACAACATTTATCGCAATGATTGCTCGCCGACGCTTGATTGACAGATTGCGAAAAGTAACCCGCCAGCCCGATATTGATTCATTAGAAGACACTCTGCACGAGCCTTCAAAAGACTCCAGCGAAGACATTCTGACGTGCCTCGAAGCGAAAGAAGCCGCCAAAGCGATGAAAGAATTACGTCCCGAACAAAGAAAAGCTATTTATTTATCTATTGTTCAGGGCTGTTCGCATCAGGAAATCGCCGACGCGCTGGATATGCCGCTCGGCACTGTAAAAACACATATCCGGCGCGGGTTAGTGCAAATGCGCGAGATTTTAAATTTAGGAAATTCAGGAAATATGAAGGAGGTATCAGCATGAAAAATTTAACTGAAGAAAAATTGCTTGATCTCCTTTGTAAAAAAGCAGTTTCGGGCTTAGATGCAACTGAGTCGGAGCAGTTAAAAGAACTTGAAGAAGCCTTTCCCGAATGGAAAGACGATGATTCTTTTGAATTTGCCGCCGCCGCGATAAATCTCTCGGCGATTGACGTGAGCGAAGAAATGCCCGCGCATCTGCGTTCAAAAATTCTGGCAAGTGCTGATGAATTTTATGAATCAATCGAAGAAAAGCAAGAAACAATAAGTTTTGCGCCGCGCGACAGTCAAACAAGCGGTCAGCTCTCAACGGTTAATAATATCAGCGATGAGCCGAAAACTTCCTTCTGGCAATCGCTCGGTTGGGGCATCGCGGCATTTGCCTGTGTTGCTCTGGCGGTAAATCTGTATTTAACAAGATTTCAGACGCAGCCGGATGTTGCCAAAAAACCGGAGGTTATTCAAACGCCGACTCCGCAATTAACTGATGCACAAAAACGCGAACAGCTTCTCGCTTCGGTTAAAGATATGGTTAAATTGGAAATTGCCAAAGCCGATCCGAAAGCGGCGGCTGAAATTCAAGGCGATGTCGTCTGGAGCAATTCCGAGCAAAAAGGTTTCCTGCGCCTGCGTGGTCTGCCCGTCAACGATCCGAATAAAGAAACCTATCAAATCTGGATTTTCGACGGCGAACAAGATGACAAATATCCGATTGACGGCGGTATCTTCGATGTCAATCAAGCCGGAGAAGTAATTATCCCGATGGATGCCAAATTGCAAGTAAAAGCCCCCAAAATGATCGCCATCACCAAAGAAAAACCCGGCGGCGTAGTCGTTTCCGACCGCACGGGAATTGTTGCAATTGCCAAGGTTTAACGAAAAAGAGGCGAAATCAAATTTCGCCTCTTTTTAATTTTAAAGTAATTCTGCCAAACTCGATCTTACCTTTCCTTTTTCATCGGCAATTTTAGAAATTTGCACCAGATGGCAATCTACTCTACCGCCCAAAAATGCTTTTGCATTTTTTTCGTTTCGTTCAATTATTGCAAGGCTTCCGTCAAAATTAAACGGTCCACTTTGATTAATCCGATAATCCACAACAAACTCGCGGAAATAGTGATGAAAATCAATTTGATCTAAGTCACAAGGATAACAATCATTATTGACTTCAATTTCATAATAGTCCAAAGTATTATGATTTTTGAGAGGTATTGGGTTATTTCCGATAATAACCGATGTTTCGCTATCGGCATTTAATTCAATGGCGAGTCCGAGCCATAATCCCACATTGCGAAGCACAGGAAGTTTTGTCCCCCCAACTCCTTCAAATTTATAAAAATGTTCACTTAATTCGTAGCAGTAAAGTTTTGCATTAGAAACTGTTAATAACGTCAATTTTCGATCAGTTATTCTCTTTTCGATTCTGACAGTTGATGGATTTATGATATCTCCGTATAGTTCGCTCAAATTGACGACCCAACGTGCATCTTTCGGGTCTTCGCTATTAAATGTAAAATTACCGCTTCCGGCAGGCTTATGATAACTTTCAACCGGCACCGGATTAGTTGTTGTAATCTCAAATTTTTGTAAATCCTCGTCTATTACAATCGGCTGACCGATTTGTCTGCAATTGTTGTCTTTTCCGTATTCCTTTATAATTACCGTTAATTCGTGCTTTTTAATTTTACGCAAAAACAAAAATTCCCACACTCCTGAATTCAAATGTGCAATACCTAATCCTTTCATTTTAATTCTTACTTTCGCATTCGAAATTGCCTGTTCCATCGTTTTTTATCTCCTTAAATTTTAGAATATTTACCGCTTTCAAATACTAATGACATTTTTTGTTTGAAAACTCATCAATCAGGCTCCGTAGGAGCGTGATATCTATAGAAAAAGACAAATAACTTGAATCGAGTTCCGTAGGAACGGCATATTTTTATGCCGTTCCTACGGAACTCGGCTGAAATTTGCTTTTCTCCAAGCTATAAATATATCGATTCCTAATGGAATTCAAGAGTTTGAACACAGCTTGTAAAACATTACAAAAAATTAAAATTCTGCATAACCGCCGATTTGAGCAAAAGCCGCCCAGAAATAAGGATTTTCAAATCTTTTATTTTCCAGTAAATCTAATTGAGCGCGGCGCAGGGCTTTGGCGGTCGGAAGGTTTTCGGTGCGGCGCAGTTTGTGAAAGCGCGTCATCAGTTCGGCGGCGGCATCGGAATCAACTTTCCATTGACTTGCCACGACGACCGGAACTCCGGCGGCTAGAAATGTGCGCGATAAACCGACCAAGCCTTCGCCTTTGTAGTATTTTTCAACACCTGAATCACACGCCGAAACTATAACTAATTTTGTTTTCTCCAATTTTTTACCGATCAAATCGGCGTTTGATAAAACATCGCTTTCTGCCAAAATCAAACTCGAAGAAAGCGGCGAATTTTGTTCGACAACGTAATGTCCGGCAAAATGAAAAATTTCGGCATCAGAAAGCGATTCGAGCAGATTTTTTCTTGTCGCGTTTTCGCCGGTTAAAATCTGCGTATCATCATAAAATGCGGCAATTTTCCGCGCTTCGGTTTCCGCCGCCGGAAGATTTTGCAGATCGGGAAACTGCGTTTTATCGAATGCGGGATTTCCGATGCTTAGAAGCTTTTCGTTTTCGCTGAATTTATTTTTATTTCCGGCATTTTTCGTGCAGAGCAGAAAAACATTCGCGCTCGGCGAATAGAAAACATCAAACTTTTTGATAAACGGATCGCCTTCCGAAGTTTCGAGCGCGGCGAAAGGCAGATGAAACAAAATTTTATGCGGAATCAGACAGATTTCCTTTTTCTCATCGAGTTTTCCGGCAAGCGGATTTATCAAAATATCATAAAGTTCGCGTGAGATTTGCTTCAGCTGATATTGGCTTTCTTCATTTTGATCGGGTAAAAGTTTCAAGTAGGTTTTTACCTTTTCACTAAGTTTTTCTGCTTCAATCTCAACCGGAAAAACTTCGGCTTTTTCTTTTGAAATCAGCCAGATCAAGATTTTTTTCTCTAAAACCGCGTATTGCACGATTTGCACGTTTTCCGGCATTTGGGCGCGGATTTCTGTTAAATCAGACGGCGCAACCGTTTCATTCAGGAAAATTTCAATTTCTTGATTTTCGCGTTTTTTCACTTCTGCGCCCTTGCTGAGCCAATCAAGCAGAGAACGCGAATTGGATATTTCCAGATAATTATAGGCTTTTTCGGTTTCGCCTTTTTTGAATTCGTATTCGACGGCAATATCGTAAATCGTTTGTTCGGAATCGAAAAAGCCCGCCCGTTGCTGTTCTTCAAAGATTTCCTTGCGGTATTTTTCGGCGGTTTCGATCATTTGCGGAATTTGTTTTTCCAGCTCGGCATCGTTTCCGAGTTCGATTTGCGTTAAAAGTCTGCCTTTTTGCGTTTCGTAGCTGTAAGGGTTATTTTCGATTTCCCTGAATATATTCAAGGCTTTTTCGTAAAATTCGGCGGATTTTTCATAATTTTTCGCTTTTCTTTCCAGATGTGCGAAAACCAGAGTTGATCTTCCGTCCAAAAATGTTCGGCTGGCATTTTCCTTGACATCGCGCAATTTTTCCGCGACTTGCGAGAGATGCGTGCGGGCCGTTTCAAAATCGCCTTTGTTGTAAAAAACGATTCCCGCATCATTGCGGGAATCGGCAATAAACAGAGGTTCTTTTGTTTCACCGGCGATTAAAATATTTTCTTCGGCAACGAATCCGGCAAATTCTTTAAGTTCAAAAGCGGCGATAATTTCCAGAGCGTAACTGTAATTTCGCCATTTTTGGCGCAGGCTCGATTCGTTTTTTGCTGATTCTTCAAACAATTTTTGCAAGTATTTAAGCGTGTCTTGCTTTTTTCCGATACGCGAATTTTGGATTGCCAGAGTACTCAAAAATCTCTGCACCATAAATGAATCGCCGATTTCTTCGGAAACAGCCAAGCCTTTTTCGAGAGTTTCCGACGCTTTGGTAAATTCTTCCGCGATATTTTGATAATGCCCGATCCAATAAACATCATTAACATAGAGCCATTTATATTTTTTCCGTGCGCTGAATTTTTCGACTTCGAGCCAGATTTCATTGGCTTTGTTCAATTCGTTGATATTAAACAAACTGTATGCGCCGAAATATTCGGCGATTTTTGCTTGCGGCTCATTTCCGACAGATGAAAATTGTTTTTGCGACTCCTGAAATTTTGTCAAAGCCGCGCTGAAATCTCCGGCAAGACATAATTCAAAACCCTTATTTAACAAGTTATGTGCGCTTTTATTTAACTGAAATTCTTCGTTTTTTTTAACTTTCGTAAAATACGCGGCAACGTCGCTCAAAAAAAAATCGCCGGATTTTTTCTTTTCGGTTTCTCCGGCGAAATTCAGCATATTTATTAAATGTTCTCTGTCTTTTTCTTCGGCTTCGAGAAAAAATTTTATTAAATTCTGCGCCAGATGGTTTCCGAGAATAATTTCACGATTTTTGCTCAGAAGTTCATACGCCTTCTGCTCGTCGCGCTGTTCGTAGGCTTGAAAAAACTGCTCTTTGAGTTGATCGGATGATAAATTATCTTGATATTGCGATTCGAGTTTCTGCAAATTGCGCCGCGCTTCTTCCGCCCAAATCGAATTCGGATCAAGTTCCAGATATTCGCGCCACGCTTTGACAGCCTGTCGCGGAAGATAAATCTGCAAGGCAAGTGCCTGGTTAAATTTCGCTTCGGACAATTTCGGATTTTCGGCGGCGGCTTTTTCAAATCTGTTTAGCGCTTTTCCGTAAAGCTCAAACTGCGCTCCTTTGTCTTTGTCGAGCATTTTCGCTTTTTCCAGATAAGCAACGCCTAAATCGTTCTGAATCTGCGCGTTTTGTGGGGCGAGTTTTTCGCTTTTTTCCAGATGTTTGGTTGCTTCGTCGAATTGTTTTTTTGCCAGATAAAGTCTGCCGAGTGCGTGGAGGTTTTCGGCGTTGGCGTTTTCGGACGCGTTTTGAAGAATCAGATTTTCGGCGCGATTCAGCTCGATTGTATTGATTTTTTCTTCCGCGCCGCCGCGTGTATCGGTTTTCGGTGCGTATTCAAAAGCGGAAATGCGCGATTCGAGCGGGCGTTCGTTTTTAAAGGCTTTGTTGAGCGACACTAAAGCAAGTTCGGAATTATCGGAACGCAGATAAAAATTCCAGACCAGAAATGCGGATAAACAAAAGACGACCAGAAAGCCGGCGGCAACGGGAAACGGCGCGGAAAAAAATCTCGTAAAAAAATTTACCGGTTTAATTTTTTCCGTTTCTTTTATTTTCTGCGGTTTGTTATCTGAAAAAAATTCATCAGCCTTTCTTTGTAAAGCGCGGACGAAATGCAGTTTTTTGCGGCGTTCGTCTGAAATCAAAAAATGTGTTTCAAATTGTAAATTTTCTTTTTCGCTTAAATTTCCGTCAACATATTCCCGAATCAGTTCATCTTCTTCGATCAGCAACGCTTGAAAATAGCCGTCATCGGTCATCAAACGCTCTTCTATTTGTTCGCAGTAGCTTTCGAGCAAACCAAGCAAATATTTTTTGAGTTTTGCATTTTCGCTATTTTCTTCAATCATTGGCGATTTTATAAATCTTTCTTGCTTATTTATGCGAAATTTCGCTAAAACGTTTCACCGAAATTTTCTTCAACACATCGGAAAACGCATTTTTGTAATTTATTCCTGATCCGAAAAGCCCGCAGACGCAGGTTTTGCGAACTGATTTCTAAATCTTTCTGCATTTCCCGGCGTTGATCTATTTTTGCCTGTTTATCATTTTCATAATAGGCAAGAATAAATTCCCGCTTGTCAAAATCAAGCTTTCCCAGACATTTTTCCAAACAATGATCATTTACTTCCCTTTCTTGAGTGTCGGTAAAACTTTGCGGCATATTATCTTTTAATTCTGTAAACACAGGCTTTCGCGAGCTTTCGAGAAACACTTTTTTGGCAACTCCATAAAAATAAAGCGCGGGATTTCCCTGATAATTTCCGTTAATTGATTCGATTTGTGCAATTACCCGATTGATCGTTTCATCGGCGAGGTCTTCGGCAAAATGACAGCCGCGAGCATAGAAAATCTGTATGAGGCGATGTCGAATCATCTCATATTTTTTTCCGGCTGAATCCAAATCTTTATCCAGCCATTTAAGCATCATTGAGAAATTGCTCTGATTCAGAACCTTTTCCTTCGACATAATTAATTTAATTTTAGGTTAAAAATTCGTTTTTTTATCGGTCTATATATTTATTTCGGAAAGCATCTTTGTTGATGAGAGTTTAATCATTGATTTTATTGAAGTCAAGAATTTAGAAATTATTGAGCTTAAAAGTTGCCGGTATTCAGGAATTGCGGCAACGTGACTGATTTAATCGCAGAAGATTCATCTAGCGAAAACCTTTTGGGCTTGCCTTGCGTATCAATGAATGTCTAAACTGTAACTACAATAAATTATAAAAATAAGGAGCTTTTGCGATGAATTTAAAGAGAACACTCGTTTTTCTCTTCGCCTTTGTTTTAATTATGCCGACTATCGTTTTCGGACAAAAGGCTGACAAACTGCCGCCGATTAATTACAAAGAAATCAAGTTGAAAAATGGACTTCGCGTGATTATGCACGTTGATAAATCTACGCCGATTGTCGCCGTTAATCTGTGGTATCACGTCGGTTCAAAAAATGAAGTACCGGGAAGAACCGGTTTTGCACACCTTTTTGAACATATGATGTTCCAAGGTTCAAAACATTACGATAAAGATTATTTCGGTCCGCTTCAGGAAGCCGGAGCGAGCATCAACGGCACGACTAATGCCGACCGCACGAATTATTTTGAAACCGTGCCGTCGAATTTTCTCGAACTCGCGCTCTGGCTCGAATCCGATAGAATGGGATTTCTGCTCGAAGCGATGACGATGGAAAAACTTAACAATCAGCGCGACGTTGTGAAAAACGAACGCCGCCAACGCATAGATAATCAGCCTTACGGAACGGCTTTCGAGAAAATTTCCGAATTGATGTATCCGAAAGATCACCCATATCATTGGACGACGATCGGTTCGCTGGAAGATTTATCCGCCGCTTCGATGGACGATGTGCAGTCGTTTTTCCGTCAATATTATGTGCCGAATAACGCGTCTTTAGTCATTGCCGGAGATTTCGATCCGAAGGAAGCCGAAAAGTTAGTTAAAAAATATTTCGAGCCGATTCCGAAAGGCAATGAGATTACGCGACCGAATCCGCCTGCACCGAAATTGGCAAAAGCAATGCGGCATCAGATGGAAGACAGCGTTCAATTGCCGCGTGTTTATATGACGTGGCACACCGTTCCGCAATATACGATGGATGAACCCGCGCTCGATATTTTGTCAAGCGTTTTGTCTTCCGGCAGAGGTTCGCGTCTGCAAAGCAAGCTCGTCTTTGACAAACAAATCGCGCAATCGGTTTTCGCTTCGCACGGAACGCGCGAAATCAGCGGAATGTTTCAAGCCGTCGCTACCGCCGCGCGTCCGAACGGTTCGCTGGAAGAACTCGAAAAAGAAATCATCGCCGAAATCGAACGCATCAAAAACGAACCACCAACGGCTGAAGAAATGAACCGCGCTTTAAACGGTATCGAATCTTCGAGAATCTTCAGTCTGCAAACCGTTCTCGGAAAAGCCAATCAAATGAACGGTTACGCCGTTTTTCTGAATAAACCGAATTTTTTCCAGGAAGACCTTGACCGTTACCGCAAAGTAACGCCCGCCGATGTTCAAAAAGCGGCGCAAAAGTATTTGACAGATAATCGCTTGATTTTGACGGTTGTTCCGCGTAAAGGCGCGGCAAAATCGGTCGCCGAGTCGGATGCAAATCTTCCCACTTCGGTTAGCGAACCGGCGGAAACCAAGACGGAAACAAAAGCCGAAACCAAAGCCGCAACGCAAAAAGCCGATTCCGATTGGCGTTTCACTCAGCCGAAAGGCGGACCCGATCCGAAATTCGCTCTGCCGAGAATTGAAAAGAGTACACTCAAAAACGGTCTCGAAGTTTGGCTCGTTCGTCAAACCGAACTCCCGATGGTTTCGATGAATCTGATTGTCAAAACCGGCTCGACCGCCGATCCGAAAAATATGAGCGGTCTGGCATCTGTAACGGCAAATCTGCTCGACAGCGGCACGGAAAAACGCACGGCGGTTGATCTTGCAAACGAACGGCAGTCAATCGGCGCGAGTTTGAATACAAGTTCGGGTTGGGATTCATCAAATATCAGTATGCAAACGCTGACCAGAAATCTTGATAAAGCATTGGACATTTTTACAGATGTCGCGCTGAATCCGACATTTCCCGAAGACGAATTCGTTAAATACCAACGCCGCACTCTGACCGGACTTCTTCAACGCAAAGATAATCCGAATGCGATTGCCGGTGTCGCGTATGACAAAATTCTCTACGGCGCGGATCATCCTTATGGAATTTCGATTAACGAAAATACCATGAAGGCTATAAAACGTGATGATTTATCAAAGTTTTATGAAACCTTTTATCGTCCGAATAATTCGACTCTGATTGTGGTCGGCGATGTTGAGATGAAAACTTTGACCGGAAAGCTCGAAACGGCGTTTGCCGATTGGAAAGCAGCCGATATTCCGGCAGTCAGCGTCCCGAATCATAAAGGACGTGATAAAGCGATGATTTATGTCGTTGACAAACCCGGCGCGGCGCAGAGCGTGATCAATATCGGACAAGTCGGCGTATCGCGCGATAATCCCGATTATTTTCCGCTGATGGTGATGAATTCCATCCTCGGCGGACAATTTTCCGCCCGCGTCAATATGAATCTGCGCGAAGATAAAGGCTACACCTACGGCGCGAGAACCGGATTCAGTTTCCGGCGCGGCGCAGGTCCTTTTTCGGCAAGTGCCGATGTTCAAACGGCTGTTACGAAAGAATCTGTTGTTGAATTTATGAAAGAACTCAACGGAATTCGCGGTGAAATGCCCGTAACGCAAGCCGAACTCGAATACAATAAACAAAGTATGATCCGGCGTTTTCCCGGTGGTTTTGAAACAACCAACCAAATCGCCGGACAGCTTGCAAACGTCGTCATTTACGGTCTGCCGGACAGCTATTTTAACGATTATATCGCTAAAATTAACGCTGTTAAGCTCGAAGACGTAAATCGCGTTGCCAACAAATACCTAACACCCGACAGAATGGCAATCGTCATCGTCGGCGATAAAGCGGTGATCGAATCTAAACTCAAGGAAATCGAAGGTTTAGGCAATTCAATCGTTTATCTCGATACTGATGGAAACCCCGTTAATTAAGGAAAAATGAAAAACGGAAAATGGAAAATGTTTGAAATTTAATTTCTTCATTTTCCATTTTCCGTTTTCAATTTTACCTTTACTCTCAGCTTGCCATTGCCCGGATTTCTTCGACAAACGGCGGATCGAAACCGAAATGTTTGTAAGCCGCATCAGTTACGACGCGACCGCGCGGAGTGCGATTTAAGAAGCCGATTTGAATCAAATACGGTTCGATCATTTCTTCGATTGATTCGCGGTCTTCGCTGATCGAAGCGGCGATTGTTCCGACACCGACCGGACCGCCTTCGAATTTTTCGATGATCGAAAGCAGAAGTTTGCGGTCAACTTCGTCCAGACCGAAGCGATCAACTTCCATTTTATCAAGCCCACGTTTTGTAATGTCGCCCGTGATGCGTCCGTCGCCTAAAACTTCGGCGTAATCGCGCACGCGCCGCAGAAGACGATTGGCAATGCGCGGAGTGCCGCGCGAACGCCGCGCCAGTTCATTTGCGCCGCTGCCTTCGATCTCGACTCTGAGAATTTCCGCCGAACGGTGGATGATTATTTCCAAATCCTTCGGCGGGTAAAAATCCAGATGATTGATAATGCCGAAACGCCCGCGAAGCGGCGCGGAAATCATTCCGGCGCGAGTAGTTGCGCCGACAAGCGTAAATTTCGGCAGTTCGATCTTGATCGAACGCGCCGCCGTGCCTTCGCCGATCATCAGATCAAGCTCGAAATCTTCCATCGCCGGATAAAGAATTTCCTCGATCTGCGGACGCATACGATGAATTTCGTCAATAAAAAGCACGTCGCCTTCTTCGATATTCGTTAGAATCGCCGCCAGATCGCCGCCTTTTTCGACCGTCGGCGCGTGAACCGTTTTGAGATTAGTTCCCAATTCATTGGCGATAATTAACGCCAGACTCGTTTTGCCGAGTCCGGGCGGACCGAAAAACAAAACGTGATCTAACGCTTCGCTCCGCCGCAGCGCCGCTTTCAAAAATATCCGCAGATTATTGACGATTTTCGTCTGTCCGATATACTCATCAAGAGTTTTCGGACGCAAACTCTGTTCGGAAACGACATCTTCAATAGTCGCTTCGCCGATTTTCAAACCGCTCTGTCTGAGCGGACTTTCCACTAATTCTAAAGCCATTTCATAAACCTCTTGTCTAATAAAAGGAACACCGGCATCCTGCCGGTATAATTATTTTCTACAGCTTAAATCCAGCTGATTTTATTACCAGTAAATTGCCGGTGTTCCGTTTAAGATATAATTTATCTTACTATTTACGAAAGAACGTTTCAAGTATGAAACGTTCTCCGCAAAAAAATATATGCATTACAAATCTTACGCCGCAAGTTTCAATCTCGGCTGAATTTCTTCCGGTGCATCTTCCATTTTCTCAACCGCTTTCAACTCCTGCGAATCGGCGATTTTTGCCAAAGGCGCGCTGAGTTTATTAACCAACCAGCGGCGATAGATTTCGGCTTCTTCGAGTTTTCCAGTCCAACGGGCGCGGTCGAGCATCGTCAGAGCCATTTCGAGAGCGTGATGCTGTCCGGCGCGATCCTGGCGGTCGGCAAAGTAAAGATACGCTCTTTCGAGAGCGCGGACGCTTCTCTGCGTCGTCGCTATATCCTTGAAACCGAGTTTGCCGACAAAGTATTTGGAATAAACATTTTGCGGATGCGCGGTCGAGGTATAGAGATCGAAATAATTGTCAATCAAACCTTCTTTTTGCAAAACCGAACCGACATAACTCGGTTTTGCACCGGAAATTGCCGCGATTGTTTCGACTTCCTTCGTACCGGAATTAAACAGCGACAAGATCATCTCTTTTTTGCTTTGAATCGTTTCTTTTTCTTCCATTTCTAATAATTTCAAGTTCGTGTTTTTCATCTTTTTTATCTCCCGTATTTTTGCATTATTTTGCTGTTTCATCTATGAAACAAGTTGCTTTTAGAATAGCATTTTTATAGGATTTTTTCTACAATTAAGTAAAAAATTTTCAATAATTTGCGTGATAAATTCAAGCATCTTTAAATTGCTGAAAATGAACGGACAAGGGGAACGAATATGACAAAAAACGCATCGCTCTTCGATACAAAAAAAGCCAGAGAAAGCATCGAAAAAGGCAGACGAAAAAACTGGTGGCGGAGAAAAGGCGGAAAAGCCAGCGGCTTTAAGTATTTCGACAAAGAAGACAAGCAAATAAAAGATGCGGATGATCTGGAAAGAATCAAATCTCTGGTCATTCCGCCGGCGTGGAAATACGTGCGGATCGCGCCCTCGCCGCGCAGTAAAATTCAAGCCATCGGGATGGACGCGAACGGCAGGATGCAGTATCTTTACAGCAAAAATTTCCGGCGGAAACAGGAACTCAAAAAATTTGAAAAGATCGAAAAATTGGGCGAATATTTGCCGAAAATGCGAAAAATCACCAACGAACACCTCAGTTTGGAAGGTTTTCCGCGCGAAAAAGTGCTGGCATTGATGACGCGCCTGATCAACCGGCTTTATATGCGGATGGGTTCACAGACAAGTGAAAAGAAATATCGAACTTACGGAATCACGACCTTGCAGCATCGTCATCTGGAAATAAAACGCGGCGGAAAATTGATATTTAATTTCGTCGGCAAGCATCACATCAAGCAGCAAAAAATTCTTGTAGATAAAGAGCTGGCGAGCGTGATGAAAGAACTCAAAAACTTAAAAGGAAAACGCAAACTTTTCCGCTACGTCGGCGAAGACGGAAAAACTTATCCGGTTAAACCCGGTCATATTAACAGTTATCTAAAGGAAATAACTTCTTCGGAGTTTTCCGCAAAAGATTTCCGCACGTGGGGCGCGACGCTGCTTGCCGCGCTCGAACTGGCGGAAATCGGCGGCGGCAAAGATGAAAAGGATTTAAAGAAAAACGTCGTTAAAGCGGTAAAATCGGTCGCCGAACAGCTCGGCAATACGCCGGCAGTTTGCCGCAGTTCGTATATTCATCCGGCGATTATCGAGCAGTATGAAAAAGGCGTCACAATCGAAGAATTTATCCCGAAACGAAAGCGCAAGGTAAAGAAAATAAAAGCCGAATACGACGCGGAAGAAACGGCTCTGATCAAGCTTTTTCAGTTGAAGAATTAAAAATAAAATCTGGCAAAATAATAAAGAATCGGCGCGTTAAAAAGCAGGCTGTCGAGACGGTCTAGAAGTCCGCCGTGTCCGGGCAGAATGTTTGCCGCGTCTTTTGTCTTCGAGCCGCGTTTCATCGCGCTTTCCGCCAGATCGCCGCCGACTCCGACGAGTGCCATAAAAATAGCGAGCGGAATCGAGATTTGATACGGTAATTCGGGAAAAAACACAAAGGTCGAAAACGCGGCAAAACCGGCGGCAATCAAAATTCCGCCGACGAAACCTTCCCACGTTTTATTG
Source organism: Pyrinomonadaceae bacterium (assembly GCA_041745765.1). Classification (GTDB taxonomy): domain Bacteria; phylum Acidobacteriota; class Blastocatellia; order Pyrinomonadales; family Pyrinomonadaceae; genus JAHCHG01. The sequence goes on along the minus strand of JBGTIH010000070.1, from coordinate 18,732 downwards.
GGCGAAACCTGCGGAATAAGTTTGTATTTGCCGATTGATTTGCCGATAAAATACGCACCGACATCCGAACCCATGACGACTAAAAAGAAAAATCCCAATAATTTGGTCGAAAGAAACGGCACGAGCGTTTCATCAAATCCGACGCGCATAGCGACGATAAAGCCGCCTAAGAAAACGACATATAAAACGCCGAAAATCGTTACGCCGACACCGGTCAGCATTTTTGAAAAGTCTTTTTGAAAGCGAAAAGTTTGGGTAATAAGCGTGAAAATAATAAAAAGCGCAAGCGTTAAGATCAATAAATCCGGTGCTTTCGCCGGAGCGTCGAAAAGAAAAGCAACAAAAAGCGCGGACGCGCCCAAATAAGCCACAGCAGCATCGGCTTTAAGCTGAAGTTTTTTCGTCAGCGAAAAGAATTCGAAAACTCCGGCAACCAACGCGGCGGCGGCGATCACCAGAAAAAGCCAGTTCGCTTGCTCGAACTGCGGAAACAGGTAAGGCAAAATGATCGAGAAAATTAAAATAGGAAGCGCAATCAGCGCGGTTAAAAGTCTGCTTTTCATTTGCAATTAGCGATTCGCAATTATTTATGAAAAAAGAACAATCGCAAATCTAAAAATCTAAAATCTAAAATTTAAAATTTAAAATTATTTGACTCCGCCGAATCGGCGGTCGCGTTTTTGGAAATCGAGGATTGCTTTGAAAATTTCCTCGCGGCGAAAATCGGGAAAAAGTGTTTCGGTTACGTAAATCTCGCTGTAAGCGATCTGCCAGAGAAGAAAATTGGAAATGCGAAATTCGCCGCTCGTTCTGACCAATAAATCAACTTCCGGCAACCCGTATGTGTAAAGATTTTCTTCGATGTCCGCTTCGCTGAAATCTTCGATTTTTCCGCCGTTTTTGCTTAATTTTTCAAACGCTTTTCGCGCCGCTTGCGTAATTTCGGCGCGACCGCCGTAATTGAGCGCGACATTTAGAATCGTTCCCGTATTTTTTGCCGTGTAATTCATCGCGGCGGCAAGTTCTTTTTGCAGATCTTCGCCTAAACCCTCGATTTTTCCGATTGCCTGAAATTTTATGTTGTTTTTGTGAACCGTTTTGAGTTCCTTTTTCAGATAAAATTTGAGCATCTGCATTAAACCGGAAACTTCATCTTCGGGACGCTTCCAGTTTTCGGTCGAAAAAGCGTAAAGCGTAACGGCTTTGATTTCCAGACGCGCACACGTGTCTAAAAGCGCGCGAACCGATTCCGCGCCTTCGCGATGCCCGAAAATTCTCGGTTTCCCGCGCTGCTTTGCCCAGCGTCCGTTGCCGTCCATAATTATCGCCAAATGTTCGGGCAGACGCGCCGCATCAATCTGCGCGAGCAGTTCGGCTTCCGTTGAGTCCGGTTTGATGACTTTGGCAAAATTCTTGTGCATTTAATTCAAATTTAACCGAAGATGTCAGGATATATGGTAACTTTTTTTATCCCTGTCTATCTTGTCATCCCTGTTAATTTAATTTTCTTTCTTCAATATTTTCTATTGCGTCAACGTTTATTTTCCCGTAAATATGCGGGTAAATCTCGTTATTGGTTGAAGGTTCATTAACCAATTCGGAAGTTAGCTTATCCGTTTCGATTTCCAAAATCAAAACCTTTTCGGCATCTTTATAATAGCGATTCAAAACCGCGTCAAGCTGTTCGGCAAAACTGCAGTGAATAAAGCCTTCCGTCTGCAAACTTGCGGCTTCATATTCGTTTTCGTCTTTGAATTTTTCCCAAATTTCGGGCGTAACTATGTGATAGATTTTCATTTTTAATCGTAATAAACCTTCAAAAGCGTCAAGCCGTTTGCCGGTGCAGTGATTCCGGCGAGATCGCGGTTTCCGGTGATGATTGCCGTTTGAATTGTATCAGAATCTTTTTCGCCGCGCCCGACTTCGAGCATTGTGCCGACGATCGAACGCACCATATAACGGAGAAAACCGTCACCTGTTATGCGAAATTCGACGAGCGAAGCATTTGCCCGCGCGTCCCATTTCGATTCAACCGTGAATTCCGTAATTGTCCGAACTCGTGTCTGTGCGTCGGAATTGGCGGAAGAAAACGCCGTCCAATCGTGTTTGCCGAGAAAAACACGCGCCGCCACATTCATTTTGGAAACGTCGAGCGGGCGCGTTTCGTAATGCGCGTAGCGCGACCAGAAAGGCGAAATCACGGGCGCGTTTATCACGCGGTAAATATAAGTTTTGCCTTTGGCGGAAAACCTGGCGTGAAAATCTTCGAGGGCTTTTTCGACCTGCAAAATGCGCACATCCTGCCACATATTGCCGTTGATCGCCGCGCGAAGTTTTTCCGGCGTAAGATCGCGGTTTAATTTAACATTCGCCACTTGACCTTCGGCGTGAACTCCGGCATCGGTTCGCCCCGAACCCGAAACCGACACGTCCGCATCTTCGAGAAGGCTCAAAACTCTCTGAAGCTCGCCCTGCACGGTGCGCTGATTATCCTGCACCTGCCAGCCGTGAAAATCCGTGCCGTCATATTGTATTAAAAGTTTATAATTCATCTTTTTTTAATGGTGAATGGTGAATGATGAATGATGAATGAAAGAGAATTTTCGAAAGAGAAAGCCATTGCATAAAAACGATAAAACTAAATATCAAAAAAATAATTCACCATTCACCATTCACCATTCACCATTAAATCCATTTACCATTCACCATTCACCATTATTCCCTGCTTCCGGGTTTAACGGCTTCGATGCCTTGCCGGCACAGCGGACAATCTTCGGGTTTATAACTTGGAACATCTAAATTTAAGAGCGCGATGCGCGGAACGCCCGTTTCGGCTTTTCCGTTTGAACGGTCAATGATCGAAGCCGCATTTGTAACGTCTGCGCCGTGTTTTTTCAACGCCTCGATACATTCACGCGTCGAACCGCCGGTTGTAATAACATCTTCGACGACTAAAATTTTTTCGCCTTCTTTAACGGAAAAACCGCGCCGCAACGTCATTTCGCCGTTTTGTCTTTCCGTCCAGATAAAACGGACATTCAAACTTTGCGCGACGGCGAAACCGATAATTAAACCGCCGATAGCGGGCGATGCGACCGTTTCGATATTTTCATTGACGAAATGTGCGGCGATTCCTCTGCCGAATTTTGCCGCGTCCGACGGATATTGCAGAGCTAGCGCGCATTGCAGATATTTCGGACTGTGCAAACCGCTCGATAAAATAAAATGTCCTTCGAGAAGCGCATCCGTATCCCGGAAATGTTCTAAAATTTGTTCCTGATTCATTACAGCTATTAAAGTATATTCTTATAAATTCGCGCAAGTTGCCGAATTAAACTTGCCATTTGTTTTTTGTGAGTTAAAATCAAAGAGAAAATATGCCGCCTTATCAAAATTTAATTTCGGACTCAATACTTATTGGCGAAACGATTCAGCTTCTGCAATCTCTCGGCGGTCGCGCTTCCGCCGTTAAGGTCGTTGATTACGTGATGAAAATTCGCAAACCCGAACCGAATCTTGCCAGAATGCTGGTTTCCGATCTGGTCGAAAGCGATCCGCGCCTCTATTTAAATGAAGATTTTGTTGAACTAAGATCGCTCGGTAATAGTTCGCGCAGTCTGTTTGAAACGGATTTTGTCGTCTTCGATCTGGAAACTACGGGCGCGAAAGCTCCGCCCTGCCGCGTTACGGAAATCGGCGCGTTTCGCGTCAAAGGCGGCGAAATTATCGAAGAATTTCAAACACTTGTTAATCCCGAAACACCCATTCCGTTTTTTATTTCGCAACTCACGGGCATTACGGATTCGATGGTCAGAAATGCCCCGACTTTCCGCGAAGTTGCTGATAAATTTCTGGATTTTATCGGCGATTCTGTTCTCGTTGCACATAACGCGCCATTCGATATGCGTTTCTTAAATCACGAAATCGGCAAGATTTATGCCGATTACCGCGTGGCGAATCCGCATCTTTGCACCGTCAAACTCTCGCGCCGTCTGAACCGCAACGTCCTGAATCACCGCTTAAAAACGCTTGCTGAATATTATTGCGTCGCGCTTGAAAATCATCACCGCGCCAGCGATGATGCCCGCGCAACCGCGCATATTTTTGTCAATTTGCTGAATGAATTGGAAATTTTGGGCGTGAATGATCTGGCATCCGCGCAAAAAATTAAAAATTAACTACCAATGTCTGAAAAGTCTGAAGAAATTCTAAAAATATTTTGGATCATATTCGCTTAATTTCTATTTAAACGAAGATAAAAAAAATGCACACGCCGGCTTTATTTACAGAGTTGCTGATAATTTTTCTGGTTTCCGTTCCCGTCGCTTTTATTTGTTTGCGCGTGAAGCTGCCGCTTTTGGTCGGGTTTATGATTACGGGAATTATGATTGGACCGTATGGTTTGGGATTTATTAAAGAACTCGAAGCCATCGAGATTTTAGCGGAAATCGGGGTTGTTCTGCTGCTTTTTACAATCGGTCTGGAGTTTTCTCTGCGCCGCTTGCGCGAGATGAAACGGCTCGTACTGCTCGGCGGCGGTTTGCAAGTCGGTCTGACGATTGCGGCAACGACCGCTGTGGCTTTGCTTTTCGGACGCAGTTTGAATCAATCGGTGTTTTTCGGCTTTCTGCTCGCGCTTTCCAGCACGGCGATTGTTTTAAAAAGCTATGTTGACCGCAACGAAGTTGATGCGCCGCACGGACGCGCCGGTGTCGGAATTCTGCTTTTTCAGGATATTTCGATTGTTTTAATGATGCTGCTCGTGCCGATTCTCGGCGGAAAAGATGCCGCGACTTTCGGCACAATCGCGTTTTCGCTCGGCAGTTCCCTGCTTGCCTTAATTGTAATTATTGTCGCTGCCTGGTTTTTTGTTCCCATTTTGCTCAAATATGTGGTCAAGTTGCGGAGTCCCGAAGTTTTTCTTTTAACGGTTGTTTTACTGAGTTTGGGAACGGCTTGGGTTACGTCGCAATTCGGTCTTTCGCTCGCTCTGGGAGCATTTATCGCCGGAATGGTTTTAGCCGATTCCGATTACAGTCATCAGATTACCTCGGAAATTTTGCCGTTCCGCGACGTTTTCAACAGTATATTTTTTGTTTCAATCGGTCTGCTTTTGTCGCTCGGCGCGTTGTTTGCAAATATCACGACCGTTCTGCTCTGGTTAGCTTTTTTGTTTATCGGAAAGGCTCTGATTATTTGGTTAGTTGTGCGGTTTCTGGGCTTTCCGCAGAGAATCTCGGCGATGACGGCAATCGGTCTGGCGCAGATCGGAGAATTTTCATTTGTTCTGGCAAAGAGCGGCAGAACGGTTGATTTACTGCCCGATGCCGATTATCAAAGTTTTCTGGCGGCAACGATTATCTCAATGATCGCCACGCCGTTTATGATTGCTGCCGCGCCACGTTTCGGGTATTTCGTTCAATCGCTTTTGAGCGATGGAAAATCGAATGAACCGCAAGAAAACCCGGAAGAAGATATTCATCTAACGTCGAGCGGCGGTTTGAATAATCACGTAATAATCGTCGGTTACGGTCTAAACGGGCGCAATCTGGCAAGAGTTTTGCGGGCGGTTTTAGTGCCTTACACGATTATTGAACTCAATGCCGAAGTCGTTCGCACGGCAAAAGAAAAAGGCGAAAAAATCAATTTCGGTGATGCAACGCGGCGCGAGGTTTTGCGGCACGCTGAGATTGCCAAAGCGTCCGCGCTCGTTCTGGCGATTTCCGATCCGCAAGCCGGACGCAGAGCGGTCAAAAATGCGCGGCAATTGAGCGAAGATATTCATATAATCGTGCGGACGCGCTATATTACGGAAATCAACGAACTGCTCGAACTCGGCGCAAATGAAGTGATTCCCGAAGAATTCGAAACAAGCATCGAGATTTTCTCGCGTGTTTTGCAAAGATACGGCGTGGCGCGAAATGTAATTGATGAACAAACCGAAAAAATTCGCGGACAGGAATATATGATGCTGCGTTCGCCGTCAGTTCTGCCGCAAATTAAGATGTCTAACCTTAACGCCGCATTGAAGGAGGCAACAACCGAAACCTTAAAGTTAAACAAAAATTCTTCGGCAATCGGCAAAAATTTGGGCGAAGTTAATTTGCGCGGACAGACAGCTGTAACAATTATCGCCGTTTTGCGGGGCGGAATTACGGACGTAAATCCCGGCGCAGATTACACGCTTCAAGAAAACGACTCGGTTATTTTGCTTGGCGAATCGGAAAAAATCGAGAAAGCTGTAAAAGTTCTACAGCCCGATGCAGACAAAGGAGAAGTTATTTCAAAATCTTTAAAGATTTAGAAATTTTATACTCTCCCTTTATGACGTATTTTAAAGAGTGCTTCGGTAAGTAAACACTCCAGACGATGTGGTAACAAAGATTATAGTATTTAATTATAAAAAAACAAACCTTTCTAATCACAGATTGTAAATATAAGGCTTTCCTATAAAAATACAATTACCGAACAATTGAGATGACGTGGGCAAAACCCGGCTACGCGCAAGCAAAGATTTCAGAAGACCCGTTTTAAGAAAGTCGCTGTTTTTGCCTCACGTCCATTGATTTGTTCGACGTGCCGTGATTAGGCAGTTGCGCTTTGTCGCAATGACTCAAGATTATTTGCGGCGCGTTTCCTGACCGCTTCGCTCCTGTCAGTTAGAAGCAACTCTAAAACATCTTCTCGCCGCGACTTACTCGCAACTTTACGACGAAACAAAGTTGATGCTTTTTCAGAAGCCATAATTTTTTCGATAGCCTCAAATGGCGTGTTCGGATTATTGCAAAGATAAATGCCAGCCTCAAGTCCTAAATCGTTATCTCTGGCACTGTCGAGAACCGTAATTAGCTTTTGCGCCAGTATAGATAAAGTTTCCGGCGAAGTTTTCTCGTTTTGCGTCAAGGCTCGCGCAATTTCTTGGTCGTTCCAAGAGGCAGGATTGTCTGGAACTAGAGAAGCTAAAATCTCCGACGTTACGTTTGGATTTTGAGCAACGGCAAGGCGAACAAAATTGTATTCAGACTTTGCAAGAAAGGCTAATTCAGACGCAAGCGTTTCGAGTGATCTTGCTGCGTCTTGATATTCTTTCGGAGAGTGATATTTTTTCGTCACAATTTTGCAAGGTTTGGATTTACCAAGAAACGTCGAACAATGTTTTTGGGCATTTAATGAATTGCTTCCAACTTATGTCAATTGAATAATAAATACCGTAATAAAAAACTGGGAGCGCAGGCATCCCTGCCTGCCGTTCGTTCGAGCGAAGCAAGAACGGACGAAAACCTTCGATTTCTCAAAACTTTTCGATGACGAACGGGTGTGCCGTTCTCGCAAAGCCTCAAACGGTGCAGGCAAGGATGCCCGCGCTCCCACTATAAAACCTTTCTTTTTATTTCCGGATTTATTTTTCAAACACTAAGTAGGTAAGCTAAAGTTTTGTAACATAATGCAGAAGTCCGCACGAAGTAAAGGTGTGATTTCACACTTACTTCGTGCGTGTTTTCGCAAAAGTCATTATGTTACAAAAAATATGCTGACCCGCTTATAAGTTTGAGGCAATTCATTTTTTTCAGGAAAGCCCTTATTATAAATAGCTCTGCAAATGTTAATTTCTTGTCAGAAGTTGACTCAACGTGCCGACTCCGCTTGTTTTTTCCATTTCTTCCTTGGCAATCGCCGAAGTATTCTGAATTCCGGCAAGCCGCAGACGAAATTCGTCCGGATTGGTCGAACCGCGCAAGGCTTCTTCGAGCGCGATCAAACCTGATTGATACAGATAAAATAACGATTGATCGAAGGTTTGCATTCCGTATTGCGAAGTTCCGGCGGCGATTGCATCGCGCACTTGTCCGGTTTTTTCTTCGTGCAGAATACAATCGCGGATTAGAGGCGTAGAAATCATCACTTCGACCGCTGGTACGCGGCTGATGCCTTTAGCGGATTTCATCAAACGCTGTGAAACAACGGCTTTGAGAAGTCCGGCAAGTTGAATTCTAATGGATTTTTGCTGATACGGCGGAAATGCCGTAATGATGCGCGTCAGAGTTTCGGAGGCATCCAGAGTGTGCAGTGTCGAAAGCACGAGATGTCCGGTTTCAGCGGCGAGCAGTGCGGTTTCGATTGTTTCCAGATCGCGCATTTCGCCGACTAAAATCACGTCCGGGTCCTGGCGCAGAGAACCGCGCAAGGCTTCGGCAAAAGAGCGAGTGTCAACATCAACTTCGCGCTGGGTAACAAAAGATTTTTTGTTTTTATGCAGAAATTCAATCGGGTCTTCAATCGTTACAATGTGTGAATTGCGGTTTTGATTGATGTGATCAACAACTGCCGAAAGCGTCGTGGATTTTCCCGAACCGGTCGTTCCCGTAACCAGAATCAGACCGCGATTTTCGTTGGCAATCGAGTTGAGAATCGGCGGCAAACCTAATTCGCTGAACGGTTTAATTTGATCGGCAATCACACGGGCGACGATTCCGATGGAATTTCTCTGCTGGAAAATGTTAACGCGAAAACGTCCCAAACCTGAAACGCCGTAACCTATATCAACTTCAAAAGCTTCTTTAAAATGAAGTTTTTGCCGATTGGACATCATTGAAAAAGCCATTTCGAGCGTTTCATCCTGGGAGAGCCGGTTGACTCCGGCGACCGGGCGGAGTTCGCCGTTGACGCGAATGAATGGGAACGAACCTGCCCGTAAATGCAGATCGGATGCACCAAAACTCATCGCCATTTGTAACAAATCGTCAATTCTATTGGACATAATTTTAAGACTAAAAAAAGAAGCAAGTCGGTGTTGGTAGTAAGATTTGAGGTTTGATAATTTAATTATCGCCAAACCGAATCAACTTTTATTTTAACGCTTGATAAACAAATGCGTCAACAGTTTTTTTGAAAGTTATGTAATGCCTCGTTTAAAAGTTAAGGGATGATTCAGGCAACATAGCTTTTGGACCGCCAAATAGTTCTTCGCTGATGTCCAAGCTTTCATTTTGACTTAATTTATTAAACAAAACATTACTTTATTTATATTAAAAAACATTGACAAGTTTTGTTAAACCATGTTTATATTAGCTTGTATAAGAAAGAGTCAATTTGATGTTTCAAATTTTTCTTCCTCTTTCGTTAATCTTTCAAATCTATTTAACATTAAAAATTAAGGAGTATCCATATGTTTTTTATCGCTAATCTAAGAAGGATTGCTCGAATATTCTCGGTTCTTGCTTTTCTGATTGTTTGCACAGTATTTACTAATGCACAATCTAATTGCCTTCAACAGGGTGAATCTAAAACTTTCATCTATACGTCGACATTTGGTTCGGCTGGTTCTGCCAAAGCGACGTTTACTTTGATGAGTAACACATTAATGGTCAACTATCAGAATACTTCCACAAGTAATACTTTCCTTTCAGGAATAGGCTTTACCGCTGTAACGCGTATTGTGCCGGAAAATCTTGCCAGCGCAACGGCAACCAACGGATGGTCAGCCGTTGCCGGACCGGGCGGCGGACTTGGTAACTATGATCTTATTGCTTATGGAAACGGTAGAAAGCGCTTATCTCCGGGTATGTGGGGAACGGCAGCATTTATTCTTACACCCACACGTTCGGAAGTTTGTTTAGATTCGAGCATTGTTCATTTGACCAGTTTACCAAATGAAGACAGCGAAAAGCCGCTGGGCGTCCCTGACCCGAATGGTCCCGGTGAAGGTCCCCTCGAAGTAACAACTGAGTAACCTATATGTGAATTTGATACAAAAATAATCTCAAATTAAATAGCCCCGTCGCTTGCGGCGGGGCTTTGTTTTGTAGGCTTTTTTGTTGATTTTTGCAACTCTTATGCAGGTATCCTGAGGTGGTCAAAGTAGAACAGGACACAAAACTCTCTCTCTCTGCTTGATTTTCTGCTAACGAATTTGCCTTGACCGGAACTTTTGCACTTAAGGTCGAAGAACAAAAAAAACTTCTTTACTTTTCCTCTGATTCTGATTGAGTTTCTGTCGAAGCCTTTGAATCTCCTCAACCTATCGGTCAATAATCCGCTGTTTCTCTAAACAACCTTGGCAGTTATTGACTCCGTAATCTATGCTTTTTAGCTCTTGATAGCTCATATCCTCTACAAATGTCTAATCAAACGTTTTTTCAATTTCTAAACGAGGCATTACAAATGCTATTAGACTTATTAAGCAATTGCATCGTAAAATCGAAGATTATTACACAGGAAAAGAAAAATGAACAAAGCAGGTAAAATATTGTCAATTAATCCACCGAATGCGATTCCGGGCGGTGAAATTTTAGTTGAATGCGAAGGATTTAAGCTCACCCAATCAGGCGATTACGGTTGTTATTTCAACGGGCGTGCCGGAAAATTAGTCGGCGCTTCTTCAAACCGTGTGTTGGTAATTGTTCCCACCGATTGCGATTCAAATGAAGTTGAAATTTATCTGGAAAGCGGCGGTGAGAGAAGCGAATCAAAACTTATAAACGTCGGTAAAAAACTTGCGGAAGATTTGCATCTGGTTGCAAATCCGGCAGTTGATCCGAAAGATGATTCAATAATTGTAACGCGTTCGGGTTCTCGCGGACAAAAACTTCCCGTCACGCTTTTGCGTCTGGAAAAAGACGGTTTTTTGAATGAAATGCCGGCTGATGTGATGAATCCGACGGGAATTGCTTTTAATCAAAGCGGTGAAATGTTTGTTACGGCACGCGCCGACGGCGAAGTTTTTCGTGTTTTGCACGATGAAGAAGTTTTGCCTTACGCGTCTGAACTCGGCATTGTGACGGGAATCGCCTTTGATAAAAACGGCGAAATGTTTGTCGGCGACCGGAGCGGAACGGTTTTTAAGGTGCAGAGTTTCGGCAATTCCGAATCATTCGCTCTTTTAGAACCTTCGGTTTCGGCATATCATCTGGCATTCGGCGCGGACGGAAGACTCTATCTTTCTTCGCCCGGACTTTGCAGTTACGATTCGATTCACGCCATCGGCAAAGACGGTTTTGCCGAAGATTTTTTTCGCGGACTCGGCAGACCGCAGGGTTTAGCATTCGACATCGCCGGAAATCTCTATGTCGCCGCGTGTTTGCAAGGTAGACACGGTATCGTACAAATTGAGCCGGACGGAAAAACGGCGGAAATTTTCGTTGCCGGAATGAATATTGTCGGGCTTTGTTTCACACGGCAAGGCGAAATGATTGTTGCCACAAACGACGCCGTCTACAGTTTGTTTCTGGGAATTTACGGAACGCTTTTAGATTAAAATAACTGATGTTGCAAAAAAAGATATTTTCAAAGGCTATGCCCTCTGATGTGCGGAAAGGCTTTAGAACTGTGCGGTAAGTAGTAATAATTGCTCAACAGGTCAGAACCGCCTTGCGTTAGCGGGCGGATAAAACTTTATTATTAAACAACGCACGGCTCTAACAGTCACGTTTTACGTTTGATGAAAATACTACAAAACTTTTGCTCAGGTGCTTATACCCTTTCCCTTTAGAAATTGTGCAATAGTTTTTCAGTAAATATAAACTACTCAGCAGGTTACGCATTGACAAATGATAAATGTTCAATGGTAAATGATATTAACAGTCTGTTTTACGAAAACGCAATCTATCCCCGTTTTGAGTAAAAAAGGCAATGAGAGTATTCTCATTGCCTTTTTTATATGCTTAGAATTTGGAGGTTTTATCTTTCCGGCGAAGACTGCGGTTCGGGTTCGCCGCGTCTTTTCAGTTTCGGCGGTTCATTTTTGATTGTCGAACTTGAATCGTTACTGCTCGAATCGCCCGTTGTCGCCGGATCGTTCGGATTTTCCGGTTGACGGCGTTTCAAAGTCGGTCTGCCGGGTTCTTCGTCGTCAAAATCGCCGATGATGGCGGCTTTGGCATTGGTTGTTTTAAGTAAATGATTTTTGACTCGCTGAAATTCCGAAGTGCTGATGATATATTCCTGTTTTTCGGGAAAACGCTCGACCAGAGCAAGACTGGCGTTGCGGCGTTCGAGTGATTGCGGGTGCGTCGAGAAAAGTTCGGAAATCTTCGAGCGTTTTTTTCTGTTTTGCGAAGCGAGTTTTTCAAACATCGTCGCCATTCCAGTCGGATCATAACCGGAAGCGTATAAATATTGAACGCCTAACCGGTCGGCTTCTTCTTCGGCACTGCGGCTGAATTTAAAGAAGGAAAGCATCTGCGCCAATCCCGCCGTATTCTGCAAAACCGCTCCGGCAATTCCGCCCGTGAAAATGATTCCGGCAAGAATTCCCATATTCAAAAATGTTCCTTTGCCTTGATTTTCCATAGCGTGGCGCGCCGCGACGTGCGCGATTTCGTGCGCCATTACGCCGGCGAGTTCGGCTTCATTGTCGGCAGCGAGAATCAAACCTTTGTTAACATAAAAATATCCGCCCGGAAGTGCAAAGGCATTAACTTCGTCGCTGTCAATGACCTTGATCGTGAACGGCACTTTCGCATCGGAATTCATCACGATATTTTGCCCGACACGGTTGATATATTCGGCAACGAGCGGGTCTTCGATAATTTTTACTTGTTGTTCGACTTCTCTGGAAAGTTGTGCGCCGATCTGCGCTTCTTTTTCTTTAGAGCCGCCAAGCCAGCCGAAAAATTTGTCCGAACCGCTGTTAATATTGCGAGTGCCGATTTTCGACGGATCTTCATTAACGGACAGCGGTCTTTTACTGGTCGCACTTACTTTCTGAGTTGTTTGTTCCGGTTGATCAGGCGTTGTTTGCGCCGCCATACCTGCCGGAAAAAAAGCCAGCGCACTAACCCAAACCGCTAAAACTAAAAACATCGCATTAAATCTGCGAACCGTATCTCTAAGCATATTTTCCTCCCTGAAAATTTTTAAAAGACGTATTGAATAATTAGATTCTAACTTTCTTAAATTATATTGGCAACAAGTTTTCGATGCGTTTCGCTTTGAAAAAGTTGTGAATGGTTTGCAAAAATTTTCTGAAAAAACGCTTTTTTATCAATTTTTGCACAATAAATGTTTTTTTTATATGCAAAAATTGATAAAGTATTAAACAGCCGGAATTTTTACCCGGTCGTTTTATGATTTAACTTTTCCTTACACTCACATATTATAATACCTTCCGAGCTTTATTTTAATTCAAAAGGGTAAGTGTTCCATTCTTTTAGCTAAATGAAACGAATTCAGGAAAAAGTAAAAGACCTAATTGACGTTCGTCCGTATCTGGTTGTGCAGGATTTTATTTCCGATCCCGCGCAGACGCTTTCGATCTATCATTTTACCGATATAACGTCGGATTTGATGGCGCAATGGTTGGACAAGGTTGTCGGCGTGGATTTTGGAAACGGCGCGTCAAATGCTCTGGCAGGTTATCGCGGTGTCGGAAAAAGTCATTTTCTGGCAACGCTCGGCGCGATTATTTCGCAGCCCGAACTGCGTTCGAGAATTTCCGATCCGCACGTCGCGGCAAGCGCACAGCGTCTGAAACGCCGCCGTCATCCGGTCGCGTATGTCCGGCGCGGCATTTTCGAGAGTTTTATTGACGAAATCCGCGCGGCGATTGCCAAAGTTTTGGAAATAGATATTTCGCCTATCGAAACGCTTTCCGATTTGCTTCAGCTCGCCGCCAAAAAAAGCGAAGATGTTCCGTTTGTTTTAATCATTGACACGGCTTTTGAAAGATCTTCGCGGGTTTCGCGCGATGACGGCGCGATTTTGGGCGAAATCGCCGAAATTGCGAAAGATTTAAATATGTTTGTGGCGGTCGCGCTTGATGACGACATCGCCGGAGCGGACGGCGCAAACGCCGCAATTACACGAACTTACACGATTGATTATCTCGATCAGGAACATCTCTATAAAATCGTCAATAATTATATTTTCCCGAAACATCGCCAGAAACTGCCGCTTTTGCACGAGATTTACAATGATTTCCGCAAGATGATGCCGAGCTTTCGCTGGAGCGAACAAAGATTCGTTTCACTTTATCCGCTTCATCCCGTAACTCTGGAAATCGCGCCTTACGTCCGGCTTTACGCACAGGATTTTGCTTTGCTCAGTTTTACGGCATCAGCCGGAAACAGGATTTTAGGTCGTCCGGCAAATTCGCTGATCGCTTTAGATGAAGTTTTCGATAATGTCGAAAATTCGCTACGAAAAGTTGCCGATTTGAAGGATGCTTTCGCTACTTACGATAAATTAAGCACGGAAGTCGTCGCGCATATTCCGATAATGCAAAGAATGCAGGCAAAACTCATCTTAAAGGGTTTGCTTCTCTTATCGCTCGACGGTTACGGCACGACCGTCGGCGAAATCAGCGCGGCGATGCTGATTTTTAACGAAGACGAACCGCATAAATCAAGCAAGGAAGTTCAAGATTTGCTCGAAACTTTTGTTTCGGCGTTTCCCGAAAATCTCGAACGCATCGAAGAAGAAGGCAGAGATATTCGCTACAGCCTGAAGATCAGCAACAAAGAAGATTTAAACAACGCTTTAGCCGAAGCGATAAAAAGTGTTTCGACCGGCGTAATTCCGAAACTGCTGCGGCGCGTCGGTCGCGACCGATTTCCCGAATGGATTTTGCCGAACGACGGCGAAGCGCAGCGCGGCGACATCACCGATTGCCACATCGTCTGGCGCGGCGGACTTCGGCGCGGAAGAGTTGCCTGGGATTTGGAATCGAATTATTCGGGTGATTATCAAACTTCGGAAGGCGCGGATTTTTATGATTGGGAAGTTATCATCAACCCTTTCAAAAAAACGGAACAGGAAACGGGTGAGATTTCAAAAGTCTATTGGCAGCCCGCGCCGCTCAGAAAAGACGAAGCCGAAACGATTTTGCGTTATTTCGTTTTGCTGACCAATGCCAAACTGCGCGATGAATACGGCGAATTTTGGCAGGTCGCCGGACATACACACGCGGTCGCCGTCGAACAAATCTGGTATCGTCTGTTTTTGCAGGACGCGAAATTTATCATAGACGGCAGCGAATATCCGATCACGGAAAAGGCGCGGGCGACGTTGAGTCTGGCGGAAATGCTTTCAAAAATGCTCGAACCGCTCTTTGAAGTCCGCTATCCGAGTCATCCGGTTTTTGCCGAACCGCTGGCAATGACGGAAGTTTCCGTGCTGGTCAATGATTTTTTCAGCGGTGCCAAACAAAATAACGCGGAAGTGCAAAGATTAGCGGAAAATTTTGTACTGCCGCTCGGTCTGGTTGTTCCGCGCGGTGATTCTTTTATTCTCGAATCGGAAGAAAACATCGTCAAATTGCCTTTTTCACAGGAAGTCTTAGCTCTCATCAATGAACATCCCGAAAATACAGTTTCTCTAAAAAACGTCAGCCAGCGGCTGCGCCAATTGCCGTTCGGATTGATGAGCGAAGCCCAACATTTGATTCTGACCGCGCTCGTCGCGCAAAGACAGATCGAATTCGTTACGTCGAAAGGCGACCGCATCAATCGCCGTTCGCTTGATTTAAAGATTATCTGGGACGATATTGTCGGCATCGCCAAACCGACCGGAATCACTTACGGCAGCAAACGTCTGACGCAGTGGGCGCAAATCTTGACCGGCGCGGATAATTTTCAATCAATTGATCTTCCCGAAGATCAGACGGCGATCAAAAAGGCGTTTGAAGATTGGCTGGAAAATTGGGAAACGAAAAAAGTTCTGGACGGTTTTCACGAATTGCCCGACGAGATTTTTAACACGAAAATCTGGCGGCTTGCCACTAATTCACAGAAAACCTTCGGCGTTGTCGCCGCGACCGTTAAGGAAGTTTTGGCGGAAACCATTTCGCTCGAAGAAGGATTATACCGGGTTGCCGACGCGTTTTCGGATTCGGAAGAAGTTTTCCGAACCGGGACGGATGATTTCGCCGTTTTGGAAGATTTTATCGGCAGCGTCGATAAACGGCGCGAAATCTGGACTTATCTGGCGGTTTGCGGCGCGACCGAAGACGAACAATTGGAAGTTCTGCGCGAAAAACTCATGCAAGTCATTGATAAGATTTACTTTAATCCCGATAAAACTTTGCAAAGTGAAATGAACGCTTTGTGGGAAAATTTCCATGAGCATTTTACAAGGCATTTTACGGTCAATCACGATGCGGTGATGAAATCGCATCTGTTGCAGGAAAAATACGACGAAATTCGAAGAAGCGATGAATGGTGGGAATTTGAAAATCTTTCTAATGTTCCGGTTTTTCCGCGCAAATTCTGGAATGAAGCCAACGACATTTGCCGTCAATTTAAGGAATTAAACTGCCGTTTCGATGTCAAGGAAATGCTCAAAACTCATCCGTTCTGCGCGTGTTCGTTTAACCTGGCGCAAGCCGTTGATTGGGAAAAACTGCCCGAAACCTTGCAGAGTAAAGTTATGCAAGGGCGCGAAAATTATCACCGGATTTTGCGGAGATTGAGCGGCGTATTAGTTCCTCTGATCGAAGAATTCGCCCAAAAAAATCAAACGAACGAATTTGCCGAAGCATCCCGAAATCTTATTCAAATTTTAATGACGGGCGAACAGATTCAGCCTTTGCAAAACAATGAATTGATAATTCTGCAAAAGATTCTCGCCCTTTTTGCCATCGTCGGCGTTTATTGATTTGAATAATTTACACAAAACCGATCTCTTTAACGGCGAAGATATTTGGACGGACGAAGCCGAACTTTTGAAGATTTAACCTTCTAATGAAAAATTGAAAACGGAAAATGGAAAATTATATAAACCTTTTTCTTTTTCAATGCTTTAGGCTAAAATTTCTCTTATAATTGAGAATCTCCAGTAAAACAATTTCGATCATCGGCACCGGCAGACTCGGCGGGGCTTTGGCTCTGGCTCTGGCGAAAAAAGGTTTTCCGGTCGAAAATCTCGTGGCGCGAAACAGGCAAACCGCCGAAAAAATCATTCAGCTTTTCCCGGATAAACCGAACATTCTCACGCCGGAAGATTTTTCGCAAATTTCTTCAGACATAATTATTATTGCGACGCAGGATTTTGAAATCGCCGCGGTCGCCGAAAAATTTGCCGGACATTTATTGCATCAGCCGTTCGTTTTTCACACGAGCGGCTCGCTTTCTTCGGAAATTCTCGGCGCATTAAAGCATTGCAAAACGGGTTCGATTCACCCGCTTGTTTCCGTCAGCGATGCGGTCATCGGCGCGGAAAAATTTAAAAATGTTTATTTCTGCGTCGAAGGCGAACCGGAAGCCGTCAACGTTGCCGAAAAAATCGTCAAAAAACTCGGCGGAAAATCTTTTTCCATCGAAACCGAATTTAAAGCTCTTTATCATGCTTCGGCAGTAACGGCGTGCGGGCATCTGGTTGCCTTAATTGATGTCGCCAATGAAATGCTTTCAAAATGCGGTCTTGAAGAGAAAGACGCGCAGAAAATTCTGCTTCCTTTAATAAAAAGCACGGTCGAAAATCTCGAAGTTCAAAATACTTCCGAAGCCTTAACCGGAACATTTGCCCGGGTTGATAGTGAAGCTTTTGAAAGACATCTGAAAAGTCTGAAAAAGAATGTATCCAATGAAGCGTTGGAAACCTATCTGCAACTTGGGACGCGTTCCCTACATCTAGTTAAAGAGCAAAAATCGAATAAAGAAAAGCTGAAGGAAATGCGAAAAAAAATATCGTTAGCGAAAAAGAATCTCAAATGTTAGAATTATTTAAATGAAATAAGCACGGCGGTTTTTGCATTTTAATTTCAGAGATTATGGTAAAGAAAAAGGAAAAATTTCAGAGCGAAAAGCAGATATTTTTAGAGCATATTCAAAAATCGGGCTTACGGCGCACCGCGCAGAGAGATTTGATTTTAGAGATATTCCTGCGCACCGAAGATCATCTTTCGAGCGAAGATCTGTATTGGCTCGTGCAAAAAGAAGACCCGAGCGTCGGGCATACGACCGTTTATCGCACGCTCAAACTTTTGACGGAATCGGGTTTAGCGCGGGAAGTTCGTTTCGGCGACGGGAAAACTTATTACGAGCATCATTACAACCACGAACATCACGACCATATGATCTGCACCGAATGCGGAAAAGTTATCGAATTTTTCTCGCCGGAAATCGAAGCCTTGCAGGATAAAATGGCGGAAGAATTCGGCTTTAAACCGACGCATCATTCGCTCCGGCTTTTGGGAATATGCGCTGAATGTCAGAAAAAGGAGAAAGATCTGCACAGCGCGGCTTCGGGAGCGCAGCCGCGGGTGCGCGTGAAATCGATGGTCGGACATTAAATTTTTTAACAAAGAAGGAATACTTATATTTTTTATGATGGAAGCGGAAGTAAAATTTGAACGTGAAGAAAGAGACGGACTTGTTGCCGTCGGAACATATGTGTTTGATGCGGCGGCGCGTCTCGGCATTGAAATTTCGGAAGAATGCGAGCGGCGCGGCGAAAACGATTCCTGCGCCGTAACGATAAAAAAAGGCGGAGATCTTTTGTCCGAACCGACCCAAGCCGAAATTGAACATCTGAGCGCACAACGGCGTAAGAACGGAGAACGCCTCGCTTGTCAGGCGAAGATCGAAAAGTCAGGAGAAGTTTATATTATGACGAAAGAAAAAGTTGTCGAAGAAAAACCGGAGACGGAAGAAAAAACGGAAGCATTCCGCAAGGAATTTGAAAAAATGCCGCTCGAAAAAAAGGTCGCGTCCCTGCTCGAACTAGAAATGATCGCGCTCGGCGAAACGGTTTCATTTATTTTTAATTCGCCTTCGGAAGTAGTCAGCAAAATTATGG
>JBGTIH010000069.1:0-9984 GCA_041745765.1 Pyrinomonadaceae bacterium | reverse complement strand
GGAAATCGAAAATCGTCTGGCGGAAATCTCGCGCCTGAAACGCAAATACGGCGGCACGATCGAAACCGTTCTGGCGCATTTCGCGGAATCGGAAGAACGCCTGAAAAATATCGAAACCGCCGAACTGCGCGAAAAGGAATTAAAGAAAAAACTCTCGAAAGCGCGCGCCGAATATGTCGAAATCGCCGCTCAATTACACGAAAAACGCGAAAAAGCGGCGCGGAAATTTGAAAGGGAAATCGAGAAAAACTTAAAAGCGGTTGCTTTGGAAAAAGCGCGATTCGAGGTTCGCATCGAAACGCCTTCAAAAGCAATTCTGCACGACGAAGCGGACGTTAAATCATTTACCGCCAAAGGTTTCGACCGCATCGAATTTTATTTTTCCGCAAACGTCGGCGAATCCGTCAAACCGATTGCAAAGGTCGCTTCGGGCGGCGAAGCGTCGCGTTTGATGCTGATTTTGAAAACGACGGCGAAACTCTCTGAATTTGAAAAAGCGATGGTTTTCGACGAAATTGATGCCGGAATCGGCGGGCGCGTCGCGGAAGCGGTCGGTTTGAAATTAAAGGAACTCGCCAAAACCCAGCAGGTTTTATGCGTTACACATCAGCCGCAGGTCGCGTCGCTCGCCGATCAGCATTTTCTGGTCGAAAAACGCGCCGTCGGCAAAAAAACCGAAGTCGGCGTTCGTCAATTAAACGAAAATGAACAAATCGAAGAAATCGCCCGAATGCTCGCGGGCGAAAAAATAACAGAATCGGCGCGAACGCACGCACGCGAAATGTTAGCGGCAAATAATTAGACGCGGATGAACGCGGATTGAACGGATATTCGCGGATTGATTTTAATTAAAAATCTGTGTAAATCCGCCTAATCTGCGTTCATCCGTGTCTAATTTCTTCGCATTATTAAATTATGAAATCTGAAATGTTAGCTAAAGTTATTCGCGGCGCGACGGTCGAGTCGGTGCATCGAGGGCATCTGATCGTTGTCGAGGGCGACGGAAATAACGTAAAAACTGCGGGAAATCCCGAAACCGTGACGTTTTTTCGTTCGTCGGCTAAGGCTTTTCAGGCGATTCCTTTTTTGCGAAGCGGCGCGGCGCAATTTTTCGGATTTGATGAAAAAGAAATCGCGCTCGCTGTTGCGTCGCATTCGGGAGAAAAATTTCATACCGAGATTGTCGCGCAAATGCTTGAGAAAGTGGGCTTTAGCGAACCGGATTTAAGGTGCGGAGCGCATCTTCCGTTTAACGAGCAAACTGCCGAAGAAATGATTCGCGCTGCGGAAAAACCGACTCAGCTGCATAATAATTGTTCGGGCAAACACGCCGCGATGCTTGCTTTTGCCAAACACATCGGCGCGGATATTAAAACTTACGAACAATTGGAAAATCCGGTTCAACAGGCAATTCTGGAATGCGTCGCGGAATTTACCGGAATTTCAAAAGAGAAAATCGCAATCGGCATTGACGGATGCGCCGTGCCAAATTTCGCTCTGCCGGTTTCCGCGATGGCGAAATCCTTTGCAAAACTGGTTTTTCCGCCCGAAAATACCAATAAAAAAACGCTCGATGCCATTAAAAGAATAGTTTCGGCGATGTTGAATTTCCCCGAATTGATCGGCGGAAATGATCGGCTTGACACGATTATTATGCAAGCCGCACGCGGAAAAATCATCTCCAAAGTCGGCGCGGAAGGCGTTTATCTCGCCGGGGTTTTGCCGTCCGCAAAGTGGAAAACCGGACTCGGAATCGCTTTTAAGATCGAAGACGGCGAAGACAAACGCGCTCGTCCTGTGTTTGCAATCGAACTTTTAAGGCATTTGGGTATTTTAAGCGAAAACGATTTAAAAGATATTTCGCCAATGCTGATCTACAACCGCCGCGGCGATGCGGTCGGCAAGATTCTAGCCGTAGCTCTTTAGGAATAGGTAAAAAATAACTTATAACTCATCTGACGCGATAGGTAACTTCAGCCCGATAAATCAGGCTGAACAAAAAAAGCGCGGAAAAAGCGTTACAAATTATTATAGACTTGACTCCGAACTTTTATAAGTTACTTTTTACTTCATTTTAAAGAAAATAAACTGCTTCCAATTTTGAGTTGGAGGCAGTTTATCAAATGCCAAAAACATTGAAGGTAATAAAGTTTTTATAGAAAAACCTTATCTACAAAACATTCCGCACATTTTTTTTATAAATCCGAATTACGGCTTTGAATTGCTGTTCACTGTTCTGTCAACCGCATTTGCGCCCTTTTTCATAGCGTCCGAAGTCGCATCAGCCGCTTTTTTTGTGCCGTCTTTGGCGGCATCAACGCCTGAATCCAAAGCGTCTTTGGCTTTATCCGCCGCTTTGTCCAGATCGGATTTATTGCTGCTTGCGGCGTTGCTGTTAGCCGCGTTCGCATTTGTTTTCGGATCGGTTGTCGTCGGCATTGTTGAATTCGTATTTACCGAATTTGAATTTACGACAGTCATCGTATTGCTGTTTGCTGTATTTGTGTTGGTATTAGCGGTTTCGGTGCAACCGAAGCCTAAAGAGCTTATCGCTAAGACACCGGAAAGTAATAATACTTTTTTCATATTTGAACTCCTGATCAGATATATAAATTCTAAAAAATGTCTGCCGAAGTGTTGACCCGGCAGACCTCTTGATTCCATAAAGAAAGCACGTTGCTATAAATAATCAACGTGCCAAAATTTAATTTATAAAGTTAAGATGCAAAATTACGGTTTTGTGTTTGCGTTTGCGTTTGCATTTGCGTTAGTTGCCGGTTTGTCATCTTTCATATTGGCATTGGCATTCATATTTGTATTTCCGCCTGTTGCCGGTGCAGTATTGGTATTGTTGTTAGCCGGTGTCATCGCCGGTGTAGTTGTTGTTGTATTTGTATTTGTATTAACTTTATTTGCATTTGCATTAGCATTTGCATTCGTGTTTGTCGGGGATTCGCAAGCGAGTCCGAAAGCACTTAAAACTAACATTGCTGAAAGAGCTATAGTCTTTTTCATTTTTTATATTCTCCTGTCTTCTCAAAGATTGAAATTTTTTAGTCTTGCCGACTGTTTTCTTCTTTAAACAATCGGAGTTCCAAATAATTAAATTTTTTGGAACATTGGGACAATATAAATACCTAATTTTGTTTAGTCAAATGCAAAATGAGCAAAAAAAACATTTTTACCAACTTTTTTTTATTATATTTACAAGATTTTTTTTTACTTTCAGATGTAAAGTTCTGTAACAGGCAAGTAAAGTCAAGTGTTGACTTATTTCAACTTGTCAAGTTATCTTCAATTCAAAGCTTTTATCAAAACAGTTTAAATTTTCTGTAAAAGATATAAACTTTCCAACTTTAATGAAAAAGCCGAAATTGCAAGATTTAACAAAAAGAGTTCCTTCAAATACGGGTTCAGATTTTCTGGCTTTAGCCGTTTCTTTAGCGGCATTTGTTTTCATTTTTTTTGTGGCAAACTCCGCTTTCAGTTTGAGTATGAAAATAGCGGGAGTTTTGTTGGTAACTGTTGCGTATGCAATCTGGTATCTGTCTTTTTTTTCAAGACATCCGGCAGAAGAAATGGATTTGCCGGAAGAACAAAGCGAAACGGAAAGCCCGGAAATATATTTTCCCGAAGACATTGACAGTAAATTACTGGCATTGGAAGAAGCCAGCCTTTTTTTCGGCGCATCGCTTAAAGCAAGCGATATGTTTCGCCTCGTAACCAGCCGGATCAACGAAATGATTCCGTTTGCCGTGTGTGCGCTTTTTTTAGCCAACGAAGATCAGACAAAATTGAAGATTATCTTTTCGAGCGGTGAAAATTCCGAAACTTTAACGAATCTGGAAATTTCTTCGAGTAAAGGTTTGGCGGGAAAGGTTTTTAAAAGCGGCAGAAGCGACATTGATAAACAACTTATTCTGGATAAAATTTCATTTCCGGTAGAAACCTTGTCAGGATTGAAATCGGCGATTGCCGCCCCGCTCTATCGCGGTTCAGACATCTTTGGCGTTTTGCAGCTTTACGGCAATCGGGAAATAGTTTTAGGCGAAAGTTCGCTCAGACTTCTTGATGCCATCGCCGAAAGATTTTCGCCGTTGCTTTTAAGTTCGCTGGCGTTTGAACAAAATCTTTCGAGCGCATTGACCGATTCATTAACGAATCTGCCGAATGAACGCGCTTTTTATCTGGTTTTGGAAAATCAGATTGCCGAATCGCAACGCTACCGCGATGAACGTCCGCTGACGGTTTTAACGATTGATATAAAAAACTTTGCCGAAATAAATCAAAAATACGGACATTCAACGGGCGATAATATTTTATACTTTGCCGCCGAGGTTATTAAAAATCAGCTTCGCCGGATGGATTTTCTGGCACGTTCGATGAGCGACGAATTTTTGACCGTTCTGCCGACCGCTTCCGAAGAAATTACACAAGAAATTATCGAGCGTTTAAACAATATTTTTAACACGAGTCCGTATGAGATTTCGCCCGACAATAAAATAATCGTTCAGTTAAATTACGGAACAGCAACCTTTTGGCAAGACGGCGAAATACCGCACGAACTCTTGAAAATCGCTCACCTGAGAAAACAAAAACAAAAAACATCGGATAACAGTAAAATAATCCAATTTCCGCACAAACCCTCAAATTGATAATTGCTTCCATTCATCATTCATCATTCATCATTCATCATTCACCATTCACCATTAAGAACATTCACCATTCACCATTATAAGTATCATTTTTGTCACAAATTTCATTTCTGAAGTGTTCTTATTACGGATAAGTTTATAAAAATAAGAAGTGATTTGAAGACATTTTTGGATTAAAATGTTTCTAAACCTTTTCGATAATATATGCGTTAAAGTAGATTAAGAGATCGTGTATAATTTCAATTAAAAAAGATTATGCTTTCAGGCACAAAATTAGGGCGTTACGAAATTCGTGAAAAAATCGGCGAAGGCGGAATGGGCGAAGTTTATCTCGCGCACGACGAGCAACTCGACCGGAGTGTCGCGTTGAAAGTTCTTCTGCCCGAATTTTGTTGTGATCTGGAGCGCGTTCAGCGTTTCAAACTCGAAGCCCGCGCCGCTTCCGCGCTTAATCATCCGGGAATTATCACCATTCACGAGATCGGCGAAGAAGACGATAAATTATTTATCGCCACCGAATTTGTTGACGGCATCACCGTCCGCGAAAAAATGGAAAACCGGGAATTGACCGTTTCCGATGCCGTAAAAATTGCCGAACAGATCGCCGACGCGCTGGCGGTCGCGCACGAAGCGCACATCGTTCACCGCGATATAAAACCGGAAAATATAATGATCCGCCGCGACGGTTATGCGAAAATTCTAGATTTCGGTCTGGCAAAACCGACTCTGCATCACATTACCGGCGCGGAAGACGCAACCGTTCAAATGGTCAGAACGCAGCCCGGAATGGTGATGGGCAGCGTTCGCTATATGTCGCCCGAACAGGCGCGCGGCAAGGAAACCGACGAACGCACCGATGTCTGGAGTCTCGGCGTGGTTTTATATGAAATGCTGACGGGGAAAAATCCTTTCGAGGGCGAAACCGTCAGCGATTCGCTTGCCGCTTTGATCCACGTCGAACCGCCGCCGATTGAAGATATTCCCGAAGAACTGCAAAGAATTCTGCGAAAATCTCTGAAGAAAAATGCGGCGCAGCGCTATCAGAGCATCAAAGATTTTTCGCTCGATCTGCGGGATTTTCGCCAGCAATTCGAACATAATTCCGCCGAAAACACGGCGATTCATCTTTCGCATTCGACAACCAATTCCAAACATAATACGAGCGAAAATAAAACCTTGATTCACCGGACGATTTCGGCGGAGAATTCAACGGGCAGAAAACAAAATTGGGTGCAGACGCAGGAAAATAAGGTTGCAAAGCAAATCGGCTGGCGAATTTTGCCGATTCTTATTGTCGCTTTTGCCGTAACGGTTGCCGCCGGAGCGTGGTTTTATCTGCCGAATCTTTTAGGAAATATCACGCCTGTATTTCAATCAATTCAGGTTTCGAGCAAAACCAACAATGGAAAATCGCATTCGGCAGCCGTTTCGCCTGACGGCAAATTTGTCGCATTTGTTGATATGCAAAGCGGACAATCCCGGTTGGTAGTTCGTCAATTGACGAATGACACGACAATCGAGATTGTTCCGGTTTCGTCCAAAGGTTTTATTCAGCCGACTTTTTCACCTGACGGCGAATTTGTCTATTATGTTCAGGTAGAAAACGGTGTCGGAACGCTCAACCGTGTTTCGACGCTCGGCGGACAAAGCAAAAAAATTATTTATGACATAGATTCAAGAATTACTTTTTCGCCCGACGGAAAACAGCTTGCCTTTATCCGCCATAATCCGACTGACGGCGGCGACACGGTTTTTGTGGCTGACAATGAAGGCGGAAATCTCCAACAGTTCAGCAATACTAAAACAGTCGGCTACGACAGATTCAACAGCGCGGTTTGGTCGCAAACCGGTGAAAAATTACTGATTGCCGGATATAAAAATATCAGTCAACCGTCGCCTGAGATAAAAATCATTACGATTGATATAAATCAGGAAAATAAAGAAGCCCGCGAACCTGAAGAATTAAGCACACTAAACCGCGAAGGCTGGGTGGCGGCGCATAATTTTGAATTTTTGGGAAATAATCAGGGAATTATCTTTATCGGCAAACGAAACACCGAAGATAATATGCAAATATGGCATTCATCCGTTCCCGACGGTGCGCTCAAACAGGTAACGACTGACACGAGCGATTATGCGAGTCTGAGCGTTTCAGCGGACGGCAAAACAATTGTTACGACAAAGATTGACCGGATTTCGGGTTTGACGGCGTTTAATCCCGAAACGAAGGAAAATCAACAGGTTTTGAGCGAAAGCCGCACTTTTCTCGGACATCTCGGCATTTCGCAAATGCGGGACGGCAGAATTCTCTATTCGCGCATCATCGGAAAAGATATAAATATTTATTCGGTCAATGAAGACGGCAGCGGCGAAAAAACTCTGACGGCGGACAGCCATTTTAATTTCAATCCGATTCCGACAGCCGACGGCAAATATATTGTTTTCACCTCAAACCGGAATAATTCCTACGGAATCTGGCGAATGGATGCCGACGGAAACAATCCCGTTCAATTGACGACCGCGCCGAACGGACGCGACGGACAACCGAGCGTTTCTGCCGACGGTAAAACCGTATTTTTTTCACGCGAAGCGAGCGGCGGCGGCAAGGGAATTTTGATGATGGTTTCCATCGAGGGTGGCGAAGCAACGCCGCTTTTGCCGGAAAGCAAAACCTCGAATCTGATGCCGCAGATTTCGCCCGACGGCAATTCGCTCGCGTATCTTTCAATCGAATACGACAGCAAAACTTCGGATTTCAATATGAGCGTTCGCATTGTTCCGGTCAAAAACGGCGCGGTCGTCGGCGAGCAGGTTTCCGAGATGAAGTTTAATCTTCACAACAAATACAAATGGTCGCCCGACGGCAAATCTTTGACGTTCATTACCAAAAAAGAAAATCACAATATTTGGAATATAAATATTAAAGATAAAAAGGAAAAACAATTAACCGAATTCAAATCCGGCGATTTAATAGATTTTACGTGGTCAAAAGACGGCAAAAAACTCCTTATCGTGCGCGGCATCACCAACAGCGATCTGGTCTTGATCAAAGATGCCGAAGCTGCTTCTTAGATTTCTTAACGCTTATCGAAAAGCCCGAAAGTTTCAGCAAATTATCTGAAACTTTCGGGCTTTTCTGCAAAAAATCAAAAAACAACGGCAAAAGTTCTTCGTAACGCACGTAGATTTATTACAGTTTGTCGGAAAGATAAAAATCTATTAATAATGCGAATCAAGAGTAGAAAAGTGAATTCACCGTTGATTGTTCAGCCTGTTTTAACAGGCTTTCCGCGCTTCGCGGCATTTAGCCGCGTCATTTATGGCGCGGATCGTTCCGGTTAATTACCCGAAAGGGCGTTTTAACGTTCCTTTTTCCGCTTTAGCAATTTAGACAGTTCGGCTCAAGCCGTTAGAAAGGACGTTAAAACGCCCTTTCGGTATTAAAAAAATTCGTTCTGCGGCATAAATGACGCGGCTAAAACGTGCGCGGACGCACGAAAGCCTATTAAAACAGGCTGAAAGAATGAAAACCGAATGATTTCTACTCTTGACTCACATTAATAGTGAAATTTATCGCTTTTGAAAAAGGTAAGCGGTAAAATATCGTTTTTCGGTAATCAAAAATTATCTGAAAAAAGAATGGAGTAAAGTTATGAATTTTAATTTTGTCGAATCAATCGGGGCTTTAGAAAAGGAGCAGAAAACTTATTTTTATGAATTATTGGCGCATTTTTTAACCGTTCCGATGCGCGGTATTTTGTTTATGGAGGGAATTCCCGAAGATGAGCGGATCGAGCGGGCAAAATGGCTCAATGAAATCGTCCATCGCATCACCTACAAAGTTTTCTGTGTGGAGAAAGGCAGAACGGATTATTCAGATGAAGAAATCTGGAATATGATTCTGCAAAACGCGGAAAAACATCCGAAAACGCTGGAAGATGCAGTTATGGCAATCGAGTCGAGCTACGGTTATATTTTGAAAAATGAAAGCGACAAATCGCAGGTAACTGCCGCGTAAATCAAAGGACAAGTTTTAATAATTTGATTGTTTTATCGCTTGTTTCATTTCCTCGACAGCGCGATAAAGCCCTGTAAAAACGGCGCGGGAAATAATGTTGTGTCCGATATTGAATTCCGTGATTTCGGAGATTTGCGCGAGTGCGCCGACATTTCGATAGGTCAGTCCGTGTCCGGCGGCGACTTTTAAGCCGAGTTCTCCGGCGTGTGAAGCGGCGGAATCAATGCGTTTGATTTCCTGCGCGGCACGCATTGCGCCTTCGCCGTGCGACGATCTTGCGCCGAGCGTCAATACGGCGTATTCGCCCGTGCAGAGTTCGACCTGCTGAGCGCCGATGTGCTGCGCCGCTTCAATTTGTTCTTTGACCGGATCGAGAAAAATGCTGACGAAAACTCCCGCATCGCGCAATTGTTTGACCGCTTCCCCGACGGTTGAAAGATTTTTCAAAACATCCAAACCGCCTTCGGTCGTAATTTCGTTCGGTTTTTCCGGCACGAGCGAAACCGCATCGGGTTTCGTGCGAAGCGCAATCTGAATCATTTCATCGGTCGCCGCCATTTCGACGTTTAAGTAAGTCGTCACAACATCGCGCAGAAGTTCGATGTCGCGGTCCTGAATATGCCGCCGGTCGCCGCGCAGATGAACGGTGATGCCGTCCGCGCCCGCTTGTTCGCAGACGACGGCGGCGGCAATAATACTCGGTTCGATGGTTTTTCGCGCTTCACGGATGGTTGCCACGTGATCTATATTGACATTTAATTTTGCGGTCATAATTATTAAAATTATTCCAAACTAGACTGGAGCGCAAGCGTCCCCGCTTGCATGAGTCCGAAAGGACGAACAAATGTTCCAAATAAAATCAAGATTATTGCAATGGAGGCCTTTTTTGCGCTGTCACGCTCATGCAAGCGGGGAAACGCCCCGCGCTCCAGTCTGTTTTCTCGCTTTTTGCGTTTATAGCAAGGGTGGAAACGCACTGCGCTTCGATCATTCCGCCAGAGCTTTTTCTTTAACTTCAACTTTTTGTTTTTTGCTCAGATCATAAACGCCTTTTTTGGCATTTTTGCGAATCAGGCGAACTTCGTTGAACATTCTCTGCGAATCGCGGAAAACATTGACCTTCGTGCGTTCGTCGTGATCCCAGCGAACCGGGATTTCGTTTAAATTCAAACCGTGAAGATTCGCCACAAATAAAAATTCGACATCGAAACCGAACCGTTCGATCTGCATTACGTCGAGCAGCGGGCGGAATGTGCGCATATTAAACGCTTTGAAACCGCACTGCGTATCCCAGAAAGGCAAGCCCGTCAG
>JBGTIH010000068.1:0-19186 GCA_041745765.1 Pyrinomonadaceae bacterium | reverse complement strand
GCGCGACCTCGTGCGGAACTTGGCGTTTCAATTTATACGGGCGATGTCCGGGGAGCAGTTCGGAAAGAATAATTCCGAGCGAATAAATGTCGGATGCGGGCGTTATTTCGTCGCCGGAAACCTGTTCGGGCGAAGCGTATTCCGGTGTCATCACGCGCATCGAAGTCGCCGTCGGATCAATGTCGGTAACGGCTAGTTCGGGATCGAGAACTTTGGCGATTCCGAAGTCTAAAAGTTTCGGTGTGCCGCCCGCTTTGACCAGAATATTCGACGGTTTCAAATCGCGGTGAATCACTTTTTTCCCGTGCGCCGCTTCGACCGCTTCGCAGATTTGACGAAAAATTTCCAGCCGTTCACCGATGCCGAGTTTGTTTTCGTCGCAGAAATGATAGAGCGGTTTGCCGTCAATATATTCCATCACGAAATACGGCAAACCGTCGTCGGTCGAACCTCCCGCGAGAAAATATGTGATGTTCGGATGATCGAGCGCGGCAATAATCTGCCGTTCGCGGCGAAAGCGTTTCAAGATCAGATCGGTGTCCATTCCGCGTTTGATGAGTTTGATCGCAACGGTCTGGCGAAACTCGCCGTCCACGCGCTCGGCGAGATAAACCGCGCCCATCCCGCCGCGCCCGATCTCGCGCTTTAACTCATAAACGCCGACGCGCTTGCCGAGCATCGTATTTTCCCGAATTTCCTCGTCTGAAATCATTGAAAAAAAATGACAAGTTGTTTGAAATTTTCAAATCATCTTAACACTCTTACCGGCAATTTGATATTGAAAATCATTAGTGTCCAGTTAAACAATATTTTACAGCCGTAAGCTATTGTTATTTGATTAGTTACAGCCATTTTTCGGTTTCTCGACTTCAACTTGTGTTCCTTTAAGCTCTAAACTGCTCAAATGTATCACGGAAAATATGTTTTTTCTCAGCTCTTTGAATTTCTGCCTAAATACGAATTTGAAAAATGTATCGCTCGTTACAAAGGCAATTATAAAAACAAAGGTTTTACTTGTCGCAATCAGTTTCTAGCAATGAGTTTCGGGCAATTAACCAATCGGGAATCTTTGCGTGATACGGTTAGTTGTTTAACGGCTCATCAGCAAAAATTGTATCACTTGGGCTTCACCTTTGAAGTCAATCTTTCGACTCTGGCTTTGGCTAATGAAAACCGAGATTGGCGGATTTACTCTGATTTGGCTCAAGTTTTATTGGCTCGTGCGCGGAAACTTTATCTGAATGATGATTTCGGTTTAGAGATTTCAAATACAGTTTATGCGTTGGATGCGACCACGCTTGATTTGTGCCTGAGTGTCTTTTGGTGGGCGGCTTTCAGAAAAACTAAAGCTGCCGTTAAACTGCACACTGTGCTTGATTTACGCGGTAATCTACCAACCTTTATTCACATTTCGGATGGCAAAATGCACGATGTCAATATCTTGGATGAAATCACTTTTGAAGCCTCTGCTATTTATTTAATGGACAAAGGTTATCTTGATTTTGCGAGACTTTATCGTTTGCATTTTGCCCAAGCCTACTTTGTCACGAGAGCCAAAATCAACTTGGCATTTACGAGAGTTGAAGCAAGCAAAGTGGACAAAGAAATCGGTTTAAGATGCGATCAAACTATCAAATTGAAAGTCTATAAATCCAAAAAAGGTTATCCCGAAAGCCTTCGACGAGTAAAATATTATGACAAAGAACAAGGAAAAACGTATGTTTTTCTAACCAACAATTTTGAATTATCAGCGATCGAAATAGCGACACTTTACAAATATCGTTGGCAAATTGAACTATTTTTCAAATGGATAAAACAACATTTGAAAATCAAAAAGTTTTGGGGTGAGACGGAAAATGCCGTCAAAACCCAAATTTGGATTGCCATTTGCAATTATTTATTAGTGGCAATCATTAAGAAAGAACTGAAAATCGAGAAAAGTTTGTATGAAATTCTGCAAATAATTTCAGTTTCAATGGTTGATAAAACGCAATTAAATCAACTACTTAGCGAAAACAGTCGGGAAAAATCAATGGAGTCTGATTCTAAACAATTGATTCTATTCGACTTATAACTGGACACTAATGTTCGATAATATCAATCGTAACAAGCGCATTTTCTTCCGAGTTTTTATCTTTCGCTGCCATAATTATAGAACATTTTGAATTCGCTAATTGTGATTTCAAAACTTGAGGTCGCAATTTGTGACCTCAAAAAATATCGCCTTGATTTATTTCCATTCGTCCAAAATCTGCGATTGTTTGATTGCCGCAAGGCGCAAAAATTCTTTTTCTTCTTCATCCGTATCGTTCGTGTAAGCTTCGTTGAGCGCGTCAAGCAGTTTTTGATTATCCGAACGCGCCGGAAAATCTTTTCGCAGATTTTCTAAGGCAAACTGCACGGCGGACGAAACTTTTTCCTTTGTTAAATGCGGATGCTGCGACAAAATATCTTTCACGCTCTCGCCCGCCACAAGTTTTTCCAAAATCAATTCGACCGTAATGCGCGTTCCTTTTATCACAGGTTTGCCAAACATTATTTTCGGATTTGATTCAATTAAATTTTCCATAACTCAAAAATACTACTTTTTGCCGAAACTTTCGATATATTTGCGCGTCTGTTCCTTGAGTGCGGCGTAGCTCGGAACGATGAAAAGAAGCGGCTGCATATCGGAATAAGTAAAAGGCGTGTTGATAACTTCTTCGAGATCAAAGGGTTTTCGCTTCACCTGATCGGAAAAAGCGTGTTCGAGTTCTCCGAAACTTGAAAGAAGTCCCGCGCCGTAAGCCTTGATGTCGCCTTCGTGTTCGACCAAACCGAATTCGACCGTGAACCAGTAGAGTCTGCCTAATTCTTCGAGCTGCTGATCGGTCGCGATGCGTGCGCCGTGTCCGATGAACTGCGAAAAATCGGCGAATGCCCGATTCGTGAACATCGGAATATGTCCGATCGCTTCGTGCACGATGTCGGGTTCGGGCGTGTAGCCCGGGCGCGAATGATGACGGATATACTGCGTCGAAAGCATTGTGCGCCACGACAGCCAGCTCAAAAATGCGCGCGTGTCAACAAGTCCTTCGATCGGTGCGAGGCGATATCCGGTCGTTTCCTGCAAGCGGCGCGTCATTTCCGTGAGTTGCGGAATGCGTTCGTTGCTGATTCCTAAATTCTTTTTTGCCTGAAGATAAAAGGGCGAAGCGCGTTTTTGGTGGAGTTCTTCGAGTTCGCCGGCGACATACCGCCAGACGCTCTGTTCGTCTTCGTTGTAATCAACGTCGGTGATTTTCCCGGTTTCGCGGAATTTTTTTGCCAGACTCGCAATATAATCGCGCCGCTTGCGGTATTCGGGGTCGGTCGCGCCCGGATGTTCGAGGGGAAGTTCCTCGATGTCTTCAAACGGCATATCGGTAAAATCGGGCAAATCCTCGTCTTTTACGGCGTAATTGGTCATCGTCGCGGGTTTGGTCATTAAAGTTTGTTCGCTCAACATTTCGGCAATCTCCTTTTTTTGAAAATATCTCGGTTATAAATTTAATTTATACGTGAATAAATATTTTATCCGATTTGCCCGTTTTTTTGAATAGGTTTGATTAGTTTTTAATTAAGAAAAACTTTATAATCTAAGGAAATTACCGCATTTGACTTTAAAATCTAAAATGATAGATGAAATTGACTGGAAAATACTCGAAGAGCTGCAAAAAGATGCGCGGACGAGTTACGCCGAACTCAGCCGCCGGATCGGTCTGACAACGCCCGCGATTATCGAAAGAATCCGAAAATTGGAAGACGCACACATTATTACGGGTTATCGCGCGGAAATTGATACGGCAAAAGTCGGTCTGCCGATCACGGCGTTTGTGCGGATGAGCATTTCGGGCGTAGATTATTCGCACATTGTCGAGGTGGCGAAGGAATCGAGAGAAGTTTTGGAATGTCATCGCGGAACGGGCGGCGATTCGTTTATCTTAAAGGTGGCGGTCGAATCAATCGAACATCTTCAGGTAATTATTGATAAATTAACGCCTTACGGTATTACGACGACTTCCATCGTATTGTCTTCGCCGGTCAAAAGCCGGATTATCGAATCACTTGATTGATTCTGATTTAAGGCTGAAGCTGTTCGCTCATTTGTTTTTTGAGCTGAACGATAAACGAACGAACGGCGGTTGATTCGGTAATATCGGGAAAGACCTTCAGAAAATCTTCATAGACTTTTATTGCTTCCTGCGGTCTGTTCATCTTTTCATAAACAACGCCGTAAAGCTGGGAAATGACCACCGCATCGGGCGACGCGCCTAATTGTTTGACCGCCGGCGCAAACCATTTGGCGGCTTCTTCATAATTTATTTCTTCTTCCTGAAAATCGCCCGAAGTAGCGGCAAGTTCGGCTTTTTCCTGATAAAACAAAGCCAATCCCGTATGCGCTTCCGGTTGAAAACCCTTGCCTTCGCGGATCGAGCGTTTAAAGGTTTCAACGGCTTTCTTTTCATCGCCTTCCAGCTTATAGATTCTGCCTTCGATTGCCGAGGCTTCCGCATTGGCGGGGCGAATTTTGCGTGCCTGAGCGACGGCTTCGAGTGCCTCTTTCTTAAAGCCTTCGTCCGCTAAAACGCGGGCTAAACCGATATAAGCTTCAAAGTATTTCGGACGCAGTTCGATGGCTTTTTTGTAGAATCCGCGCGCTTTTTCCTTTTCCCGCGCCGAGGCTTTTTCGGCTTCCTGAAAGGCAAGCTCGGCTTCATCGGCTTTTTCTGTTAGAGGAATTTCGACCTCGCCTTTCTGCGCGGCAGTCAAATTTTGTGTGATTTCCTTAAAACCATCGGCGCGCACGCGCAATTCGTGTGCGCCCGCCGGAATTAATCTGATCAGAAGTTTCCCGCTTTCGTCAGTCGTGCCGTAATTTACGCCCCGCAGCCAAACGGTCGCATTCGGCTGAGTAATTACCGTTATGCTTCTCGCAGCAGTTTGCGCGGCGGCTTTCCCTTTTTGCGCCGAAACCGCTTCGACGGCGAAAATCAGACAAAATATTAAAAGATAAAATCTCAAACGCATAAAAATTTCTCCCACTTTTGCTTAAGATTACCAAAAGCACGGAAATCGTTGCTTGCCGAATATTTTCGAAGTATGAAAAAAAGCCTGTGTTGCTATGCTAAACTCTGCGCCGAAATCCCGTTTTTTTCGTTTTGCTTTGCCAGAAATACTGCCGATAATAGAATGAAGACGATCCACACGGCATCGGCTAAAAGCAGGTGAATCAACTGCATAATGATCGGCGCACCGGTTAAAAGTGTGACCGCGCCGAAGGCAAGTTGGATTAAAATCAAAAGCGAAAGAGCGTTTGAGAAACGGTTTATCCACAGATCATTTTCTTCGCGCTTTCTCAGCCAGCCGGCAAGGAAAATCAGAAAAACGCCGACGGCAATCGAAGAGATCGGATGAAAAACACGCAGACGCAATAAAATGTGTGAGCCAGAAGAAAAATCCTGCTGAATGCCCTGCGCGATGGATTCCGAAGGAAAAATCATATTGCTCAAAGCGGCGATCGAACCCGTTACGCCGACGAAAAATATACCGAGAATCGCTAATGCCAGAAGTATTAAAATCTTCGGTTCGACCTTGAGATTAAAAGGTTTTCCGCCGCTTGCAAACCACGCCGTCAAACTCAAAAAAGCCAGTAAAATAAAGGTATTCGTCAGATGTCCGATCATCCAGAAGGGGCGCGTCGGCGTTAGATTTTCCGCCGTGTTTCCGGTGAGAACGAGTCCCGCGCCGACCAATGCTTCGGTAATGATGAAGATAAAGGAGATAACAGCTGTTTTCCGCAAAATACTGCCTTTGGCAAAGAGGCGAAACGCCCAGATCACCAGTATCAAAACCGCGATAAACGCCAGACCGCTCGTAATCCGGTGCGAAAATTCGATGACGGTTTTCATCTCCGGCGCGGACGGAATAATCTCGCCGTGGCACGTCAGCCAATGCCTTCCGCATCCATCGCCCGATTTCGAGGCACGCAAGAAAACGCCCCAGAGAATGACGACGATATTATACACCAGCACGAACCAGGCGTATTTTGCAAATTTTGACAGGTTTGAAAACGCTTTCATTGAATTTCAGAATACCATTCGTTTGCCGTTAAATTAAACGGTGCAAAAAATTAGAAAATGTAATGCGTTTCGCAGTTTTTCTAATTCAAGACAAACGGTTTTCGCCTGTTGACGGTTTATTGTTTGTCGCGCCCGAAATCGTCTTCGAGCCGAACGATGTCGTCTTCGCCTAGATAAGCGCCCTGCTGAACTTCGATAAAGATCATCAATTCTTCGCCCGGATTTTCGACGCGATGCGCCGCGCCGAGCGGAATGTCAATCGCTCCGCCTTTTTTTACAATGATCTCTGCGCCGTCCAGCGTAACTTTCGCTGTGCCTTGCGTAACGAACCAATGTTCGGCGCGATGCGCGTGTTTCTGATAGCTCAGACGCTTGCCTGCCAAAACTTCGATTCGTTTGACCTTAAATCCTTCGCCTTCGTCCAAAACCGTAAAATTTCCCCACGGTCGCTCGTCGTATTTCGGTGAATTATCAACCGCTTTTGCGTTTTCCATAAATTTAAATCTCTTTTTTTGTAAAAATAAGTTTCCGTTTTTTTAATTTATTACGAAATGTTCCTATTTGAAAACTCTTTAAATCCTTTTCGTCTGACAAATTAAAAATCTGCCGGAATCATTTTCAAACAAACCGGCATTGAAATGTCGGCTTTTTCGGCGGTTTGTCGGAGCTTTCCGCTTTGCTCGTCAATGCGGAAAACATTGATCGAATCCGAATCCTGATTTGCGGCGAGCAGAAATTTTCCGTTCGGCGAGATCATAAAATTGCGCGGCGTTTTTCCGCCCGTCGAAACGTGTTCGACATATTCCAATGCGCCTTTGTTTTCATCGATTTTATAAACGACAATGCTGTCGTGTCCGCGATTCGAGCCGTAGAGAAATCGTCCGTTCGGCGCGGCGTGAATATCGGCGCAGGTGTTTTCGCCTTGGAAATTTTCGGGCAGAGCCGAAACGGCTTGAATTTCGTGCAAAATTCCGTTTTCGGTATCGAAACCGAGCGAAGAAATGGTCGAATCGAGTTCGTTGATCAAAAAGACGAAGTTTTTTTCCGGATGAAAAGCGAGATGGCGCGGACCTGCGCCGGGTTTTGTGCGGTAAAAATTCTGCGGCGGATTCGGTTCTAATTTTCCGCTTTGATCGTCGAATTTATAAACAAAAACCCGATCAACGCCGAGATCGCAGACGATTGCAAAGCGGTTGTTTTTATCTAAATTTATCGAATGAGCGTGTGCCGCTTCCTGTCTTTCTTTATTCGGTCCCGAACCGCTGTGCTGCTGTGTTTCAATCGCCGCGCCGAGCAAGCCGTCCGCTTCGACCGGAAAAACCGAAACATTTCCGCCGAGATAATTGGCGACCAGGACAAACTTTCCGTTGCGGCTGACCGAAATATGACACGGCGCACCGCCTAAACTCGCTTGTTTATTCAAAAATCTCAAACCGCCCGTTTTTCGATCAATCGCAAACGCGCTGACCGCGCCGCTTTTTTCGCCCTCATATTCTTCGGTTTCATTGACGGCGTATAAATATTTGTGTTGCGGCTGAATCGCCAAAAATGAAGGTTCGACGACATTTTCGACCGTAAAAGGTTGGGTCAATTCGCCCGTTTCCGTGTTAAATTTATAAACGTAAATGCCTTCGCTCGCCCCGGAAGTATAAGTTCCGACATAAAGCAGCATTTCCTTTGATTTTTTGTTTTCAGTCATTTTTGAAATTAGCCTGTCTTTTTTCGATCTTCATTTTCATACCGTATTTCGGGCGCAGCGTCATCAAAGGATTGAGCGCGACCTTTTGTTCGGGAATTAGTTTTAATTTCCAATTTTGCGCCAGAGTTGCGATCAATAAAACGCCTTCCATCCACGCGAAACTCTCGCCGATACAGCTTCGCACGCCGCGGCTGAACGGGAAATAAATAAATTTTTGCCCGGCTTCTTTGATGCTTTGCTCATTCCATCTTTCGGGAATAAATTCGTCCGCATTTTCCCAGAAACGCGTATCTCTCTGCGTAACATACGGGCTGATGATGACGAGCGATTTTTTCGGAACGGTAAAACCGCCGAATTCGTGATCTTCCAGAGCAAGCCTGCCAATTGCCCACGCCGGCGGGAAAAGCCGCATCGCTTCGGCAAAAACCGCTTCCGTGTATTTTAATTCCTGATAATTTTCAAATGTGGGAAGTTTTCCATTTAAAACTCTATCCAATTCTTCGCGGAGTTTTGCTTCTTTTTCCGGGTTTTGCGAGAGCAGATACCACGTAAAAGTCAGCGCGTTGGCGGTCGTTTCGTGTCCGGCGAGAAACAGCGTCAAGGCTTCGTCGCGCACCTGTTCGTCGGTCATTCCGATTCCCGTTTCTTCATCCTGCGCGAGCAGCAACATTGAAAGCAGATCGCCTCTGTCCAAATCACCGGACGTGCGGCGTTCATTGATGATGCCGTAAATTATCTTATCGAGAGTTTCCTTGGCGTTATTAAATTTCCGGGCTTGCGGAATGGGCAGTTTTTCCAGAAGTTCGGAAAATGGAATCAAGAGATAATTAAACAGTTCGATCAAAGTTGTTAACGCTTTTCCGATCTCGTCCGCTTCGTCGTCAACATTCGCGCTGAAAAGCGTTTTGCCGACGATCTGCAAAGTCAGGCGCATCATCTCTTTGTCAATATCGCGCACTTCGCCCGAATGCCATTCACCGCTCATTTTTTCGGCAAATTCGGTCATTGTTTTCGCGTATTCGGCAATTCGCGCCCGGTGAAAAGCGGGCTGAATCATTCGCCTCTGACGCAGATGTTTTTCGCCCTCGCTCGTCAAAAGCCCTTCGCCGAGCAAGCGTTTCGAACGCTGAAGCGCCCGCCCTTTCATAAATTTGGCGTTGTTCGTAATCAGCAGATCACGAACAAAATCGGGATGATTCAAGAAAAACGTCGATTGCCCGCCGAGCTTAAAATACGTAATGTCGCCGAGCCGGGCATTTTCTTCCAGAAATTCGGTCGGACGGCGGCGAAATTTAATGAAATGCCCGCCGAAAATTCCGGCTTTAACGCTTGGCGGTAAGTTTTCTTGCTTCATTTTGATTCAACTCCGATTTTTTATATCAGTATATTCTATTTTTTTTTGCACACATATTGTTCTATTTGAGTTTAAATTAAAATGAAAAAATATTTACTTAAAGCGTAACTTTTTCAAAGCTAAAGAAAATAGTTAGTGAGAAAACAAAAAACGCTTTACTCGAAAAAAAAATTGAAACGGGAAATTAAACAATATTTGATAGAAAAAGCCGTCTGCGGCGATGCGGAAGCTTTCGGCGAGATTTATTTTCTGCTGAGAGATGCAATTTACGGGTTTGCTTTTCGGATGACGAATGAAACCGCTGTTGCCGAAGACATCACGCAGGAAGTTTTTATGTTTTTTATCAATTATCCCGAAAAATTCGATCCGTCGCGCGGCACGCTTTTTTCATTTCTCTGCGGCGTGGCGAGAAATAAAGTTTTCAATCATTTGAAAAAAAGCGGAACGCGGCTTGAAACGAATAATTTTGAGACGGAAGAATTTGAAAATTTTACTGACAGAAACGGCAATTCACCTTTGAAAAATTTATTGGACAAGGAATTTTCCGCAAAGGTCGAAGAATGTTTTGCCGAACTTTCGGCGTTTCAGCGCGAAGTCTTGATTCTGCGTGAGATGGAAGATTTTACTTACGAAGAAATCGCAGAAATTACCGAAACCGATATTGGAATCGTTAAAAGCCGTCTGTATCGGGCGCGACGCACATTAGCGCAAATGCTTGCGCCGTATATGAAAAATAAAGAGAAAAAACACTATGAAATGCACAGAAGTTAAACAAAATTTAGATGCTTTTTTTGACGGCGAAATTGTTCCGACGCAAAGAGATTTAATCGAAACGCATTTGGAAAATTGCGGTTTTTGCCAAACGGAATTTGAAAATCTGCAAAGCGTAAAAAATGTATTGAAGCAAAGTCTGCCGGTTTCCGTTCCGGCTGTTCTGGATGAAAAGGTAATGAGCGCATTTCAATCATTTCATAATAAACAACGCGCTTCAAAGATCAAAGAAGAAACAAAAACGGAAAAAATCGGTTGGTTCGCCGTCCCGCGATTTGTTTTTGCGGTGGCTCTTGTTTTATTTGCGTTAGCGACAATTTCTGCCTTTCAACTCGGCAGAATGTCAGTCGATCAAGCAAGTGTTATAGTGCCGCAAATTAAGGAAAACAATGATTTAACAACTTCTAAATTTGCGGAAAACAATTCCGAAAACGTACAAAATGCAAACCAAATCAAAATCGTCGAAGTTCCGGTAATCCGGGAAAAGATCGTAAAAGTTCCGGTAATCGAGGAAAAAATCGTCATAAAAACAGTTTATGTAACAAAGGATTTAGAAAATAAACCGCGAACGAATCTTTCCGAAAATAATAGGTTGGCATTAAAAAATTCGGTCGAAAACAACGGGTATTTAACGCAGACAAATCTAAAAGGTTTTCAGCCCGTGGCGGAAATTAATCTAAAAATCAGCAAAGAAGGAGATAACAATGAAAAGTAAAATATCGATAAAGTTAGGATTTATATTAATGCTTGCGCTAATGACAATTGCTAACGCGCAATCAAATTCAATTCAGTTTAAGAGCGGCATTACAGTAGCGATAAAAACCGAAACCATTCCGCCGGGCAATACGGATTCATTAGGAAGTATGTATGGTTATACGGATTCTTCCGATAATATCGTTCACCGGATGATGACGGACACGAAAAACAAAATTTACTTCGGTTATGATGTGGTTGTTGAAAAACAAGGCGAAAC
The DNA here is from genome assembly GCA_041745765.1 of Pyrinomonadaceae bacterium. GTDB lineage: Bacteria > Acidobacteriota > Blastocatellia > Pyrinomonadales > Pyrinomonadaceae > JAHCHG01. The sequence goes on along the minus strand of JBGTIH010000068.1, from coordinate 8,288 downwards.
CGAAAAATTCAAAGTCTCGATCAAGCCTTTAACAAAAACTCCTAAACAATTGCTCAATCGAAATACAGCTTTCGGCGGCAACATTCCTGATTACGACACATTTACTGCGAAAACTCTCCCAAAATACCCGGACGCGGTAATTTTAGACGACGGCGATACGATCACTTTGGATATTCTCGAAAATCCGCAAACACGCACAAAAATTTCGGATATTATAAAAGTGCTGTCAAAACCGAATAATTTCGGATATTATTTTTCGGAACGCCGGGACGCAAAAGACTTTACGATTGATGACGTTTTGCTGAAAATGACGAAACCCGAAATTTCCATTAACGACAAAACTTATAAAACCGGAACAAGCCTTACGGGAAATATAAACTGGATTTATATTCACGGAAAAGGCAGATTTATCTTCTCTTTTTCTCCGCAGCCCGGTTATGATTTTCACAAAACCGGAATCATTCTGGACAATAAAATTATGTTCGATTTCAACGGCGATAAATATAAAATCGTTTCTCAAACGCCGATTCTCGGCGAAGGCGGAAAATGGAATTTATGGGTGATGTATGATCCCGATTATCATTCGACTTTTGACATATCTCCCGAATCGCCTTTTCATTTCGGTGCGACAAGTAATGTCGAATATTTATTTAATAAGAAGTAATTTATTTCAAATTTAATTCGAGAAATACTCTGTTTTCCTCAAAATAGAGTATTTTTGTTTTAAATGAATCCTTAACGCGCCGACGGAACTCAAAACTCCTGTAAGAATGCAAGGAAATTTGAGATGAGAAATCAAATATTTTCACTTCACCGCTTAGAAATCTTCTGCGAAAACTGGTATTTTTATAACCGATATGAAAGAACAAACAGCAAAAAAAGTGAAACCGGATATTCGTGCGATTACCAAACTCGTGCCGCCTGAGGGAAATCTCGTGCAAGGGCAATCCGATCTGCCGATTGATCCCGAATTAGCCAAAGAAGCGTATAACGTAATCGCCGCGAGCGAAAACCATTACGGCTCTTCCGAAGGAATGACCGGGCTGAGAAAAGCGGTTGCGGAAAAAATCAAAAAGTATAACGGAGTTGAAGTTGACATCGCTGCCAAATCGCCTGAATTGCTTGTAACGCCGGGCGGAACGGGTGCGCTTGTCGGCGTTGTGCAGAGTTATTTGCAAGGTAAATCCGCGCTCGTTTTCGAGCCGTATTATCCGTATCACCGCATAATTATCGAACAATTCGGCGGAAAAACGGAAACATTTGAATTAGACAAAAATCTTTCGTTTGAAAAAGACGCACTTCTGGTGCGTTGTAAGGAATTAAAAGACCGCGCGGAATTTCCGCTCAAAGCAATAATTGTCTGCACGCCGGCGAATCCAAGCGGAAAAGTTCTGACGCAAACCGAACTCGAAGCGATTGCCGACGTTGCAAAGGAATTGGATTTACTGGTCGTCTCCGACGAAGTTTACGAGCATTACGTAACGGGCGAAAATCCGCATATTCCGATTGCCACTCTGCCGGAAATGTGGGAGCGAACGATTACGGTCAATTCGTTTTCAAAATCGTGGAACATCTCCGGCTGGCGGCTCGGCTACGCTTACGGCAAAGGCGAACTGCTCGCGCCGGTCAATAAATCAATCAATATAATTTACGTCTGCGCCGCAACGCCCTTGCAAACCGCGCTTTCACGCGTTTTGATGGCAAGAGAAGATTATTACGAGAATTTGAAAAATCTCTTCGACGCGAAACGGCAAAACTTTTCCGAATCTCTGCGCGAACTGGGTTTTGAAATCTACAATTCCGGCTCGGCATTCTATCTCTGGGCGCGGATTCCCGAAGAATACGACGATGCGCTATCGTTCAACGAAATGCTCATGGAACGCGCCGGAGTCGCCGGAGTTCCGGGAAGTGCATTTGCCGACAGCGACACCTGGGACGCGTTTATGCGAATCTGCATCGCCCGCGAAGATCATATTTTAGACGGCGCATTGGAAAAATTGCACACGGCGTTGCGCTAATCAGCAGAATATAAAAGTTTGGGAAAACAAAAAAGCGGATATTTTAATCGCAATGTTTTGTGCCGCGCACTTGGATTAATGAAGAAAATTAAAATGCTTTGTAATAAAGCCGTGATGCTTTGTCTATTGTATTTTTGTAAATAATTCTTTGAACATCAAACTGATAGACAAACGCGCAATCCGACGATGTGATCGGAATTGTGAGCAATATCACCGACGCGGAAAGCCGAACGGCAATTATTTGCGCGGTCGCGCCACGAACCGCCGCGCTGAACGCAGTAACTTTGATCGCCGCCCGTAATCCACGCGCTTCCATCATTCGGAGCGTTTTTATAATTTTCGTGCCAGATGTCCGCGCACCATTCCCAGACGTTGCTGTGCATATCGAAAAGCCCGAAATTATTGGCGAATTTGAAATATCCGGCGGGCGTTAGAGCGTTTCTGAATTCGCCCTTCGCCGTATCTTTAAACGGCTGCGAACCGTCAAAATTCGCCAGATCGGTCGTGATCGTTTCGCCGAAGGCAAAAGGCGAAGTCGTTCCAGCGCGGCAAGCATATTCCCATTCCGCTTCGCTCGGCAGACGAAATTTTCGATTTGTTAAACGTGAAAGTTTCGCGCAAAATTCGAGGACTTTTTCGAGAAAAACATTTACGACAGGTAGATCGTCGCCGCGAAATTCTTCAGAGATTTTCGGCAAATCGTCCATCACGGCAAACCATTGCGCCTGCGTTACGGGAAATTTTCCGAGATAAAATGTTGAAATTTCGACTTCGTGCTGCGGCGTTTCGTTTTCTCTGAATTCCGCTTCATCAGCGACGCTTCCCATCAAGAATTTCCCGCCGGGAATTTTCGCCAAATTTATAGAGTGTTTTTGATTAAGCCGAAAAGAAATTTCCTGAGATGTTCCTTTTATTTGATCAACAATTTTTCCACTTCGGTCAACAATTACCGAGTTAAATTTGCAGATTTCTGAGTTTTCTTTCATATAAGCAACAAGCCAGAAAATCAGGAACTGTCTGATGCTAATGGATGTTTTGCGCTCAGATCCAATAACTTTTCAGATGCGGCGTTATTTTCAAAGAATTTTATGAAATCCACTCGCTACCGCTAAAGGTAATAATTTCCCACTCACCTTTCACTCTTTTCAAAATGTAAGTGCGTGAAAACCCGTTCCAGCCAAGATCTCCTTTAACCTGCACCATCGCAAGTTGTCCGTTAAAACCGACTCTTGAAAGATTATAATACCCGCTTGCTTCAGGATACTTTTGATAAAATGTTGCCCAAGACGAGCCGCCCGGATTTGCGATTGACGGATTTAACTTATCTACCGCGTATCGTTTTTCATATTCAATTCGTGCTTTTTCATTTATGTCATCAATTTCAGATTGAGACACCAAATAATATGTTTCTGAATACGCTCCGCGTGGAAGCTTCTTTTCTACAATTCCCGAAGATGAATTTTTGCGGTCAAAGTCTTTAACTAAAGTTTTGTATTTCCTGTGTAAAGGTAATTCCAACTCAGGATCAACTTTCGTTTCGTTAACGATTACAAATTCCGATTTATTTGAATATGTCTCCTTATTTTCTTTATAAATTTCTTTCAAAACTGTCGCATAAACAGTGTATTCTTCTTTTGTCAATTTCGATTGAGCCGAAAGATTAAAGCAACAAAAAAGAATCAAAAGATTTAGAAAAGCAATTTTTCGCATACAACTTCCGATTTTAACCAAAAATCAATCTTATGATTGACCTGAAAACTTTCTACATAATAAATTTCATACTCAAAATGTAAATTATTATTAACATTTTTACAATAACTTTTCATAAAACGCCGCGAAAACTTTTGCGGTGAAGCGGACACGCGCCGTGAGTTTTTATTGCTTCAAAATGCGCTTTCGTGCCGTAGCCGGCGTGTTTTGCAAAGCCGTATGCGGGATAGGTTTTGTCGAATTCGGACATCAGATTATCGCGGTAAACTTTGGCGATAATGGAAGCGGCGGCAATCGAAGCAGAAGTTGCGTCGCCTTTGATGATTCCTTTTTGCGGCAATGTTAAATCTTTGAGCTGGAGCGCGTCAATTAAAAGAAAATCAGGTTTCGGTGAGAGTTTTCCGACCGCCGCGATCATCGCTTTTTTGGTCGCTTCGAGAATGTTTATGCGGTCAATCTCGTCGGCTTCAATTTGCCCGATGGCGTAAGCTAAAGCATTTTGCTTGATTTCTTCGGCAATAAGTTCGCGTTTTTTGGCAGAAAGTTTTTTGGAATCATTCAGGAATTCGGGCAGAGGTTTCGACAAATCCAAGATCACCGCCGCCGCGACGACCGCGCCGGCGAGACAGCCGCGCCCGACTTCGTCAACTCCGGCAACAAGGCGAAAACCCTCAATATGCGCCTGTTTTTCAAATTCCAGACCGATCTTGGATTTTGGATTTTGGATTTTGGATTTTGGATTGATTTCAGAATTCATAAATTTCAAAATAATTTCGGAATACACAAAAGAGAATAGATGATAACTGATAGAAAACGACGAAAATCTATTATCTTTCATCTATCAGTTATCATCTATTCCGAAGTTTTATAAGTTTACCGACGCTAAGAGCGGCAATTATTAGTTTTGAAAACGAAAACATCGCCGCATCGGAGCGAAAACTCGCTCCGATGCGGCAAAATCCAAAATCCAAAATCTAAAATCCAAAATCGCCTTAGGCAACGACTTTCTTTGCTTTGTTGCGTGTGTCGCGCTCTTTGATGCGAGCCGCTTTTCCGCGTAAGTCGCGCAAATAATAGAGTTTAGCGCGGCGGACTTTTCCGTGACGGACAACGTCTATGTGATCGATAACGGTTGCGTGAAGCGGGAAAATGCGTTCGACGCCGACACCGAAGCTGATCTTGCGAACCGTCACGGTTTCGCGCACGCCGCCGTGTTTGCGGGCGATTACTACGCCTTCAAATGCCTGCAGACGTTCCTTACCGCCTTCCTTGATCCGAACGTGGACGCGAATATTGTCGCCCGGCTGAAAGTTCGGAATTTCTTCCTTCATCTGTGTTTTTTCAATACTGTCTAAACGGTTCATAACTTTGTAAATTGCTAATAGCTAACGGTTTATAGTAATTTTTTTCAATTTACGATTAACTATTTACTATCAACATTCCTCCAATAAATCTTTTCTAATCTTCTCTGTTTTCTCCAAAGCCTTTGCTTTGCGCCATTTTTCGATCTCGGCGTGATGTCCGCTCAAAAGAACTTCGGGAACTTCCATTCCTCGATAATTCCTTGGCTGCGTGTAATTCGGAAAATCCAACATTCCGTCCGAAAACGAATCGTTATCGGCGGAAGTTTCGCTGCCCAACGCTTCGGGCAAAAGTCTGACAATTGCATCAACGACAACGACCGCCGCTGGTTCACCGCCCGATAAAACGTAATCGCCGATGGAAATTTCTTCGCTGACTAGAGCTTCGACAACTCTTTCGTCAACGCCTTCGTAGCGACCGCAGATCAAAATTAAATGCTCGATCTCATCGGCAAATTCTTTTGCGACAGCTTGCTTAAAAACGCGACCTTGCGGCGAAAGCAAAACAACTTTTGTACCTAAAAGATATTTTTCACGCTCCGCAGTTCCGAGTAAATTTTCAATCGCGGCGAAGATCGGCTCACATTTTAAGAGCATTCCGTCGCCGCCGCCGAACGGTCTGTCATCAACCGTCCGATGTTTATCAAATGCAAAATCACGCAGATCGTGCGCGTTTATTTCAACAATTCCCTTCGCATTGGCGCGGCGAATAATTCCGAAATCAAAGACTTCGCGAAAAAATTCGGGGAAAATTGTCAAAATGTCTATTTTCATTTTAGATTTCGGGTTTTAGATTTTAGATTCAATCTAAAATCGCAAATCTAAAATTCAAGAAGTCCTTCCGGCGCATCAATTTTAATTAACCGGTTTTCAATATCAACTTCCGTGCAGATCGCTTCGGCAAACGGAATCAGATAATCTTTTTTCGTATCGCTCGCGTCTTCGACGACCAGAATTTCCGTCCCGCCTGTTCGCATAATCTCGCGCACTTTGCCGATTTTTCTGCCTTCGATGGTTTCAACAAAACATTCCTGCAATTGCCAATCGAAAAATTCTTCCGCTTCAAGTTCGACCGCTTCGGATTCGGGAACGCAAATCTCGAAATTCCGCAGAGTTTCCGCCGCTTCAATCGAATCGAAACCTTTGAATTTCAAAACAATTCTTCCCTTTTGAAACCAGAATTTTTCGAGTTCGAGTTCAATGGTTTTGCCGTTTTCGCCGACTGCAAAAACCTTTTCCAAATTTTCAAATCTTTCAGGAAAGTCCGTCAGCATGGCGGCGACCAATTCGCCGCGCAAACCGCGCGTTTTCAGAAGTTTGGCAACCGCAACAAGTTCTTCGTTCATTGCAAAATCGGCTAATCTTCAAGCACGTTCAGATTAAAACGCCGATTCTGTTTTTGACCGGCAAAAAAGAGCAGACTGCGAATCGCCTTGATCGTTCTGCCCTGCCGACCGATGAGCCGTCCCATATCACTTTCGGCAACGCGAACTTCGATCACGGTTGTTTTCTCGCTCGAAGTTTCCGAGATTTCAACCGCGTCGGGCTGATCCGCCAAAGCTTTTATAATCTTTTCGACAGCTTCTTTCATATATTCAGTTCAGCATATTCGGAAAATTTTAGTAAGTCTTAGTAGTTAAAAAAGATTTCCATTTTTGCCTTTTTGCCTTTTGCCTTACTGTTTAAGGAGCGTAAATTAAATCTTCGAGTGTTTTTCTCTTACTTTGCGAACTTTGCGGCTCTGCATGAAATAATTATTATACTCACGCAGAGCCGCAAAGTTTGCAAAGATCTAAAATACCTGAAAATTTAATTTACAGAGTACTTAAGCTGATTTGTCAGCGTCGGATTTTCCTTCTTCTGCTAAATCGGCATCAGACTTTCCTTCTTCTTCGCCTTCACTCGATTTATCAGCGTCAGATTTTCCATCTTCTTCGGCTGATTTGTCAGCGTCAGACTTTCCGTCTTCAGCTAAATCAGCATCGGATTTTCCACCTTCTTCGGCTGACTTGTCGGCATCAGATTTTCCGTCTTCTTCGCTTTCGCCCGATTTGTCGGCGTCAGATTTCCCGTCTTCATCCGCCGGAACTTCTTCGGCTGGTGCTGCTGCCGCACTTTCGGTTTCAGCCGCTGCTTCTGCCGCCGCTGCCGCATCAGCTTCGGCTTTTTCCGCCGCCGCCGCATCGGCTTCGGCTTTTTCCGCCGCCGCTTTTTCAGCTGCCGCTGCTTCGGCTTCAGCTTTTTCAGCGGCTAATTTATCCGCTTTCGCCTGCATTTCAGCGGCGCGTTTGGCTTCTTTGGCTTCGGCTCTCAATTTTACCGCTTCGGCTTTTTCTTCTTCCGTCATTTTCGGATTGTGCTTGATCAAGCTGGCAACCGTTTCCGACGGCTGTGCGCCGACCGAAATCCAATAATCAATCCGGTCGTGATCGAGATTAATCTCCGCCGGTTCGGTCATCGGATTATACGTGCCGAGTTTTTCAAGATATTTGCCGTCGCGTTTGGAGCGTTTTTCTTTAACTACCACGCGGTAAAACGGGCTTTTCTTCGCGCCCATTCTCATTAATCTAATTGCTAACATAATTTTTAATGATGAATGATGAATGATGAATGATGAATGAAAATACTCTTTTCACTTATCACTTATCACTTATCACTTTTTCCTTTTCTTGTGTCTTTTCTTTTTCTTTAACCGTTTGCTTAATGAATCGGTTACTTCATCGTAATTGTTGTCAAAATCCTGCTTTTCGCCGCCGCCACCGCCGAGCAGTCCGCTCAAACCGCCGCCGAGCATATTGCCGAGTCCGCCGCCCATTCCGCCCATCGCTTTGCCGGCGAGTTTCGAGAAAAGTCCGCCGCGATTCATCTGCTGCATCATTTTCTTCATCTGTTCGTATTGACGAATCAAACCGTTAACTTCGGCAATGGTCGAACCCGAACCGTTGGCAATGCGTGTTTTGCGGCTGGCGTTGATAATCTTGTGATCGCGGCGTTCGGCTTTGGTCATCGAATCGATGATCGCCTCGGTGCGCTTCATCTGCGCTTCGACTTCTTCCGATTGTTCGTCCGAAAGCTGCATTCCGCCCGTCATCTGTTCGGGCAGCATTTTCATCAGTTTCGACATCGAACCGAGTTTTTTGAATTGTCCGAGCTGAGCGCGAAAATCTTCGAGCGTAAACTGATTGCTCGTCATTTTCTC
>JBGTIH010000067.1:0-6463 GCA_041745765.1 Pyrinomonadaceae bacterium | reverse complement strand
CGATTCGGCTCTGGCGCGGAAATATTCGACGACGACTTCATCTAAATACATCGAAACTTTTACCTTATTCGTATTTTTTAGTTTTTCAGCCCAAGGCGAACGGCGAACTTTATATGTTCCGGGTTTCATCACTTCATCTTCTGTCAAACCTTGTGCAAGTTCCTCTCGATATTCTGCTTCGGTTACTGTATATGTTAGATTTTTAGTTGTTTTGCTCATTGTAAATCTTTGTTTGTTTCGGGTTTGCCTTTCGTGCAGAAATTATCCGAATCCTTTCATTTCTCGCTGTATATGCAACGAAAATCAATCTCGTTTTCGAGACTCCGATGAGTTGATATCGAATCTCATCTTCGGAATTCCTTTCATCAAAAAGCTCCACAGCATTTTCGTCGAAAAAGGCGAGCGCGGCTTCTTCAAAACTGATTCCGTGCTTTTTGAAATTGGCTGCTGCCTTTTCCTTATTCCATTCAAACTCCATTTTCAATTATACCGACATATCTATACATATCAAACAAAAAATGTTAAAACGAGCAAATTAAACAATTTACAAAATTATAAAGTTCCGGGTCCGTCTTTGACCGGCATCAGATTTTCCGCGTCCGGTTCGGTTTTGTGTTCGATTCCCGGTACGGGATGTTCTTCGGTTTCCGGTGTTTCGTTTTTGGTGTCGGGTGTTTCTTCGTTTTCCTTTTCAATTAAATCTCTTTCGTCTTGCATAAAATTTTTCTCCTTCTTAAAAATTATTTTGGATTTTGGATTCAACGTCTTTAAATCCAAAATCCAAAATCTAAAATCCAAAATCCGTTTATGGATAAGTATATCCTCCTTGAATGCCGAGCGGAATGCCGAGCCCCCAATAAATCATTAAGAAAATGACCCACGTTACGAGAAACGCGATGGAATAGGGCAGCATCAGCGAAATGATCGTGCCGATTCCGGCATTCTTGACATATTTTTGCGAAAAAATCACGACGATCGGAAAATACGGCAACAGCGGTGTTATAATATTCGTGCTGGAATCACCGATGCGGTAAGCAGTTTGCGAAAGTTCGGGGGATATCCCCAACTGCATCAGCATCGGCACGAAGATCGGCGCGAGCAAAGCCCATTTTGCTGAAGCCGAACCGACCAGAAGATTTACAAATCCCGACAAAAGAATGATCCCGATAATCGTAATTTGTCCAGGCATACCTAAATCTCTCAATAAATTCGCGCCTTTAATCGCCAGCAGCGCCCCGATATTCGATTGAGCAAAGGCGGCGATAAAGAGCGATGCGAAAAACGCTAGCACGATGTAATAGCCCATCGTACTCATTGATTTGCTCATTCCCTGAATAATGTCGCGGTGATTATCAATTGTTTTCGCCACATACCCATAGACGATTCCGGGCACTAAAAACAAAATAAAGATCAGAGGCACGATCGCCATCATCAGAGGCGCGTTTGAAGCGGTCAATTGCGGCGGATTTTGTTCGGCACTTGCCAAAAATGCGTCGGAATATGTTTTTGCAGGTTCTTCACCGATTTTGCCTTTTATTTCGTTTTCAAATGCCATTTTGGTAAATTCTTTGTTTTTCGAGGCTTCAGCTTTTATCAAAACGTCTTCGGGAATTCCGGCGGTTCTCATTTGTTCAAATGAAGCATTTGTCAATTTATAACCGATGGGCGAGCGCATCGGCGAGCTTTCGGGAATAGAAACTGCCGCCAGAATTGCCAGACCGATAAGCAAAGTTGCAAAAGCCGCCACCAACCCGCGTTTTTCCAGTTTGCCGAGTTCTTCCATCTTCGGCATTTCTTCCGGGTTGCCGTCAACTTCGACATGTTTCAGACGCGGTTCGATAATTTTGTCGGTAACATACCAGCCGACCGCCGTAATTATAAGACATGAAGATGCCATAAAAAACCAACTGCTCAAAGGATTTACCGTTCGCGTTGGATCAATAAACTGCACCGTTGACTGTGTAATTCCAGAAATCAGCGGATCGAGCGAAGACGGGATAAAATTGGCGCTAAAACCGCCCGAAACTCCGGCAAATGTCGCTGCAATTCCTGCCAGAGGATGTCGACCGGCAGAATAAAAAATCACCGCACCGAGCGGAATTACCAGAACATAACCCGCATCTGCCGCCAGATTGCTGATGATTCCGACCAAAATCAACATTGGAGTTAAAAGACTCTTGGAAGTAAAGCTCAAAAGCCATTTCAGCGAAGCGTTAATAAAACCCGTATGTTCCGCCACACCGACTCCGAGCAGCGCAACCAAAACAATTCCGAGCGGATGAAAGTCTGTAAATGTTTTGACCATTGTTGATAAAAACGTCGCAATGGCGGTTCCGGTCAGTTGACTATTGATGATGATTGGTTGCTTGGTGACCGGATGGATTTCCGTAAAAGTTATATTCGATAAAATTGCCGACAAAACCCAGACGACGAACATTAAGAGTAAAAACAAAGCCGCCGGATCGGGCAGTTTGTTGCCGATTGTCTCGATCAGGTTCAGCGCACGGTCTATAAAAGAAGGTTTTACATTCGTTTGATTGGTTTCATTTTCCATAATTTTTTTCCAAGTTAAAACAAAAAAAGATTGCCAAATTCTAATTTTACGGTCAAAAACTACTGATTGGAGAGAAATTTTCTAGTGATTTGAGAGAGTTTAACAGTTTTTCGCGCATAATAAAAACAATAGAACTGTTGTGAAAACTTAATATGTGAAGAATACTCTCAATTTGAAATCTGAAATAAATTTAAACACTTGCTCCGGCAAATTCGAATTTTTTGCCAGATAAAACAAAATGAATTCCTTGCGCGGCGAGTTTGCCCATTTGCGAAGCGTCAACTGCCTCCGCGCCGCCATTAACGCAATCGCCGCCGGCGAAGATTTTCGGATTCGATGTTTGCATCAATTCATTAACCTTAACGCGACCTTTTTCGTCTGTTTCGATGCCATTTGCTTCAAAAAATCCGACTTTTTTGGTTTGCCCGATGGCTTTGATGACCAGATCGCAAATAATTTCAAGATCAGTTCCGTCAGATTTTCGGCAAAGCAATTTTTCGACTTTTCCGTTGCCGATTATTTCTAAAGGGGAAGTTTGCCAGACGAATTCGATACCGTCTTTTTTTGCCAGTTCGTATTCGTAATCATAAGCCGAAATGTCTTTTTCGGTACGGCGATAAATCATCAAAACTCTTTCCGCCCCTAATCTTTTGGCTTGCGTTACGGCATCAATCGCTGTATTTCCCGCACCGATCACGGCAACCGTTTTTCCTAATCTGATGTTTTTCCAATCGCGTGTTTTGACCTGTTCGATAAAATGCAGCGCGTCCAAAACGCCGTCCAAATCTTCGCCCTTGATATTTAATTTGTTAGTTTCGCCGAGTCCGATACCGAGAAAAACCGCGTCGTAAAGGTCAGAACCATCTGTGTCAGCGGATGGCTGAACGCCGAATTCACTAAATTTAATATCGAGTTTTATCTTGCCCGAACTTAAACCACCCGCTAACGCAGATGGTTCGGACACGGATTCGATTTCCGCATTCAAAATAAATTTTACGCCCAAAGTTTCGACCATTTTCACTTCGTCAAGCGAATCCTTCTGCGTCATTTTATATTCTGCCATTCCGTAAGTGTCTAATCCGCCGGCAAGGGCGCGTTTTTCATAAATCGTCACCGCATAACCCAAACGTGCTAAATAAGTTGCCGCGCTCAAACCCGCCGGACCCGAACCGATTATGCCGACCGATTTGCCGTTTGCTTCGCCTTTTTGAAAGATTTGTTTATTATTTTCAACCGCAAAATCGGTCGCGTATCTTTGCAGACGACCGATCTCGATCGGTTTATCCATCAGAGTTTTCTCGACGCACGCGCCTTCGCACAAAACCTCGACCGGACAAACTCTCGCGCAGGTCGCACCAATCGGATTCGCGTCAAAAATCACCCGCGCCGATCCCAAAAGATTTCCCGAAGCGATCTTTTTGATAAACGACGGCACATCAATATGCGTCGGACAAGCGTGAGTGCATGGCGCGTCGTAGCAGTAAAGACACCGATTCGCCTCGAAAACCGCTTCCGCTTCAGACAATTTCGGATTGATTTCCGCAAAGTTTTGTTCGATTTGTTCGAGTTCAAGTTTAGACATAATTTTTTCAACGCAATGTCGCAAAGCAGCAAAGACGCGAAGGCTTTTATAAATTTCTTTGCGCCTTTGCGCCTTTGCATCTTTGCGTTAAATTCTTTTTAAATTTCCGCATCGGCTTCGATTTCGATTAACATTTGCGGATCAATCAGCTTTGAGACCTCGACCATCGTCGTCGCGGGCATAATTTCGCCGAAAAATTCGCCGTGTGCTTTCCCGAATTCTTCCCAACGCGAAATGTCGGTCACAAACATCCGCGTTCTGACAACGTTTTCAAGAGTCGCGCCCAAAGCCTGTAAAGCCCGTTCGATATTTTTTATCGTCTGAACCGTCTGTGCGTAAGCATCACCAACGCCGACAACTTCGCTGTTTTCATTGGTTGCGGTCGTTCCGGTTACATAAATCCGCGAACCGACCTTGACCGCCCGCGAATAACCGACGATAGATTCCCATTTTGCGCCCGAAGAATATTTTTCGCGTTTCTGCATTTTTATTTTTTTTGCAAAGAAGCCTGATTTTCCCGCGTTACACGAACCAAAAACCGCAATGCTTCATTGACCGATTCCGCGCTCGGAAAATTTTCGGCGATGTCATCGTCTAAAACAACAGTTCTTTGAGTTTTCTGATATTTTGCGGCAAAACGATTCGGCTTTGATTTTTTATAATCCAAATCATATTCGGGCAAAAGATCATCGTTTTTATCCATTTTCATATTCGTACTTTCTCCTTTCTTTCGGTGTTGTTTCTCGTGCGCTGATAATTCTGATTGTATCATTCTCTTTTTCGGTAAAACTGATTATTAAAAGCCGATTTTCTATCGAATGTCCGACAATGCCGTTTCGTCTTTCCTCAATTGAATGTTCTTCATCCTCAAAAATTCTCGCCAAAAAATCTCCGAAAACGGTTTTCGCTTCTTCAAAACCGACTCCGTGTTTTTTTAGATTCGCTTCGGCTTTTTCGGGATTCCATTCAAATTGCATTTTTTAGTTATTCATTGCCATCATCGTGAACCGCTTCAACAGGACAACACAACATTGCTTGCTTGCATTGCTCTTCTTCTTTGATTGTTTCAGGCTGTTTGAAAACATAAGCAACATAATTTTCGTCAGTTTTGAAATTATCCGGAGCAATATCAAAGCAGCAATGATATAAGCAAATATCGTAATCAACATAATATTTACCCTTTGCATTTAACGGATGCTTTTTAATTTCTTCCTTCATAATCTGCGTTTATCCGTGTCCATCTGCGGCTAAACTCTTTCTTAATCCGCCACAATCGCGCCGTAAGCATCAGGTCTTCTATCTCTGTAAAACTGCCACGTATTGCGGACTTCTTTGATCTTGTCCATATCCAAATCGGCGACAACTAATTCGTCTTGGTCGCGTGAAGCTTCGGCGATGATCTGCCCGCGCGGATCGCAGAAATAGCTTTGACCGTAAAATTCGCCGATGTTCCAAGGGGCTTCCGTGCCGACGCGGTTGATCGCACCGACGAAATAACCGTTGGCAACGGCGTGCGCGGGTTGCTCTAATTTCCAGAGATATTCTGAAAGTCCCGCAACAGTTGCCGAAGGATTAAAAATAATTTCCGCGCCGTTTAAGCCTAAACAGCGTGCGCCTTCGGGAAAATGGCGGTCGTAGCAGATATAAACGCCGATTCGCGCAAAAGCCGTGTCGAAACACGGATAACCCAAATTTCCCGGACGAAAATAAAATTTCTCCCAAAATCCGGGCGCGACGTGCGGAATATGCGTCTTGCGGTATTTGCCCAAATATTTCCCGTCGGCATCAATCACCGCCGCCGTGTTGTAATAAACGCCGGAAATTTCTTCTTCGTAAATCGGCACGATCAAAACCATTCCTTTTTCTTTAGCGACCGACTGCATCATCTGCACCGTGCGCCCGTCAGGAACTTTTTCGACCGCTTCATACCAGCGCGTCTGCTGTTCGGCGCAGAAATACGGCGTGGTAAAAATTTCCTGAAAACAAAGCATCTGCACGCCTTTTCGCGCCGCATCTTCGACCAGTTTCATCTGATGCTCAATATTGGCGCGCTTTATTTCCTCAATCGGCGCGCTCACATCACCGACATTGTGCGCTTGAATAAGACCGCATTTTATTATTCTCGACATAGTTTTTCTACCCTAAAAATTTTCTGCTTTTTCACTCAAATTGTTAATTATTTTATATTTATAGGACTTTCGCTTCACTAAAATTACAAAGCAGAAATTGTCGGATTCTTTAGTTGTAATCTTAGAAATTCAGCGAATAAATTGTTCCTCACTTGATAGACTGTGGTTTTCATTTCCCGGGCTTTGACTTTTATCGCT
>JBGTIH010000066.1:0-13806 GCA_041745765.1 Pyrinomonadaceae bacterium | reverse complement strand
GAAATGTCATCGAATATTTGACCGCCGCGCTTGAAAAAGAGCCTTTGGGAATCGTCGAAATCGGTGCGGACAGACTTCCCTTTCGCGGAATGATGGAAATTTTTGCAGAAGTTCGCGGTTTGAAAAGAATTATCATTCCCGTTCCGGTTTTAACTCCTCTGCTTTCAGGACTTTGGGTCGGACTTATAACGCCGATACCGAATTCGCTGGCTGTTCCGCTCGTCAAAGGAATAATCAATCCGGTTTTGGCTGATACGGGAAAAGCGTTTGAAAATTTCCCCGAAATAAAGCCGATGCCGTATCACGCGGCAGTCAAACTGGCTTTGGAAAAGATCGAACAAAAAGCCACAGAGACGCGTTGGACAAGTTCGCTCGGAAAAAGCGAATCTTACAAATTGACCGACGACGAAGGGTTAATTAAAGAAATCCGGACGGTTTTGACCGATGCCAAGCCTTCTTCGGTTTATAAAAGCTTTACAAGCATCGGCGGTGATAAAGGCTGGCTGGCGTGGAATTGGGCTTGGAAGGTTCGCGGTTGGATGGATTCTCTCGTCGGCGGTCCGGGACTTTCACGCGGTCGGCGTCATCCGACTGAAGTTCAGATCGGCGAAGCTCTCGATTTTTGGCGGGTTGAGGATTTAGAAGAAGACAGGTTTATTTTGCTGCGGGCGGAAATGAAAGTTCCCGGAAAAGCTTGGCTGAGATTTGAAGCCGTGCCGAAAAACGGACAAACCGAATTGATTCAAACCGCGATCTTCGCGCCCAAAGGACTTTTCGGATTTCTCTATTGGTACACATTTTATCCGGCGCATTTCTTTATTTTTCAACAAATGTGCGATCGCCTTGCCAATGGCGCGGAGGCTTTGGAAAACGATTTTTCACAGTTGCCCGAAACTGTTTAAGAGATAAAATAAGAAAAACATCATTTGCCGACTTCCGTTCGGCATTTTTGTCATTATGAACATTAGTTACAATTGGTTAAAAGATTTGGTTGAGATTGATCTATCGCCGCAGGATTTGGCGGAAAAATTGACGGGCGCGGGTTTGGCGGTCGAAGGGATTCATCCGCAAAACGATGATTTTATTTTTGATATTGATATGACGTCGAATCGTTCGGATTGTTTGTCTCACTTAGGCGTTTCGCGCGAAGTTCAGGCTTTGACGGGCAGCGTTTCTCTTAACGCAAAGGCGCAAAGGCACCAAGACGCAAAGGAAGAAAATCAAAATTTAGTTTCGATTCAAGATTCCGACCTTTGCAATCGTTTCACCGCACGGATTATTCGCAACGTAAAAATCGAACCTTCACCGGATTGGCTGAAAAAACGGCTCGAATCGATGGGCGAGCGTTCGATCAATAATGTTGCGGATATTACCAATTACGTCATGCTTGAACTCGGTCAGCCGATGCACGCTTTTGATTTTAATAAACTGGCGGGCGGCAAAATTATTGTGCGCCGCGCGCGGGTTGGTGAAACGATTAAAACTCTCGATGAAGTCGGGCGAAAATTAGATGAAACGATGCTGATGATCTGCGACGAAGAAAAACCGGTCGCCGTCGGCGGAATTATGGGCGGTTTCGATTCTTCGATCACTCTTGAGACGACCGATGTTTTACTGGAAGTCGCATATTTCAAACGCTCGAATATCCGCGCAACTTCGCGAAAATTAAACTTGGCGACCGAAGCGAGTTACCGTTTCGAGCGCGGCGTTGACATCGAAAATCTGATCCGCGCGTCAAACCGCGCCACCGAATTGATCTGCGAACTCGCGGACGGAACTGCGGAAGATTTTGCCGATGTTTATCCCGAAAAATTCGTTCCGAATGAAATCGAATCAAATGACATTCAAGCTGCCGTAAAAAGATTAACGGGATTAAATGTCGAAAACGAAGAAATCCTGAGAATTTTGGAAGCTCTCGGCATTAAATCAAAAATCAAAAATCAAAAATCAAAAATCTTTGTCTCTCCGAGCTGGCGGCACGATATTGCAATTGAAGAGGATTTGGTCGAAGAAGTGGCGCGCATCGTCGGTTATGAAAAAATTGCCGATGAAATTCCGCCCGCGACATCTTCCGGCGCGTATCAGCCAAATGAACCGCGCAAAAAACTATTGCGTCAAACGCTGGCAAATCAAGGATTTGACGAAGCGATTTCGTATAGTTTTATTGACACGAAACACGATGAAACATTTGATTTCGTCCCGAATTTTGTCAATGAAAATATAGGTAAAAAATTCGTTTCGCTTCAGGATTCGATCATTGAAGGCTCGACGCGGATGCGTCCGAGTTTGCTTTCCGGCTTGATTGAAGCGGTTCGCACGAATTTCAATCATCAAAAGCGCGATCTCAAACTTTTTGAAATCGGCAAGGTTTTTGCCGCTTCTACCGAAGAAAGCAGTTTGCCCGATGAGCGCGAACTTTTATCAATGATTTTAACCGGCAATGAAACGCTGGAAAACAAAGCGATGGCGGTGCGCGCGCTGGACTTTTATGACGTGAAAGGCGCACTCGAAACGGCGGTCAACGCTTTGAATCTGCCGGATTTAGAGTTTGTTGCAAAGGAAGTAAAACATTTGCAAAAGGGTCAATCGGCGGAAATCCGTCTAAATGAAAATCCGGTCGGCACAATCGGTCGGCTCAGTGAAGAAATCTCGGCGAATTATAAATTCAAACAACCGGTTTTCGTCGCCGAAATCGATCTGCAATCGCTGCTCAAAGCC
Organism: Pyrinomonadaceae bacterium; assembly: GCA_041745765.1. Lineage (GTDB taxonomy): Bacteria > Acidobacteriota > Blastocatellia > Pyrinomonadales > Pyrinomonadaceae > JAHCHG01. The sequence goes on along the minus strand of JBGTIH010000066.1, from coordinate 11,088 downwards.
GAACAACAAGGCGTTTTTTATTATCCTTTGCCGAAATTCCCTTCAATCGTCCGCGATATTTCGCTGCTTATCAAACGTAGTTTAAGTTTTGCTGAAGTAAAACGGGAAATTGAAGCAAACAATTACGAACTTTTGAAAAGTGTTAGTTTTGTAGATATTTACGAAGGCAAAGGCGTGGCTGATGACGAGCGTTCATTAACGATTCGGCTGGAATACAGGAGCAATGAGCGTACGCTTCTGGAAGAAGAAATCGAAACGATTCACGCGCAAATCCTACAAAATTTGGCGGAAAAATTAAGCGTCAAACAGCGTTTTTAATAATTATTTAACAAAATACTTGAAGTTTTCGGAAAAAATAAACATAATCAGACAGAAGTTGTTATAAATTAAATATTTGGAGAATGTAATGGGCGGATTATCTGGCATGGAAAAATTTTCGCATCTTGAAGACAAAATATATCTCACAATTGAATTCGCAAAAAAGATGCGCGAAGAAAAAGAGAGAGTCGAACGTGAGATGAGTTCTTTGCGGCACGAAGTCAGCAGTCTTTTAACAGAAAAAAAACGGCTTGAAGAAAAGATGGAAGATTTAATGTCGGAACGCGATGCGATGCAGCTCAAGGTCGAAGCAATGCTTGATGCAATTGTTGACATTGTTCCCGATGCCATCGAAGTTGCCGAAGCCCCTGAATTCGCCGAATTTGTTCAAAGGTGATAAATATGATTGGAAGTAAAGCAAAAACCGATACAATCGCACAATCAATCAGAGTGGAAATTTACAACCAAACCTACAATATTCGTTCCGATGGCGACAACGAATACATAATGCGTCTGGCGGCTTACGTTGACAGTAAAATGCGCGAAATCTCGTCCGGCACCCTCACGGTTGATTCGCTGAAAGTCGCAATTTTAGCCGCGCTGCACATCGCCGATGAATTTCATCAGTTAAAAAACCAACAGGAACAAAGCGATGCTCAACTCGCTTCGCGAAGTGCCGAATGCGCCGAAATGCTCGACCGCGTTCTCAAACACAAAGAAGTCGTTCCGCAGGAACTCGAAACCGAGCAATGAATTCCGGTTAACACTTCGTTTTTTAAGTTTAAAAAGCAGGTCGGCAAAAGTAGCTCGAGATTTTGAAACCGGCGTAAAACAGACTTGTAGAGCCGTGCATTGATTAGTTATGTTTCCCGTGTGGCGAACGTCAAAAGCGTCAATTATGAAATTACCTTTAATCATTACAATCCTAACCGTGGTTTGTTTCGCCGTTTTCTGCACTAACGCTCAAGAATTGACCGTTGTGCAAAAAACTCCGATGAAACCGACGCAACAAAAGAAAGTAACAAAGTTGACCGAAGCGCAAGCGATTGAGTTTGCCGAGAAATTTATTGTGCGAAACGGCTATACAGAGTTGCCACTCGAAAAAGAAAATCTTGCTTACGAGTCTATCGAATGGAAATCGAACGTAGATGAAATGCTCAAAATGCGACACGACACTTTGGAGCGCAAAGCCTTTGGTATTTCACGCGACAACAAGGGAAACTCTGCTGGTTGGACAGTCGTGTTCAAATACAAAAATCTATCTGACGATCAAACGCCTAAAAACGGACGCGCTGTAACAATGAACTTGGACGGAAGCAAAGCAAGAGTTGAGCATAAAGATTTTATCTTGGCGTATGTTGACAAGAAGTTATGAAAGTCCGTTTTGATCGGGGAAAAAACATAACAAATCAATGAACGAGAGGGCGAAACAGCGACTTTCTTATCAACGTCGCTCGTTAAATCTAAACTTGTGTGTATTCGGTTTCGCCCCACGTCATATCAACCGTTATAAAGTTTTTACCCGCCCGCTAACGCAGGCGGTTCTGACCTATTGAAATACCGTAAAACTTTTGATCAGGTGCTTAAATATTTTTTGGAAAATTAAATTACTAATTTCCCTAAAATCCCCTGAAATTTGCCAATGCTACATTGGCTTTTTTATTTTTTGCATTTGATATTTGATTCAAAAAACGGACAGAATCTGATTAAGACAATTGATATTTACCAAACATCTAAAAAGTTGATTTTATTTAAGCAGGTGAGCAAAACTAATGAAAAATTTTCAATTTATGTTTCGAGTCCCGCTTTCAAACGGTTTTCCGTCGCGCTTTGGTTGCTGTTGTCGGCTCTGGGTTGAACTCCAAACTTTTCAAAACACTTTATTATTGATGCTTACCCGTTTAAAACAAAATTTTTCAAAGCAATTTCTAAGAATATTAACCTCACAATTATTTATACTATTTTTGTTTAATATTTTTTCGAACGCTCAAACTCAGCCAATAAATCTCGATTTAAATAAACAGAGTGAATACGAAATTAAAGGCGGCGAAACGCATTTGTTTTCAGTTATTTTAACTGAAAATCAGACAGCCCGCGTCGAACTTGTGCAAAACGGGGTTGATGTTTCGCTTTCCGCTGAAAATCCTTCAGGCGAGATTTTTATCGAAACCGAAACGCCGAGCGGCTTTTTCGGCGATGATCTGATTTTGGTAACAGCGGTCGAAACCGGCGTATATAAAATTCTGGTAACTCCGGCAAATCCGCGTGCCGCTTCCGGCAAATATATAATTTTATTGAAAGAAATCCGCCAAAGCGTTCCCGAAGATTTTGCAATCAATGAAGCTGCGCGGAAATTAACCAAACTTGCCGAAGAAACCAATATCGCCAGAGCAAAAGGAACAATCGAAGGCAGACGCGAAGCACTGGCAAAATGGCGCGAAGTGGTCGAACTTTCAAAAATCAAAAAAGACCGTGTGTGGGAAGGAATCGCGCTGATTTCGAGCGGCTTGATCTATGAACAATTAGGCGAAATTCAAAATGCTCTGGAAGTTTATCTGCAAAGTTTAAATATCTGGCAAGAAATCGGAAACCGCCAATACGAGGGTTCGGCAATAAATAACATCGGCATTATTTACAATGATGTAGGCGAATTTGACAAAGCCGTTGCCAACTATCAACAGGCGATAAAAATTCAGCGCGAAATCGGCAATCGGCAGAGCGAAGGCATTTCCTTAAATAATCTCGCCTTTGCGTATATGCGGAGTGAAAATTATGTCGAAGCCGAGAAGTTTTACAAACAATCGCTCGAAATAAAACGCGAAGATGAAAGCCCGCGCGGACAAAGAAGCGTTGCCGTTACGCTTAATAATCTCGGACGAACTTTTTCTCTGAAAGGCGAAACTGAAAAAGGAATCGAACTTCTGCAGCAAGCTCTCGATCTTCGGCGTAAAATTGACGACCGCTGGGGCGTGGCAAATTCACTGCTCAATTTGGGCAGAGTGCGAATTGATGTGGGCAAAAAAGACGACGGTTTTACAAACATCGAAGAAGCGAATTTACGTGCGAAAACTTTAGGCGACCGCCGGATGGAAGCCGAATCTCTCTATCTTTTGGCTGTTTCGGAGGAAAATCGCGGTAATCTGGAGAAAGCGATTGAAAATGTCAGAAACGGTTTGGAAATAGTCGAACAAATCAGAGGTGAATTGGTCGGTTCAACTGTCCGCTATGCTTATTTTTCGACAGTTCAAAATTTTTACGAACTTTACATAGACTTGTTGGTTTCCGGTTTTCAAAAGACAAAGAATAAAACATTCATTACAAAGGCTTTAGAGATTAGTGAGCGTTCGCGTTCGCGGAGTTTGATCGAATTATTGCAGGAAGCAAAAGTTAATTTCAGACAAGGAATTGATGAAAATTCGCTTGAAAAGCTAAGAAATTTACAACACGAATTAAACAATAAATATAATTTCCGCCAGCGTCTTTTGAGCGAAGAGGCAAAACCCGCAGAAACTGAAAAAATCGCCGATGAAATCAATGATTTAAATATAAAAATTCAACTGTTAAACATCGAAATCCGGCGGAAGAATCCGAGATTTTCAGATTTGACCGAAGGCAAAACGATTTCGGCAGATGAATTTCAAAATTTAATTGATGACGAAACGGTTCTGCTCGAATACAAACTCGGTGAACGCCGCAGTTTTCTTTGGATCGTAACGAACAAATCAATTGAGCTGAACATTTTGCCGCCGCGCCGCGAAATTGAGGAAAAAGCCGGTAAATTTTATAATTTAATCGTTGAAAATAAACGAGCTGAGCAAGAAAACAGGCTTTCCGCTGCCGCCGATTTGAGCCGCATTTTGCTGTCGCCCGCCGCATCGCGGATTTCCGGCAAACGAATTGCCGTCGTCGGCGAAAGCATTTTACAGTATCTGCCTTTTTCCGCTTTGCCGATTCCGGGTTCTCAAACAAAATTTCTTGCCGATGAGAATGAAATTGTCGTTCTGCCTTCTGCTTCGGTTTTGGCACAGCTTAGAGAAAATTCTGTTGAATCAAAGCTGAATAATAAAACTATCGCAATTTTTGCCGATCCGGTTTTCGATATAAATGATTCAAGAATTATTAAAAATAAAAACCCGCAAACCTCTGATAATCAAACCGTTATCCGTGATTCCGCCTTTGCCGAAAATCTGCCGCGACTTCTCGCTTCGCGGCAGGAAGCGAAAAATATTTCGAATTTTTCAAACAGCGACAAAACGATAATTAAGACCGATTTTGACGCAAGTGTTTCAAATATCACCAATGAAAATCTAGCGGATTACCGCATTTTGCATTTTGCCACACACGGGATTTTAAACACTTCGCGTCCGGCATTTTCGGGTTTGTATTTCTCACTTTTTGACCGCAATGGTCAGCCGCAAAAAGGTTTTTTAACACTCGAAGATATTTACAATCTTGAACTTTCCAGCGATCTTATCGTTCTTTCGGCTTGTCAGACCGCGCTCGGCAAAGACATTCGCGGCGAAGGTTTGATCGGACTTTCACGCGCTTTTCTATATGCCGGATCGCACAGAGTAGTAGCGAGTCTCTGGAAGGTTGATGATGTTGCGACCGCCGAGTTTATGCGGCTTTTTTATCGAAATCATCTGGAAAAAAACTTGCCCGCATCAACCGCTTTGCAACAGGCAAAAATCGAAATGAAAAAAATCCCGCGTTATCGTTCACCTTTTTACTGGAGCGCATTTACTTTGCTCGGCGATTGGAAATGAATTTGAAAGACACGACAAAAAAGTAAAGCCGTCAAAAAAAAACATTTTTCGCTTTTAATGCTCAAAGGCTTATCAAAAATAGATTTTGAACAATTTCTTCAACAGCTTGACCGAGATCGTAATCAAGCGGCGGAAAAATACCTTGCGCTGCGCGAAAGGCTGGAAAAATTCTTTGAATGGCGCGATTGCGAAAACACGGAAGAACTTACCGATATTGTTTTCGACCGCTTGATTAAAAAAATACTTGATGGCGAAAACATAGAAGACACAGAAGCTTACAGCGTTTCGGTGGCGAAATTTGTCTTGTTGGAAAACAGACGAAAAAGTTTGAAAAAGGAAGAATTAGATGAAAATTCGCGCAAACTTATTGTTGAAAATGATTTTGAAAGTGATGAATTCAATGCCGGAAAACTAAATTGTTTGAATAAATGTCTGGCAGATTTTCCCGAAGATAAACGCCGTCTTTTAATCGAATATTTCGATACGGATGAAGCGACAATGATCACCAAGCGCAGGCGTTTGGCTGAAAAATCGGGGATCAATCTAAACAGCTTGCGAATCCGCGTTTCCAGATTCAAATCAAAGCTGGAGAAATGCGCCAAGGAATGCTGCGACAAAATGAGTTAAACAGTTTAAGACGGTTTGTTTTGAATATTTTGCGAAAAGTAGGTGAAATATTTTCTTGAATTTTGACACTATAAGCGGGTTGGATAAAAAGTGAAAAAAGATACGGACAAAAAATTAATTCAAAAATTCTTTTTAGGCGAAATGGACGAAAATGAGCGTATTGAATTTGAAGAAAACTTTCTTGCAGATGCCGAATTATTCGATGAAATCAAAGCGTTTGAAGACGAATTGATCGAAAAATACGTGCGCCAACGGATGGATTCTGAGGAAAACACAAAGTTTGAGCAACATTTTCTGACAACCGGAATACGCCGCGAAAGAGTCGAATTTGCGCGGCGTTTGATTCGCAAATTACAGGAAGATTCTGTAATTGGGGAAAAAAATGAAGAATCTGCAAAAATTTCGATTTGGGATAGATTCGGAAAAATATTTTTAACTCCGAAAACCGCTGTGCCGGCGGCGTTTGCCGCAATTTTCGGTGTCTGGCTTTTAATTGGGATTTCGGAAACAGAAAATATCGAAGTTGTAAAAATTCAAAATTCCAATATCGCCGAAACTCCAACGCCGACCGCTGAAATTACGCCGATCAAAAACGAAAATTCTAATTTTGAAAGCGGCAAGAATTCTCCGTTTGAAATAAATAATTCAAACAATTCGATAAAACCGCCTGCAAAAGAAAATTCTAACGCAAACCCGCCTGAACCGAAAAAAAATCCGGTTGAAAAGCGTGCGCCCAATCCGGTTTTGACGCTTTTTGCCGGAACTTTGCGTTCGGAAGGAAAATCGTATGAACTCAATTTACCGGAAAATGCGAGCGGCGCGACTTTTCGGCTGAACCTCGAAAGTGTTGATTATAAAACATTTCAAGCCGAGCTAACCGATGCCGAAGGGCGCGTTATTTTTCGCCGCGCCGATTTAAAGCCGCAACGATCGCTCTTGAATCTTTTCATTCCGGGGAAAAATCTGAAAAAAGGCGATTATGTGATAAAACTTTCCGGCAAAAATGAAACGGGCGAAAACGAATCGGTCGCTGATTTTCAATTTCGTGTGAATTAAAATCATTAGCAAATTCTAAATTTTTTAAGTCGGCTTCGGTCGCCTTTTTTAATTTTAAAAATCAAATATGAAATGTTTTTTCGATTTCCGACACTATTTATGAAAACATTTTTGAAAAAGCATCTAACGCAGGAAAATTTAACAGAATGAAAAAAGTATTTTTAAAAGTAATTTTTGTCGGAATGATTTTATCAACATTTGCTTCGGCGCAATTTAATATAAAAATTCCGAAAATTAAAAAATCCGAACTTCCGAAGACTGCGGAAGTTGCACAAACTGATGGAAGCGTCAAAAGCCGGCAAATCGTCATTGACGATGGTTTTACGTTTTTCGATGCCGAACCGCTTCAGGAATACAGCGCGGAGACGCGCCGACAGGTCGGCATCGGCTGGCATCTGCGCTCGCAACTGCGAATGTTCGGAACAGTTCCGAATCGGAGCGGTTTTATCTTAAGCGTCAGCAAAAACGGCAAGGAATTAACGAAAATTCGCTGCGAAGGTGTTGCCTATCGCAAAAATGAAGATCCTGTTCCCGAAAACAGACGTGTTCCTGAAGACGATTATTTATTGACGAATGTTCAAGGTTGCGAAGATAAGAAAAAACTAATCAAAGAAATGGGCAAATTGGACGTGCAAGTCTTTTATTTTGACGGCGATACCGATCAGGAAAAACTTCTCAGAACTTATAAAATTGATGTTCGCGAAGCAAAAAGAGTTCGCGGTTTGGCAACCGCTCCGGTTGAAGACGTGCCGCATTATTACGTCCAACGACACGCCGAAACTTCTGCGAGTATTTTATTTTTACGTCCGAAAGGTTATCCAAACTATTACAGGATTCGCGGGGACAGCGATTCAATTAGCGAAGTGGAAATATATTTTAACATCTCGCCAAAACGCCAGGTTGACCGAATGCCTAACGGAAGTTTGCGCTGTTCGGTTGACGGCAATCCTTTGAGATTTCCGGGTCCGAGTCCGTATTCTGACGGAGTTGACGTTAAATCTATGCGAAACGAAACGGCAATTTATACGGACAGACTCGCGCCGGAATATAAAAAAGCCAACGAATATATGGACGAAGTTTCATTTAATCAATACCGCTTGCGTTTGCCGCTGTTTTTAAAAGGCGATTCGGGAGCGAATCGTCTGGGCTTGCGCGATCATATTGGAAATTGGGAATGCAGTTTCCGCATCAACGGCGAAACCGTCCGCACTTTTCGCTGGACAATCGGACGCGACGGCAATCCCGTTGCCCACGGCGAACAGCTTTCGGGCAACATCAATCTCAACTACATCGCATATTTAATCGAAACCGAAGTTCCGGCGGGCGGAAGCGATTTCGATCATCGTCTTTTGCCGGTGCCGAATGACGGATTTTTCTACGGAATACCGTGGCAATCAGCCGAAGGAAAAGCGATGGCAGGCAAAGTTCCGACTAAAGGAACGCCGTTTCACACGCCTTCGAATAAAGTGAAATAAGTTTTTTTCTAACTGATTAGGATTTAAGGAATGAACCGAAAAAGGCTGATAATGTGTGTTTGAAAAACTATCAACTGTCAGTTATCAACTATCAACTATTTTACAATTTTATATCTGTAAAATAGTGAATAGTTGATAGTTGATAGTGAATAGTTTTGGAGATTGAATTAAAAGGTTTTAGCGGTAAATTTGCTCTATTTGCCGAACGCACCGGAAATTAAAAACAATTATGACCTACTCAATACCTTCGCCAATTTCAAATTTAGCTTAAAAACGGCGAAATCTAATCTATATGTTGTATGTATTCAAACTGACAATCACAAAGTATGGTAGCACAATTTGCCCTGAAAAAATTTGGCGAAGGTATTGCCTAATCAGTTACGTTTTTTTTTATAAAAGGAGAACTTTATGGAATACATCCTCTGTCGAAATTGTGAGCAAGGAAATCCCGCGTATTTACGGCTTTGCGGTAATTGCAGCGCAGATTTATTTGCAGAAAGAGAAGAAAATCCGATATTACCGACGGTCAAAGAATTAAGCCCCGAAAGTTTGCGGAAAAGAAAATTAAAAGCAATCGTTGTTCTTTTTTTTACCACTACATTTAAAATTTGGTTTTTGTATTCATTTAACAACCGCCGGAATTTTCCGTCGTTTTACGAGTTTTCCATTATATTCACTCCGATTATTTTTGCCTTACTCGCTTCAAGAAAAACGAATAAATGGTATCGGGTTATGTATGTAGATTTGATTTTGATAGGTCTGGGCTTTGTTTTCGGATTGTTCTTATTTCTTTACGGAGTAATGAAATAATTTGGGTTAAATTTATGAGAAAAAGTAAAAAACATATACATATCGTAATTTTATTGACCTTTATTTTGATTATCGGATTTGGTTGTAATTTTAATGTTTCAGTCGGCAAACCGAAACAGCCGACGAATGAAGAATTGCAAAAATTGGTCAAAGCGACAACGGCGGATTTTACGGATTCGCTCGAAAAAGACGATTTCGAGATTATCAGAAAAAAGGCTTCAACCAGTTTTCAACAGCAATTTTCTGCTGAAAAGATAAAAAATTCATCCAGCTATTTTGTTGAACGAAAAAATCTTGCCGTGCCGTTATTTCGCGCAACTCAGACTATACAAGCCGAACTTTCTGCGCCGCCGACAATGACCGAAACCAACGAAAAATACGTTTTACAAACGAAAGGTAAGTTTCCCGGACAGGCACGCGAGATAGATTTTCATTTTGAATATCTGCGCGAAGACGGCAAATGGAAACTTATCAAAATCGAAATCAAAACATAAAAGGCGTGAGACAAAATTCTAAACAATAAAAGGAGTATTTTTAACACTTATGGCAGAAAATAACACAATCAACACCGCCGGAGATTTATATCTTTACCGAACCGGAAAAGATATAAACGGATATGAACAAGGTTATCTGATGATTCCGAATCTCGGTAAAATGTTTTCCACAAGAGAACGCGGGGGCGAATATGTCAGTTTGAGAATCGGAACTTATAAAATGAAGCATTCGATAAAAAACACGAAGCGCAAGATCAAATGTCTGCGTCCGGTTGAAGGTTCGATTACGACGATTCTGATTCACGACGCTTACAAAGACAATCCGGCAACGCTCGAAGGCTGTATCGCGCCCGGAACAATGACCGGCGCGGCGCATTGGGCGGATTCCGAAATAGCGATGGAAGAACTATGGCAGATTTTAGGCGGTTGGGAAGAAGGCAAGGAAATCACCTTAAACGTGATGACCAATGTCTCTTATTTACCGACCGATCAGACGCGGGATCAATGGGATCGCACAAAATAAACGGATTTATACAAAACACAAATTTAACGGAGGGGAGAAATTATGAAAACGAAAATCATTTTATTTATTTTAATTTTAGCTTGCGCCGGAACAGTTTTTTCGCAAACCGCAGCAGAAGCGAACATTAAAGTTACAGCTTTAAATCTACCGGCAAATTCGACCGCCGGAGAAATTACGGGAAATATCAAAGACGGGCAGATTCTTTCATCTCTGCGCTGGGCGGAGCAGAGCAGTGTCGCCTGTTTTCCCGGAACGCGGTTTGAAATGTTTAACGGAAAACACGTTTTTTACCGCATCACGCTTCCGGCGGCATCTTCAATGGTTGTAACGGTTACGCCGAAAAATAACGCTCCGGTCAGCCTTTACGCTCTACGTCAGGGCAGCGCGTTGGCAGATCAAACGGTTCCGCCGAATGTGAAGTCGGCAATTTCGTGCGAAGCGAGTTATCCGATTTATGCAAATCTCGGCAGCGGCAGAACTGTCCGAAACAAAGACGACGGCACACGCAAGATTCAATATATTTCGGTCGGTTCGCCGTTCAGTATTTTAATCGGAGTTGCCGGAGCAAACGGTGCGACCGAAGGCGAATTTACATTGAAGGTTGAAATAAATCCGCGCTAATACCATTTACCATTGAACATTTATCATTTATTACTGCGTAACTTGCTGAGTAGTTTATGCTTACTGAAAAACTAATGCACAATTTCTAAAGGGAAAAGGTGTAATCAGTTGATCAATAAGTAATAAAAGATTTTCGATTTATGTTTGGAGCGGCAACCGCCAGCGAAGCGCGGCAGTTGCCGCCTAAAGCGTGATTTCTGCACGCGCAAGTTAAACATCTCAAAACATTTACTCAGGTGCTTAAAGTTGATCAAAAGCTAGGGCGAACGCATTATAAGTGAAAATTTTCTCAATCACACTATATCTTTGATTTTTGATAGCAATTGTTTTGTATTTTCTGCAAATTTAATAAAAATTGGACAATTTTGTAAATCGCAAAGGTCAAACAAGTTTGTTCA
>JBGTIH010000065.1:0-7266 GCA_041745765.1 Pyrinomonadaceae bacterium | reverse complement strand
GTTAAAACGCCCTTTCGGAATTAAAAACAGATCGTTCCGCGCCATAAATGGACGCGGCTAAAACGTGCGCGGACGCACGAAAGCCTGTTCAAACAGGCTGAAAGAATAAAAACCGACTCATTTCTACTCTTGATTCACATTATTTATCACTTTTCACTTATTTCGATCTTCTTCATAAATTGTCCACTGTCCATTGTCAGTTGTCCATTGCTTTCAAACTCTCAGATAATCGCCGCGCCAGTTTTTGATCTCGCGTTTGATCTGCGCGGGTTTTTCAAATTCATTATTCAAAGTGCGCTCGATGAGCGCGGGCAATTCTTCATCGCCGGCAAAACGAAGCGCGATTATTTGACCTGTTCGCAAATCTTTTTGGGCTTTTGCCGCTAAATCCTTCGGCAGAATCTTTTCATAACGCAGATATTCTTCGAGCCTGATAAGTCTGTTTTGTACCGTCAGCGAATTCAGACGCACGAGCAAGCTCATAATGATCAAACCGATTGCCAGAATCAGATACGCAACGCGGTCAATATTATAATCCTGCACGACGCGCACAATGGCGAAAATCAAATTAAAGGTAAGTATCGGCGTTAAAACAAAATGATGCGGCGCGTGCCAGCGAACGTGATTTTCAAAAGTTTGTTTTTTCATATTTTTTATGTCTAAGCAAAAGAATAATTTACAGGGATGGGCAGGATGAAAAGGATAAAAAAATATCTTGTAAATCCTGTCTATCCCTGTTAATTATTTCTGTGGTTTTCTCTCTAATTTACGCTTTTTATCTCCGTAAAATCTTCGCCCGGATTGATAAAAAGATTTTTCTCGAATTGATACTGTTTGTCGTAAAGCTGTTTGTAGCGACCGTCCAAAGCGAGCAATTCTTCGTGCGTTCCGCGTTCGACGATTTCGCCCGCTTCGACGACCAGAATCATATCCGCGCTGCGAATGGTCGAAAGTCTGTGCGCGATGACAAACGTCGTGCGACCTTTTCGCAAAGTGTTAAGACTCGCCTGAATTTTCTGTTCGCTTTCTGAATCGAGACTCGACGTTGCTTCGTCTAAAATCAGAATCTTCGGATCGGCTAAAAGTGCGCGCGCAATCGCGATGCGTTGTTTTTGTCCGCCGGAGAGTTTTACGCCGCGCTCGCCGACGATCGTGTCGTAGCCGTTTTCAAATTTATCAATAAATTCGTCGCAGTAAGCGATCTTGCAGACTTCCTTGATTTCCTCAAAACTCGCCTGCGGGTTTGAAAATTTTACGTTTTCCAAAATCGTGCCGTCAAATAAGAAGTTTTCCTGCAAAACAACGCCCAAATGTCTGCGGTAATCGCGCAGTTTTACCGTCTGCAAATCCTTGCCGTCAATTAAAATTCTGCCTTTGTTCGGTTGAATAAAGTTTAAAACAAGACTCAGAATCGTAGATTTCCCCGAACCGGATGAACCGACCAGCGCGGTCGTCGTTCCGGCGGCAGAATCGAACGAAACTCCGTGCAGAACGGGCGTATTTTCTTCATATTCGAAATGCACGTCTTCAAAAGTGATTCTGCCTTCGACATTTTTGAGAGCTTGTTTCGCTTCGTCCTGATCGTCTTCGGTCGTCATATCGAAAACTTCGCGGATGCGGTCAAGTCCGGCAAATGCTTCGGTTATCTGCGTTCCGATCGAGCTTAATTGAATGATCGGAAACGCCAGAAGTCCCGTAAAAAAGACATACATAAAAAGGTCGCCGATGGTCATCGCACCGGAAATTACGGAATTTCCGCCGATCAAGATCATCACGACGCTGATCGCGCCGATTATAAGGGACGAAAACGCCGTGATCGCCGAAACGCCCGTCATCGAACTCGCCACGTTGCGGAAAAATCTATGTGCGCCGCGGGCGAAAATCAGTTCTTCGCGCTTTTCCGCCGTGTAGCTTTTGACAATACGGATTCCGCCCAAAGATTCGGTCAGTCTGCCCGTAACTTCTGCGTTTATCACATTTCGCTCACGGAAAATCGGACGAAGTTTCTTAAATGCGTAAGCCAAAACGCCGCCGAAAACTGCCAGAACAATAATAGTCCCGGTCGTCAACTGCCAATTCAGCCAAAACAAAACCGCAATCGAAATCGTCGCCGTTACAAGACTTCCGGCAAGTTGGACAAGTCCCGTTCCGACCAGATTCCGAATACCTTCCGCGTCGTTCATAATCCGCGAAATCAATTGCCCGCTCTGCGTCGAATCAAAATAAGCGACGGGAAGTTTTTCGATCTTCGCCTGCACGCGCTTGCGCATTTCGGTAATCGCCCTTTGCGCCGCAATGCCTAAAAGCTGAGACAAAATAAACGACGTAACCGCCTGAATCAAAGTCGCAATCCCGATAGCCAGCGCGATCCATTTCAAAAGCTCGTAACGCTGATTGCCGATCACTTCATCAATCAAAAACTTTGAAGACGCGGGCAAAACCATTCCCGAAAGCTGGCTGATCAGCATCAAAACGCCGCCGATTGCCAGACGGTAGCGGTAATCCCAGATCAGCTTTTTCGCCTCTTGCCACGCGCTCGAATAATTTACTTTTTTCTTCGTTTTTTCTTCTGCCACGATTTTTATTCCTTAAAACATCCCGATTCAATCAAACGATTTTTAACTTTTTCCATCACATCAGCGAGCGTGATATTTTGAAGTTTTTTCATCATTTCACTTTCCGCTTCCTGCAAAACTTCTGAGATTACGGGGCGAACCGTGATTCCCAGATTGCAGCAATGTTCATTTTCAAGCATCGGCACTTGAAACAGCGCACCTTCTTCGAGCGCGAGATAAATTTCCGCCAGCGTTATCTCATCCGGCGGACGCGAAAGGCGCGAACCGCCGCCCGTTCCCATCTGAACTTCGACCAATTTATGCTTCACCAGCAAACCGATAATCCGCCGAATCACAACCGAATTCGTGCTGACGCTTTCCGCGATCTTCTCCGACGAAAGATGCCCGCAATCCTGCATCACCGCGAGCATTCCCGCCGTGTGAATCGCAATTGCCAATCTCGAATTCGATGCCATAAAAAAGTCTGTAATCAGTTCGGTTACATTTAAGTCTGTAATCAGACTAGTTACACTTTCAAATATTGTCAAGTCAGAACCGCCTGTGTAAGCGGGCGGAAAAATGTAAAACCCCAAGTGCGATTATTAAATGCTAAGCCGCCCGCTCACGCAGGCGGTTCTGACTTTCAAAAAATACTTCTTTGACGGCGCGGATCGTGTTGCAGTGGATTTCGACCGTGTCTTTTATGTCTTTAGCATAACCGCCGCTCATTGTCGTAACGATCGGAACATTATGTTCGCGGGCGTAGCGCAAAACCATCTCATCGCGTTTCTTTAAACCTTCAAATGTTAAATTTAATCTGCCGAGTTTATCGTGCTGAAAAGGATCTGCACCGCCTAAATAAAAGACAATGTCCGCGTCGTGCAGAAATATGCGCGGCAGAGCTTCGCTTAAAATTTCGAGATATTCCTGATCGGAAGTTCCGTCGCGGAGTTCGATGTCGAGATTGGATCTTTCCTTGAAAAGCGGATAGTTTTTCGCGCCGTGCATCGAAAATGTGAAAACTTCGTCGTCACCCGCGAAAATAAACGCCGTGCCGTTGCCTTGATGAACGTCGCAGTCAATAATCAAAAATCTTTTCGCAATATTTTCGCGCTGCAAAACTCGAATTGCAACGGCGACATCGTTCATTACGCAGAAACCTTCGCCGCGGTCGGGAAAAGCGTGATGCGTGCCGCCGGCGAGATTCGATGAAATTCCCGCGTCCAAAGCCGAAAAAGCCGCGCTGATCGTTCCCGAAACCGCAAGAAAAGTTCTTCTGACAAGCGATTTAGACCACGGCAAACCCAAACGTCTGACTTCCTTTTTATCGAGCGTTCCGTTTTTTAGACGCGTTACGTAATCCCTTGTGTGAACGAGCGTTACGTCTTCAAATTTGGCGGGAAGCGGTTCGATGATTTCTTCCGAATGAAGAGTTCCTTCCGTCAATAAAATATCGCGGACGAGTTCGAATTTCCTGATCGGAAAAACGTGTCCTTCACCGATTTCGGCGTAATAATAAGGCGAATAGAAAAGTTTGTAATCGGGCATAATTCGTTAAATAAAATTATGCCATTTAGCGCGTGAGTTGTGAATTTCATATTTGAAACATAAAAATCGCGCCCGAAATTTTTCAGACGCGACAGACTGAAATAATTCTAACAGCTCACTTTTATCAGCAAATCATTCAAAAGATTTCAATTTATCTTCAACCAAACGTAGAATTAATCTTCTGAGTTCTTCACATAATTCCAAAGTTCTAACTAAAAGCGGAGATTCTTCATAATTTATATTTTCAAGGACAGATTTATATTCAGGAAACTGTTCAAGAAATGATTTATGTAACCAGTTTTTTTTATGTTCCAAAGAAGCTTTATCTTTTTGTAATACTTTTTCTATCGCACAAACATACCAAATATTCAACCTAAAGGAAGATAAGTCAGGTTTGAACCAATATTTAGAATTTAGATGTTTTTGAATCTTAGCGCAGTCCTCATGCGGAAAAGGAAGATTCGCTAATTCCGAACGTAATTTTATTACACGGGAATAAAATTGTTCATTAACCATAAACCTAAAATCAAGTTAATATTCCGGCACGCTTGCATCAACTTTATCCGACCAAGCCGTAATTCCGCCTTTTAATAGGAAAACGACAAATTCAACAAAATCTATTTTCCATTTTCCATTTTCCGTTTTTTATTGACTAAGAGCCTGTTCAATATCTGCGATAATATCTTTCACGTCTTCGATTCCGACCGAGATTCGCACAAGGCTTTCGGAAATTCCCAATCCGGCGCGGCGTTCCGGCGAAAGTTCGCGGTGCGAACTCGTTGCCGAATGCGAAACGAGCGTATAGACATCGCCGAGACTCGTCGCGCGGACGCAAAGTTTGAGCGCATCCATAAATTTCCAAGCAGCTTCGCGCGTGTCGTTTTTTAATTTGATCGAAACAAGCGCGCCGCCGAAATCTTCGCGTAAGACTTTATTTGTCAATTCTTTATCATCGATCAACGGATAATAAACTTTTTCGATAAACTCATTTTGCGCTAAATGTTCGGCTAAAACCGCCGCGTTTCGGCATTGTTTTTCCTGTCTTAAAGCGAGCGTTTTGATGCCGCGCAAAATCTGATGCGCTTCCCAGACGCTTAAAACTCCGCCGACGAGTTTTTTGATTCCGTGCAAAGTCGGTATGTCGGCTTCGTCGTTTGAAATAACGATTCCGCCCGTCGCGTCGGCGTGTCCGCTCAAATATTTCGTCGCCGAATGAACCGAAAAATCCGCGCCCGAATTGAGTGGCTGACACAAAAACGGCGATGCAAAAGTGTTGTCAACAACGAGTTTCGCGCCTGATTTATGAGCGATCTCGGCAACCTTTTCAATATCGCAAATTTTCAAAAGCGGATTCGAGATAGTTTCTGCCAGCAAAACGCGCGGTTTTAATTCTTCGACCTGCCTTTTCAATTCGTCCAAATCATTAAAATCCGCCGTTTTCATTTTCACGCCGAACGCGCCGAAAATTTTATTGAGAAGATCAAACGACGCGCCGTATAAATCCTGCGAAGCCAAAACAAGCGAATTCGGCGCGAGTTCGCAGGCAAAAAGCGCGGCGTGAATCGCCGCCATGCCGGACGCAAAAGCAACCGCGAATTTCCCGTTCTCGATCTCCGCAACCGCTTCTTGCAGAGCATTTACGGTCGGATTTCCGTAGCGCGAATAAATATAATCGCCGCCTTCGCCCGCAAAAACCGCGTCCATCTCCGCCATCGAATCATATGTGTATGTTACGGAAGAATAAATCGGCGTTGAAACCGCTTTTCCAATCGGCTGCGTGCGCCGCTCGCCCGCGTGTACAAGTTTTGTATCTATCGAATATTCGCTCATAAATTTGAGTATTGATTTTAAGTTTTCTCAATTATTATCCGAAAGCGAATCGAAAAAATTTTCAAAAATACTTTCAATATCGCGTGAACTGTGCAAAACACGCAAAATATCTACTCCATTTTCTAACGGCAGATAAAAGATAAAATAATCGTTCATCACGAAACTTCTCAAACCTACCAGATACTTATTTTGTTGGCGCCCGACTAACGGATTATCGCGTAAAAGAATAAATTTATTTTTAACTTCTTTGATTAATTTGCTTGCGGCAGTTTCATTATGTTGCGCGACATATTCCCAAATGTTCCTTAAATCTTCGGCAGCGGCATCCGAAATTATGACGACTCGTTCGTTATTTTTTTGAAGCATCGCGGCGTTTTTTGGCTTGACGGATTATCTCATCGGAAAAATTTTCCAATTCTTCGTCGGACGAAAATGTCGAAGATTTTCCTTCCTGAATATCATCAAAACCGCGCATAATTTCTTTGCGTAAGGCTTCCGCTCCTTTTTCCCGGGCTTCCAATAAACGAATGCCGCTGCTGATAACTTCATCAGCCGATTGATATGCGCCGCTGTTTATTTTTTCAATAACAATTTTCTCGATTTCAGTCGGTAATGTGACAATCATTTTATATCCTCAATATCATAAATCTTGCTACAATAATGCGCTTTTTCAGATACAGATTCAAGTATTGAAAATAACACCCTAAAGACACACTTAATGAACACCGCAATGCTTTTGCTTTATCTATGCGAAAGATTAAAAAAGTTTGCCAAAATAAAATAACTTCCGTTGAGACCGGAAGTTTCTTGCTCCAATACTAATTATGCGAATCAATAGTTGAATTTATTTTTCGAATAATCGCTTATACTCTGCGTTCTTTGCGGCTTGGCGTGATTATTTTTTGTATAAATCAAAATGTTTGTAAATTTTTTCGGAAATATCTCACGCCAAGCCGCAAAGAACGCAAAGTTTTTTTTCTATTCTTGATTCACATTAATTCTCAACGAGGCATAATTTTCATCGTGCGAGATTCATTTTGAAAAGTGCATAACGATTGAATTCTGCCAACCTTTATAGAAACGCTTGCCGTCGAAATTTTTAGTGCGTCGAAGTCAGTTTGAGACCGACAATGCCCGTAACGATCAGCAAAATGCAGATGAATTTGCTTATATCACGCGACTCGCCGAAAACTATAGGGCGAACGCATTATAAATACTTTTTTTCACAAAGTAGCGTTTTTTATGGAAAACTACGGAAAAATGTCCTACTTTAGACTTGTATTTCCTTTTGAACAAACTTGTTTGACCTTTGCGATTTACAAAATTGTCCAAT
>JBGTIH010000064.1:0-39386 GCA_041745765.1 Pyrinomonadaceae bacterium | reverse complement strand
GTTAAAACGCCCTTTCGGAATTAAAAACAGATCGTTCCGC
This sequence comes from Pyrinomonadaceae bacterium, assembly GCA_041745765.1. Taxonomy (GTDB): domain Bacteria; phylum Acidobacteriota; class Blastocatellia; order Pyrinomonadales; family Pyrinomonadaceae; genus JAHCHG01. Next base: position 39,346 of record JBGTIH010000064.1, on the reverse strand, counting down.
GCCATAAATGGACGCGGCTAAAACGTGCGCGGACGCACGAAAGCCTGTTCAAACAGGCTGAAAGAATAAAAACCGACTCATTTCTACTCTTGATTCACATTTATAAAAGTTCGGTGTTCATTCTGTAATACTTTGTAATACACTTTCCGCGCTTTTTTGGTTCAGCTCAATAAATCCGGCTGAAATTGCCTGCCGTGGGTAGAAGGAATTTTCTAATCTTTTGTTTTATTTCTCCAACCTCTTGTGCTTGACCGTTTTTTTCTTTGAACGTTCAGGCTTCTTTTTTGTTTGCTAAATCGCCCGGGACGAATCTCGCTCGCGCTTCGTCGGAAAATAAAAGTTCGCGCGAATAAAACCGGAGCGGATAATTTTTATCGAAATTTTTGATCATTTCCGCACAATTTTCGACAATCGAAAAACCGATTTTTGATTTTACAAAATCAAAAACGGTGCACATCCAAAATACGGTCATCGTTTCGTGATACGGCATTTCCTTGTTCAAATCAACTTCAAACGCTTTTAATAAATTAAAAATTCCTTCGCGCATTTTTTTCAGAGCGGTTTCAAAATCATTGTCTAAAGCATAATAAAACGCGACGATCAGATGTTCGGCGTGTCCCCAATTCTCGCGCGAAATCGTGCCATTTTCAAACATTCTAACTACATTCAAAAGTTCTTTTTCCGTTTTGTATCTCATATTTTTCCTCTTCAAAAAAAACAGAGCGAAGCGGAAATTATTCCGCTTCGCTCTGTTTGAATCAGCTGAAAATAATAAGGCATTTTTAGAATCGGAATCAAATCATTAGTGTTGAAAATTACAGAAAATTGATTATATCCTTAAAATATAAAAATCCATTAATTTAACGAAAACATTTACTGAAAGTTTTTGTTTTTTTGAAAAATAATCTCGCAATTTCCCTTAATCCTTTTTAGTCTATATTAATCATAATTTGACTCAACTATGTTAAAACAGCATTCTAAGAATAGAATTTTAAGAGCAGGTTTATTTAGTGATCGGATTTTCAACAATATTTCAAAAGATAAAAAACATTAAAGAAGATTTCGGTAAGATCGGCTTCTGGGCAATGTTTTCGCTGGTAATGCCGATTTTCGGTTTGACAGCTTTTATCGGTGTGATTTACAGCGTTAGCCCGTGGCTTCAGGCGAATCAAACCGAAGGGATTTTCGCTTTTATCGTCAGCGTTTCGATTCTTGCCGGATTGGCGGTTTTGCCGACGAATATCGTCGGAATAGTCAGCGGTTGGGCGTTTGATTTTCAACTCGGATTGCTGGCGATGCTCGGCGCAATATGTGGTGCTTTGGCGATTAATTATTTTGTTTCAAAACGTCTCGCGGGCGAAAATTTTGAATCTATAATTGAAAAAAAACCGAAATTAAAAGCCGTTCACGAAGAACTTTTGAAGAAAAATTTTTTCAGAAGTATCTTGATTATCGTCCTCTTGCGTTTGTCGCCGGCGGTGCCTTTTGCGGCGACCAATTTTATGATCTCGGCTTCGGGTGTTTCGATTAAAACCTTTCTTCTGGGAACGCTGATCGCATATGTGCCGCGCACTTCGGCAACCGTCTTCGTCGGTTCCAGTTTGAGCGAACTCAATTTTAATCAACCGCAGGAATCCTGGATGATTATTCTCGGCATCATCGCTACAATCGCCGCGATTTTCGTCATCGGCGTTTTCAGCAAACGCGCGCTTAATCGGATGACAGCGGAAAATGCTTGATTCCGGCAATTTCAGATTTTTTCCGGTTAAGGCTCTGTTATCCATTCTTCATCAACGACCATCGAAAATGTCCCGCCTTTGATCGCGCCGATAATCGCGCCTTTTTTTCCTTCGAAGGTTACGGGAAAAAGATTGAGATCATTATGAAAACGATTGGTAGTTTTATAAAGCCAGACCTCTCTGCCTTCGACCGTCAATTTTTTAGTCGGTTCGCCGAAAAGTCCGATAATTTCATCTCTCGATTTGCCGTTAAATTTTTCGCGCTCCTTAAAAATTTCAAGCACCATTCGCCCGCGCTCGATCTCATCTCCGGCGAGCCATTCCTTCGAATCAAATTTTCTATCCGAATAATCGCGCCAGGGTCGTTTGACGTTCATACAACCCAAGCCGACGGATAAGATTATAAAAAGACATAAAATAAGATTTACTCTTGATTTTGGTAGATAGTTTGCTGATTTGAACATAAAATTTTCTCCATAAAAATCATTTTTTACACTTCCATTTAAAATGCGTTACGGCTTCGATACTGCTTCCGCATTTGGTGCATTCGGTTGAACTCATAAAATCGTGTCCGTAGAAAGAATTTGGGTCGGATAAATCGTGCAGTTTTCCCAGTGAAAAATTGTTTGATTGTGAATCGGTTGATTGTGAAAATGTTGCTCGTGCCTGATAGAGCCTTTGGATGACGAGATCGGCTTCGGCTTCTCTGCCGTTTGGAATCGGCACGCGCCATCTTTTCTCTAATTTTATATATTTGCCTTTAACCCTAATTTTCACCGGACAATTGAATTCCAGATAATTTAATTTTCCGGTTATCGTATGAGCGTTCAGGCGGCGAGCCGATTTAAAGCCGATGCGGTTGCCTTCAAATTCCCAGTCAAACCAAAGCCCGTTGGTGCTTACGCCGTAAATCGTAATCTGCACTTCGCCCGGACGTGAGTTCATTGCGGACAATTCGTTTTGCCGGATCAGCCAATGAATCAAACAGGCAAATCCCAGAAAACCGGCTACAAAAACAAAGACTATAAATATCGCCGCTAATTCGCTGCTGAGCAAAGTCAAAAGCATTATTACGATACCCGTAGCAACGATATACGGCATAGCTTTCTGAAAAAAATCTCCGAATTCATTTTGGCGAAATTCTTTTTCATACTCGACATATTCGCGCCATTCTTCCGGCGAGAAATGCCAGTGCGCTAAAATTTCCGAAGATTTAGGATCTCTTGTCATAAATTATCGCTTGCTAAACCGCCGCCGGGAGCGCAGACTGCCAGTATGCAGGAGCGCGTCGGGCGCGAAAGCGGCGTTTGCTCGGAATAAAGTTTATTTGTATTCGAAAGGCTTTTTCGTCCTTTCGGAATCATGCAGACTTAGCAGTCTGCGCTCCCGGCATTTCCGTTTTAATTGCTGCTTAGTTCGCATTTTTAAGATTGCCCTGAGCATCAAAAATCACGATCTCACTTTCAGAACGGTCGCCGCTGGCTTCGACTCGCCACTCAAATTCCTTTGATTTCTTAAACCGATCTACAGGTATATTGATGCTGATAGTCGTGATTTTAAGATTGGACAGTTTAGCGGTTTCAGTCGTTTTTTGCATTATTGTCGGAATGAGCGAAAGATCAACTTCGTCAATATCAAAATAAACAGGCTCCGGGAAAGTCATCAAATTGTCCGGTGTGCCGACTTGCCGCTTAATTTCTTCGGCTTTTTTTTCCGCCAAAGTTTTATAAGGATTAGCTGCGCCGGCTTGCAGAAATTCTCTTGAATCTAAACGATAACTATTGCGTTCGTCAGGATTTTTCGGGTCGCGGGCGTAAAAGGTGAAATTTCCCGATTGAATTGATAAACTCTCGACGGCTAATTTGCCGCCGAACAGCGGTTTGATTTCCGCCAAAGACTTTTTCATTTGATCCGCGTCGAGAAAATTGATGCGCGGTTTGATATTGGTGGCGGCGACATCCACGATTTCGCCCTGTAAATTAGTGGAATATTTCGATACATTGTCCGAATCGGCGACATAAATCTCAAAACGAATCGCTTCGCGCCGTTTGTCTATATTGGAAATGAGATTGTCATCGCGATTGACCTCTTGCTTATTGATAACGATCCGGCTGACTTCCGTTTTGTCCATATACGGATTTTTTCCGGCAAGTTCGATTGCCGCCGTCATTGCTTTATCTAAATTGGAAACATCAATTTCATCGAGCCGAAAATCCTTCCATTCGGATGGATATTGATATCGGACTTCGCTCAAAAATCCTTTTGAATAAACAAATATTTTCGTGCCGGTGTTGAAAGAAACTTTGTTATGCGTAATTTCTATTTCAACCAAAGCTCCTCTTCCGTCATTTCCTTTTTCCTTAAAAGCGGCAAAGGCTTTCTGCAAATTGTTTTGGTCAAACATATACAGGTCGCGGAAAAAAAGGCTGCACGACAAATTTGTCAGTAAAACAAGAAAAATTATTACCGGCAATTTTATTTTCATATATTTTTTCCTCTTTTTTTTCGGACGATGTGTATAATTTCCTGCCTTTTACATTATTTGTAAAAAAAGTTTTCAGTAATTTCCGTAATCACATAATCGGCTGCGGCTTCAAAACCTAATGGAACGGGAACGAGAAATTTATTTATCGTTTATTAATTTCCAATCGCAAATAAATTCCTTTCCGGTCGGCTGAACATAGGTAAAATAGCCTTTTGCGCCTCTTTTAAACCACGGCTCGATCGGCGGCAGAGGATTTTTATTCCAGGAATTTTCCTTCAAACTTCCGATGTGTTTTTGGGTTAAATTAGAAGTTAATTTCATCGCCACGAATCCGTTTTTGTCGTAAAACCATTCCCACATACCGCCGTCGCTTGTTCCGTTTCCGCCACGCCATTCAAAAGTTTGTGTCGTTTGACCGCCGACAAATGTTTTTTTTGCTATTTCCAGAGTTCCGGAAGTTATTTTCCCATATAAATTCATATACGTGACATTTAAATAAACAAACATATTCTCTCCTTATAAATTTGTAAAAAACTCGATTAAGTTTTAAGCCATTCGAGACAACTCAGCTTTATAATTCGCCGATTCTTTTCCCTCCTGACGGCAGACCGCTTTTATCGATATTTGCACTTTGCGTCTTCAGGTCGCCGATATAAATCGTGCCGTAAAGTTTCTGCGCGGATATTTCTGCTCCGACTCCGGCAAAGGGAATGTCTATCGTGATAACTTTATCTTTCGTCTGGTCGGTAATTTCATAGACCGTACTAAGATACGATGCCGAATTGCGTATATTGTCGAGATCGGCTTTGGTTGCCTTGGAAAAACTGTTGACGAGTTTCGGGGCGACTTCAAAAAGTTTCGATTTTGCCATAAATTTAACGACATCGCTCCATTTTGCGCCGAGCGAAACATTTATGCTCCAACTCGCATCATTTTTTCGGTGCAGATTTTGCGGATTACTGCAATTATAGACGAATATCGCACACAGCCCCGCTCCGCCGCCTAAGCCGGCACCGAGTCTTAAATACGTCATATTTAAAGCATGCGAATGCGAAGGCATTCCGAGATTGGAAATGTAGCCTTCCATTGTTTCAAATCCGACAAGACCGAGAGTTCCGCCGCCTTTGACGCCGACACCAAACCAATTCATAAAGTTGTTCATATATATTTCTCCTTTTTTTTTACTTGAATTTTTAATTAATTTCCCTACAAGAATTGTTTAAAGATTTTCCGCAAATGAAGGCAATGCCGCGTTCTGCGCTGACCAGATGAAAAATTTCCGCTTCGATCATCCGGCAAATCTCGCGCACGTCTTTTTGAAAAAAAGAAGCGATTTGCGCGGGCGTAAACGCCGAAACATTCTGTCGGCAGTTTTCGCAAAAATGCTTCTGCCGGTTTCCGTTTGTTCGGATAATCGTAATTTCGTGGGTTTCTCTGACCACTTCGATTCGCCTTTTCATAATCTTCATTTGCCGAAATACTAAAATTTTGTTGCCGACCTATTTCGGCTCATGTTAAAATTCGGTTTCAAAGCCCGATTTTTTTCCGACGTGAACATTTTTGACCAAAGGCTTGCTAAAAATCCTTAATTTGGCGGCTAATAATTACTAAATGTTCCTAAATGAATGGAAACTATAAAAGAATCAACAGTTTACTTCGACGAATTCGTTCTTGATCCGGCGCGTCGCTTACTTCAAAAAAACAATCAGACGGTCAATTTAAATTCAAAAACCCTCGATTTGCTGCTCGCTTTAATCGAAAAGAGCGGAGAAATCGTCACCAAAGACGAACTGCTCGATACGGTTTGGGCAGATCAGTTTGTCGAAGAAAACAATCTGACGGTTCACGTCGCCGCCTTGCGAAAAGCTCTCGGCGAAAAAAAGGGCGAACACCGTTTTATCGTAACCGTGCCGGGAAAAGGTTATGTTTTCGTGGCGGAAATCGAGCGGAAATCATTAGATCAAACGGAAAATACAGCGATTGCGATTAGGGGAAATCAGCCTCTGGATTTTTCTGTTTCCGCTAAATTAAGCAAAAGAGAATCGCTCATCGGGCGCGCAAGGGAAATCGCGGAAATCAATGATTTACTGCAAACAAATGATTTAAATTTAATAACTTTAACCGGAACGGGCGGCACCGGAAAAACGAGTCTGGCGCGGGCAATCGGTTTTGAATTATCCGATGATTTTGCGGACGGCGTGTTTTTTACGGAACTTGCCAGTATTACCAACGCCGAACTTCTTTTACCGGCAATCGTTCAAACCGTCGGAGCCGAAGAATTTAATAAAAACACGCCGCTCGAAATTCTCAAAACTTTTTTCAAAGAACGCCGCGTTTTATTGATTTTAGATAATTTCGAGCAGATCTCGTCCGCCGCGCCGCTTTTGCAGGAGCTTTTAGATTCTTTCGATCATTTAAAGATTTTAGTAACGAGCCGGATTCCTCTGCGGCTTAAAAATGAAACCGAATATCGCGTTGCGCCGCTCGCCGTGCCGCAAAAATCCGTCAGCTCATTAAATGAATTAACCGAATTTCCGGCAATCGATCTTTTCCTCGTGCGGGCGCGAAATGTGCGCTCGAATTTCGTTTTAACCCCGGAAAACGCGCCCCCGATTGCCGGAATTTGTCAAAAACTGGACGGATTGCCGCTCGCCATCGAACTTGCCGCCGCCCGCATAAAAGTACTTTCGCCGCCGGAAATTTTGATTCGGCTGGGAAATTCTCTCGATTTATTGACGGGCGGTGCAACGGATTTGCCCGAACGCCACCAGACGATGCGGGCGACGGTTAAATGGAGCTATGATCTGCTCGATGATGTTGAAAAAAACATATTCCGACGATTAGCAGTTTTTTCCGGCGGTTTTACGATTGATTCCGCCGAAGTCGTGACGGGAATGAGGGAAAGCGAGGAAGAAAACGGAGAAGGGGATTTATCTGTTTTAAGTGATTTTGAAGAAGTTAATAATAAAGAGCAAGAAAATTTTACGGAACAAAATATCGCCCCATCGCCCCATCTCCCCATCTCCCCATTCACCCATCTCTCTATCTCCACTTCTGTCTTGGACGGCATCGTCTCGCTTTTGGATAAAGCATTATTGACGGCGAAAGAAACAGAAGACGGCGGTGTGCGGCTCGGAATGTTGGAAGTAGTGCGGGAATTTGCTCTGGAATGTTTGGAAAAAAGCGGTGAAGCTGAAATTTTGCGGCAAAAACACGCCCGGTATTTTCTAACATTGGCGGAAGAAGCGGAACCGCATCTTTTGAGCGAACGATCTGTTGAAACAATGGAAAAACTCGAATCCGAGCATAATAATATCCGCGCCGCGCTTCATTGGTCGCTGGACGAAGACGCGGAAACGGCGGCGCGGATGACAGCGGCTTTGCGATATTTCTGGCTTAATCGCTCACATCTGTCGGAAGGACGCAAATGGCTGGAAGCCGCTCTGGACAAAAGCATTGAAATTTCTTCAACTGTTCGCATTAATCTTTTAAACGGTTTCGGTCAATTTACGCGCAATCAGGGCGATTATGAAACGGCTCAGAAAGTTTATCGAGAAGGCTTGGCAGTTGCCGTTGAAGCGGAAGATTGGCAGCAAATCGCCAAATCGAAATTTGGTTTGGCGGCATTGGCAACGCGGCAGGGCGATTTTGCAAAAGCGCAAGTTTTAACCGAAGAAGTTTTGGAAATCAGCCGGCGGATGGGTGACAAATCAATTATGTGTTTTGCGCTTGCGGCTCTGGCTGATCTGGAACTTGCCAGAGGCGAAACGGCGGCGGCGCGTCCTCTTATCGAGCAATCCCTCGTTATTTCCGAAAATCTCGGAAATAAACAGGTTTCGAGCGTGAATTTAGCAAATTTGGGAATCGTTTCTTTCAGCGAGAAAAATTATAATGCCGCGCAGACGCAATTTGCCGAATCTTTGAAATTAGCGCACGAACTCGGCAATAAATCGGTGGTTTCCTGCGCTCTGGACGGTTTAGCCGCGATTTTCGAAAAAAGCGGAAATGCGAAAAAAGCGGCGCAACTGGCGGGCGCGGCGGAAAGTTTGCGCGAATCAATCGGCTATGAAATCGAACTGACCGAACGCCTTTTTCGCGATATTTTTATTGCCGAAACACGCGCCGCATTGGGAGAAAAATTATTTAACCGCGAATTTGAAAAAGGACGCGCAATGTCTTTCGGCGAAGCCCTCGCGCTTGCCATTAGTTTACCCAAAGAAGAAAATCAGACGGACAAAATCATCATCGAAACCCACAAATTCGAGCGCATCACAATCGAAGAAGAAATCATCCCGGAACCGGAAGAAAAAACGCTGAAACCAAAGCGAGATCAGGGAATTTCAGCAGTTTTTATTTACGCGCTAATCGGCGGATTTATATTTGCCGCGATCTTTGTTTTATGGTTTTGGGTAATCTGATCGCTTCCTGCATTAAGAAACCGGTTTAATCTAAAGATTACCGGTTTCTTAATGCAAAAAAGATGTCGCAAATTGTAAATCTGAAAATTCAGATTTGCATCAGTTTGTTTTAGCTTTCACTTTGGCAAAATCTCCGGCTTTGAAGATGGAAATTTTGTCGAGCGAAATATGTTTTTTCATTGCCGCGTTGACCTGTTCGGCAGTTAATGCCGCGATTTGCTTATCAACGGCTTCATCGAAAGCCATTGTGCGATTCAGATAAAGTTGGTTTCGCAAAGCTCCAGCCAATTGATTATCCTGCGCGCGTTGCTGCCGGCGATATTGCAGTAAACCGTTTTTTGCCGATTCTACTTCTTGCGCCGTAAAGCCTTCTTTCAGAACTTTTTCGAGTTCTTCACGAAAACCTTTCTCAACCTTTTCGGCATTTTCCGGCGCATAGATCGCGTTGGCGGTAAATGTTCCGATTTCGTCTTGTGAACTGGCATTAAAGCCGGAACCGCCACCGTAGGAAACGCCGTCTTGCTGACGAATGCGCGTCAGAAAACGCGAATTCAAAAATCCGCCGCCGAACATAAAATTGCCCAACTGCAACGCCGCAAAATCGGGATTATCCTCACGCATTTTAAGACTCATCCGGGCAAAGAAAAAGGCATTGGCTTTATCGGGCGATTCGATTGATTGATTCGTTGACGGAATCTCGAAATACTCGCCCGGAATTCGCACAAACTTTGAAGGGCTTTTCCAATTGGCGAAAATTTGTTTGATTTGCGCCCCAGTCGCTTGTGCATCGAAATCTCCGACAATCGCAATTTCACCGGTAGATGCGCCGTAAAAATCTTTATAGAATTTTTTAACATCATCAAGCGTCAAGGCTTTTATTTCGGCGATTCTTTCTTCGCTGCTCATCGCATACCGGACATCGCCTTTCGGATAACGGTTAAAATGTTTATTGACCGCCTCAATTGCTTTGGTCGTCGGTTCGCTCAAACCGGCTTCGATTTGCGTCAGATTTTCCGCTTTTAGACGCTCAAATTCCTCAGCCGGAAAATTTGATTCGCGCAACAGTTCGGCGACAAGATTCATAACTTCCGGCAGATTTTCCCGTGTTGTCTGAATCGAAGCCGTCGCATTTGTTGCTCCGCCGAAAACAGAAACCTGTGCTTTCAACCGGTTTAGTTCATCCTGAATTTGCTGGCGCGAGCGTTTTTCTGTGCCGCGCATCAGCATTTGTCCGACAAAAATTGCGGCGGTTGAGCGATTCATCAGAGATTTTTCATCACCGAAGCGTAAAACCATATTGGCGAAAACAGTATTTCCACGATTCTTTTTCGGTAAAAGAGCAACTTTTAAACCACCGATGTTCGAGCGCGTCGTTCTTGATTCGATATTTGAAGGACTCGGATCAAAGGCTTCGCCTGCCGTAACTATTTCGCTTCCTTTATAATCTTTGACCATTGCCAAAACTTCCGATTCGGACAGTTGTGGAATTTCAGCGCGGTCAGGTTTTTCGGTCGGAATAAATTGACCGACGGTGCGGTTCGATTGTTTCAAATACTTTTGAGCGACTCGCTGTACATCTTCCGCCGAAACTTTCTGAACGCGGTCGCGGTGGAGAAACATCAAACGCCAATCGCCTTGAGCAATCCACTCGGAAAGTTCGAGCGCGGCGCGTTCGGGATTGTTCATCAACTGTTCATTGTTGTTTGCCGAGCGTTGTTTGGCGCGTTCCAATTCCTCTTTATTCGGTGCGGTTTTTGCAAAGTTTTCAACCGTTTCGAGCATCGTGTTTCGGACATCTTCGAGCGAATTGGCTTTCGGAAGCTGTGCGGCGAAAATCATATAACCGGGATCTTTGGTCGGAAAAGAAATGCCGAACACACTGGTTGCTTTTTTCGTTTCGACCAGAGTTTTATAGAGTCTGCCGGAAGGCGTATCTGTCATAATCGCCGAAAGAATTTCTAAAGCGGCAAAATCAGGGTGCGAACTCGGCGGAATGCGATAGCCAGCCATCAGCATTTGAATATCGCCGACGCGCCGGACGGTAACATTTCGTTCGCCGTCTTGAGTCGGTTCAATCGTGTAAAATTGCGGCAATTCACGCTCCGGTTTTGGAATCGTTCCGAAATATTTATTAACCAATCCGATTGTTTTCGCCGGCTCAATTTTTCCTGAGACAACTAAAACAGCATTGTCCGGCTGGTAAAATGTTCGATAGAAGGCTTGCAGACGGTCAATCGGAACATTTTCAACATCGGAACGCGCTCCGATTGTTGAATTTCCGTAATTATGCCACTCAAATGCTGAACTCATAACTCTCTGCAAGAGAACGCGGAAAGGATTATTTTCGCCGGATTCCATCTCGTTGCGAACAACTGAAAACTCGCTCTTTAAATCTTTTTCGGAGATAAACGAATTAATCATCCGGTCGGCTTCCATATCCAAAGCCCATTCCAGATTTGCGTCGGTTGCCGAAAAACTCTCGAAATAATTGGTGCGGTCAAACCAGGTCGTTCCGTTCGGACGCATTCCGCGTTTGGTCAATTCAGCCGGAATGTCAGGGAAACGCGGCGTTCCTTTGAAAACGAGATGCTCCAAAAGATGCGCCATTCCGGTTTCGCCGTAATTTTCGTGGCGCGAACCGACCAGATACGTCACATTAACCGTAATGGTTTCCTTTGTTTGATCGGGAAAAAGCAAAACCTTCATCCCGTTTGCCAGGGAATATTCGGTAATTCCCTCGACGGTTGTCATTCGCTGAACTCCGGCAGGTAATTCCGTTTGAGCGTTTGCCGTTTGCACAAAAGAAAATGTCGTCAGCAAAAGCGAAAAAATCAAAAGAACGCACATCTCGGCACGTTTAAAAATATTCATAAAAGTCTCCTGTGTTTTCTAGTTATATAACTTGAAAAATTTTGTTATTTTGAGAATTATACATCTTTTTGCAAGAGGTTACAAAAATATTGGATTCATAGAGATGTTTGATGGATGCCATTAAAAGTAGTGCCTCGGCAAATTCAATCCGATGGCGGTAAATACAATTTTCTTAAAAACTCTTGAAATTCAGCAATTAGCTCCGTAGGAGCGCAATATTTATAGAAAAAGTCAAATACTACGAATCGAGTTCCTAAGGAACTCGGCTAAAATTTGCTCTATTAAGCACCTGAGCAAAAGTTTTGTGATATTTTCACCAAACGTAAAACAGGCTGTTAGCCTGTTTAAACACACTAACAGCCTGTTTTACGCTATTTTCAAAGTGTCTTGTTACTTTTGCTAACCTGCTTAGCTATAAATATATGGTTTCTAGCGGAACTCATGAGTTTCCAAACAGCTTGTTAAAAACTTTTGCTCACCTGCTTACAAAAAATCCAGAGCATCTTAAATTTGAAATATGAAATCCGGGATTTGAAATGGAATTATCTGTCAGATTTTTTCTGATTCACGTTTGAATACTTCAGCGGGTGTTTATCAGGCAATTTAGTAATAAATTTCAAATCTAACTAAATCCTTGCAAACATTTACAAAACTTTACATAAAACGCCGAACTTTTGCTTTAAAATCAACGTCTTACTGAACATATTTCAGTAAGCAACCATTTTATTGATTAAAACGAACTAATAAGAGTTAGAAATTAATTCAAAGGAAAAACATTTAAGATGCGAAAATTATTTTTCATTTCAGCTTTATTTATTATTTTTGCGGGCGCGTTTGCAAGCGTTCGGGCGCAAGCCGATATTGGGATCAGACCAACCCTTGCGGGCGGAGACGTAACCGCTGTCAGCGGTTCAAAAATTACCTTACAAACCAAGGATGGAGCAATCGAAGTTGTTTTATCCGATGCAACATCATACAAAAGAATTCCGCCGGAGAATCCAAGTCTGCAAGCGGCGGTTGATTCAAAACTGTCAGACATTGGCATCGGCGATAAACTTCTCGTGAGAGGCACAGTTTCCCCGGACAAAAAATCTGTTCCGGCAAAAGCGATTTATCTGATGACGAAATCCGATCTTGCTCAACGGCAGGCAAAAGAGAGCGAGCAGTGGCGCACACGCGGAATTTCGGGCAAGGTTGTTTCCGTTAATCCTTTATCCAAAGAAATTATCATTACTTCCAGAGGCGTTATGGGCGAAACCAGAACGACTATTACGCCGAAAGACAACACACGCTTTCTCCGCTATTCGCAGGAATCGGTAAAATTTAGTGATGCAAAACAGAGTTCATTAGGCGAGATCAATCCAGGCGATATGGTTCGCGCACTCGGCGATAAAGGGGAAAACAATACATTTAAAGCTGAAGAATTAATCAGCGGTGCGTTTCAGACTACTGCCGGAACGGTTACGGCGATTGATGTCGAGAAAAATGAAGTAACCGTAACTGATGTCCAGACCAAGCAGCCCGTTACAATCGTTGTTGGAAATTCTTCCGTGATGAAGCAGTTTCCGGCTGAAGTCGCTCAAAGATTGGCAATGATGCAAATGGCGCAAGCAAGAGGCGTTACGCTTCCGCAGGGCGCACAGGGCGCGAATCGTCCGCAGGGAAATACACCACCACCACCGCCGGGCGCACAGGGCGCGAATCGTCCGCAAGGAAATAATGCCGGACAAACCGGACAAGGTGAAAGACCCGGCGGCGGAATGGGCGGAAACGGTTCGATTGATGAAATGCTCGACCGCTTTCCGAATATCACGGTTGCCGATCTGAAAGTCGGTGATACGATTGCCGTTTCGAGTTCAAAAAACTCTAGTTCCGGCAAACTTAATGCAATCAAGCTTTTATCCGGCGTTGAGCCGTTTTTGAGAGTTCCGCAAATGTCAGGACGCGGTGGCGGCGGTCGCGGCGGACAAGGCGGCGGAGATACAGGTTTTAGCATTCCTGGACTTGATGATGGCGGATTTGGAATTCCATAAATAAACCCGCAAAAAAAAATTAGCAGAGAGGAATCTTGAAGATAGAGGTCAAAAAGCAAATTTTTATAACTAATCATATATTAAAATTCATACATAAAAGAGTTTTTTCTTCTATCTTCAGCATTTATATAATGAGAAACATAAAATTAATAATAACAATCAGTCTTTTTACATTACTTATAAATATAACTGTCTTTGCCCAGCAAACTGGAAGTTTAAGCGGGCAAGTTGAAGACAGTTTCGGAGCCGTTGTCATCGGCGCAACCGTCATCGCGGTTGATTCAAACGGCAGAGAAAGAAACACGACCACCAATCGTGAGGGCGCATTTACATTTACAAATCTTCCTACGGGAAATTATATTGTTCGCGTCATAGCTGAAAATTTCGCCTTTTTTGAAAATTCTGAAGTCGAGGTCAAAGCCGGAGAACGCCAACAAGTTGCTGTTTCTTTAACGGTCGAAGGAATTGACGAACAGGTTGATGTCGGAAATCCCGATGAACTTTCATCTGATTCCGACCGCAATTTGAGCGCAACCGTTTTATCCGAAAGAGATATACAGGCATTACCGGAAGACCCAGACGAACTCGAAGCGGCTTTATTGGCTTTAGCCGGACCTTCGGCAGGACCGGGCGGAGGACAAATTTATATTGACGGTTTTACGGGCGGACAGCTTCCGCCGAGGGAATCAATCCGCGAGATTCGCATTAATTCAAATCCGTTTTCACCTGAATTTGAACGTCTCGGATTCGGCAGAATTGAGATTTTGACCAAACCCGGTTCGGACAGATTTCGCGGACAGGCATTTTTTAACTTTAATGACGAGAGCCTGAATTCGCGCAATCCGTTTGCGTTAAATCGCGCACCGAGTCAGACGCGTTTCTACGGCGGCAACATCAGCGGTCCGGTTCAAAAAGGGAAATCTTCGTTTTTTCTCGATATCAGCAATCGTGAAATTGACAACGGTTCACTGGTCAATGCCTTGATTCTTGATCCGAGTTTCAATGTTGTTCCGTTTAATCAGGAATTTACGATTCCGACACGGCGTTTTCAAATCAGTCCGCGTTTTGATTATCAGATAAATGATAAAAACACGTTAGTCTTGCGTTACAATTACACGCAGTTTTCTTCGGAAAATCAGGGAATCGGCGATACTTCGCTGCCTTCGCGGGCGTTTGCATCAACGAACAGCAGTCATGAATTCAGATTAACGGAAACGATGATCGTTAATGCTAAAACAGTTAATGAAACTCGTTTTGAATATAGAAACAACCGCCGGGAAATCAACGGCGACAATTCTATTCCGACAATCAACGTTGCGGCGGCATTTGTCGGCGGCGGCGCACAGGTCGGTTTTAATTTTACAAACGAAAACAGCATCGAATTTCAAAATTATACAACGACATCATTAGGCGCAAGATCGCAGCATTCGGTCAAATTCGGCATCAGACTTCGCAGTAATTGGTTGGAAGATCGTTCAGAATCGAATTACGGCGGAACATTTACATTTGCCGGTGCGCCCGCTGTGATTGATGTGGCAAATCCGGCGTGTCAGGTTCCGAATCCGCCGGCAAACTGTATTCTTGCTCCGGCAGTTACGCCGCTTGAGCAGTATCGTCAAAGACTTTTGGGAAATACCGATCCGCGTTTTAATCCGAATCAATTTAGAATTACCGCAGGAAATCCTTTGGCAAAAGTTTCTCAAACGGATGTCGGAGTTTTTATCGGCGATGACTGGCGCGTAAATCCGGGCTTAACCATCAGTGGCGGATTGCGTTACGAATATCAAACAAATGTCAGCGACAATTTCAATTTTGCTCCGCGGCTTGCCTTTGCTTATTCGCCGGGTGCCGGCGGTGCGCGTGCGCCGAAAACAGTATTTCGCGGCGGAATCGGCATTTTCTATGACCGAATCAGCGATAATCTGACGTTAAACGCCAACCGTTTTGACGGCAGCCAGCAGTTTAATTATGTTATCAATAATAACAGCCCCGAATCTATTGCGCTTTTGAGCCAACCGGTATTTACATTAAACGGCGTAAGCAATGTGCCTTCGATTGCCCAATTGAGTCCGTTGACAAATACAATTCGCCAACTTGCGCCAGATCTTCGCTCGCCTTACACCATTCAAACGGTCTTTAGTGTTGAAAGACAACTGCCGAAACGCGTTACGCTGGCGGTCAGCTATATCGGCGCGAAAACACTTCATCAACTTCGTTCGAGAAATGTCAATGCGCCGATTTGTCCTGATTTTCAAAACTGTAATAATTCTCTGCGTCCCGATCCGACACAGGGGGATATTTATCAATACGAATCAAGCGGTGTCGTGAATTCTCAACGGTTGAATATCAATTTCCGTTCGTTCCTGAGTCCCAATTTTTCGATCTTCGGAAACTACGGTTTAGGACTGACCAAGAGCGATGCTGACGGTGTCGGAAGTTTTCCGGCTTACAGCTATGATTTGAGCGGAGAATACGGACGTTCGATTGCCGATATTCGACACTTTTTTGTTCTCGGCGGTAACTTTGGACTGCCTTGGAAAATTCGCGTCAGCCCGTTTATAATCGCCAATTCAGGCAGACCGTTTAACATTACAACCGGACTCGATTCAAATGGCGACGGACAATTTAATGAACGTCCGACTTATGCCCAATTAGCTTCGCGCTGCAGTACGCTCGGTTTGACTTCTTCATTCTGCAATGTTTCGGGAGTTTCCGATTTGAATCAAACAATTCCGAGAAACTTCGGACAATCGCCTTCGTCATTTGCTGTTAATCTGCGTTTGAACAGAACTTTCGGATTCGGCAAAACACCTGAAGCTCCGAGAACAACCGGCGGCGCACAAGGCGGCAGCGGCGGCGGAATTCCCGGAATTAGAGGAGGAGGCGGACGCGGCGGCGGTGGCGGACGCGGCGGAATGGGCGGCGGCGAAACCAGAAGTCCGTATAATTTAACATTAGGAGTTAATATCAATAATCTCTTTAATAATGTTAATTTAGGATCGCCGATCGGAACTTTAAATTCCAGCCGGTTTGGACAATCTGTTTCAACTGCGGGCGGTTTCGGTGGTTTCGGCGGCGGTGGTGGTGGCGGTGGCGGCGGCAATCGCCGTGTCGAACTGCAAATGCGTTTTAGTTTCTAGGTTTAGTGGAAATTAAAGCTATGAGAAAGATGAAGGATGAAAATTAAACTTTTGTTCTTCATCTTTCGTATTTTGAAAAGAATTTGATTACAATTCTTTTCAGGTGAAATATGAAAAAATATCTGCTTGCATTATTTATAGCGTTTTTTGCAATTTCGGGAATTGCTCAAACATCAAACAACAAAAACAAGGATTCAAAAACTGAGGTTAAAGCGGAAAATGCTTTAATGGAATTGGCAAACGGGACGCTTAAAGCGCACGGCGGCGACAGTTTCAAGAAAATGAAATCTTTAACAGTCATTGGCTCGGTTGATGTTACGCCGTCAAACTTTCCGCAAAAAATTCCCGCAACTTTTATCACGATTTTTGCGGGAGACAAATATCGCTTTGAACTCAATAATCCGTTTCAGCCGATCAAACAGATTTTTGACGGACAGCGAACATTTTCAAATGTTCAAGGCGGTTTTGAGCTTCCACCCGTAAATCGGCTCGGTCTTCCGATGATTCAAAGAATCGGTGATCCGGGATTCATTGTTTCCGGTTTAGCGAATGACAAAGATTTTAAGCGGGGTTTTCGGATAACTTCGCCTGAAGGTTATTATACGGATTTCATTATTGACCGAAAAAACGGTCAGGTAAAAAGCTACAATTCGAGTTATATAGTTAATGGAAGTAATGTCACGACATCGGTTGAGATTGATAAAATGAAAACGGTTGAAGGTGTGATTATTCCCGAAAGATACGCTCAGAGATTTGATTTAGGACAACTCACCGTTTATGCCGAATTTAAAGCAAAAGAAATCGCCGTCAATCGTGAAATTGCCGATGATGTTTTTGTTATGAATTAAAAATTAAAAAGGTGAGATTTTCAAAGTCTCACCTTTTTTTCTATAATTTAAATAAAAAATTCAAACACTCATAATTTCTTCTTCTTTGTTTTTGACAAGTTCATCAATTTTTCCGGTATAAGTATTGGTTAATTTTTGAACTTCATCAAACCCTCGATGTTCTTCATCTTCGGAAATTGCCTTATCTTTGGTTAATTGTTTCAAAGAATCGTTGGATGAGTGGCGTATATTGCGAATCGCTACGCGGTGTTGTTCGGCAACATCGCCGAGTTTTTTTGCCATTTCGCGGCGGCGTTCTTCATTTAACGCCGGAATCGAAAGTCTAATAAGTTTTCCGTCGTTTGAAGGATTCAAACCAAGATTTGCCATATTTATCGCCTTTTCTATGGCGTTAAGCTGTGTTGAATCCCAAGGCTGAACAACCAGCAACTGCGGTTCGGGAACGCTGACCGAAGCCATCTGATTCAAAGGTGTCGGAACGCCGTAATAATCAACACTTACGTTGTCCAAAATTCCGACAGTCGCGCGTCCCGTGCGAACATTGGCAAGTTGCCGCTTGAAATCTTCGATGACGGCTTCCATTTTCGGTTTAGTTTCATTTGTAACATTTTCTACGCTCATATTTTTTTTAACTCTTTGTTTCTAAAAGTTTTTTCAGTTTTTCAATTTCGGATTTTAATTGTTGATTCTCTTCGGAAAGTTCTTCTGCATTTTTTAGAAATTCGTTTTTTTCAGGATTAAAAAGTCTTAATGTTTCGCCTGTATCAATCAAATCCAGCCCGAGAATTTTGCTAGTAACTTTTCTTTCTTCGATATTAACCGATTCCAAAACGCCTCTGTTTAATTTAAAAGCCAAAAATGCCGGAAGTGTTTTCGGATACATCGGATTAAAAATGTAATATTCCTTTACGCCGAGCATTTCATATAATTCTTTTTTTTCGACACGATCTTTTTTCCAGGTTCCGCTTGAATCGATCTCGATAATCACCGAAGGAATTACGTCATTTTCTTCCCAAGTTTTGTAACTTGTCCGTTTTCCTTTCGGAATGCCGAAACAAACCATCACATCCGGCGCAACAACTTCTGCCGGAACGCCTTCGACGTAATAAAACATTATATTTCCCGTAACATAAACATCTTCGCGTTCGGCAAAAAAAAGTTCCAGTGATGTTTTTAAGTAAATCAGCAAATCAGCATGTATGTCTGTTTCAGCCATCGGTTCTCCGTCAGATTCGGGATAAAAAATACCGTTTCCGTAAAAATCAAGTAGATTTTCGGACTTTAACTCTTTGGTTTGGATATTCATAGCACTTAGATTTTACCGCAATTTTAATTTACTTCAAAATAAAGCGTTTTATCCGGCGGTTTGCGTTTTTCCGTTGACAGTAACAATCGTGCCGATTGATAAATCTCCCTGAATCGCTTTGACGATATTCCCCGATTCGCGCATATTAAAAATCATAATCGGCAGATTATTGTCCATACACAGTGAAATCGCCGAAGCATCCATCACTTTCAGGTGTTTTTCTAAAACTTCCTGATAGGAAATTTTTTCATATCGCGTGGCTTCGGGATCGAGAAACGGATCGGCGGAATAAATTCCGTCAACCTTCGTTCCCTTGAAAATAACTTGAGCTTTGATTTCCAAAGCCCGCAAAGCTGCGGCGGAATCTGTTGTGAAAAAAGGGTTTCCCGTTCCGGCGGCGAATATTACGACGCGACCTTTTTCGAGATGGCGAATGGCGCGGCGGCGAATAAACGGTTCGGCAAGCTGCGGAATATCAATTGCTGAAAGTGCGCGCGTATAAACATCGAGTTTTTCGAGCGCATCCTGCAAAACGACGGCGTTCATTACAGTGGCGAGCATTCCGATATAATCCGCGCTGGCTCTGTCCATATTTCCCGCGCTTTTAGAAACGCCGCGAAAAATATTTCCGCCGCCGACGACGATAGCAACTTCGACTCCGAGTTCGTGAACCGCCTTGATTTCTTCGGCGACGGCTTTTGCAACGTCAACGTCAATGCCGTAGCTTTGACTGCCCATTAAAGCTTCGCCGGAGAGTTTTAGTAAAATTCGTTTAAATGCCGGTTTCATTTCAATTAGTTCCTAGTTCAAGGTTCAAAGTTCAAAACAAACCAATTTTGAACTTTGAACCTTGAACGTGTTTTTAGTTTCCGCTTGCCAATGATGCGACTTCTTCAGCGAAATCGTCAGTTTTTTTCTCGATTCCTTCGCCCATTTTGTAGCGCGTAAAACGGCGAATCGTGATGTTTTCCTTGATCGAAGCGATTTTTTCCGTTACTAAATCTCCGACGGTTTTCGACGGATCTTTGACGAATGGCTGATCAACCAGAACATTTTCTTCGTAAAATTTGTTGATGCGACCTTCGACGATTTTATCCAAAACATCGGCGGGTTTATTGGCGTTTTTCGGATCATTTTTCAATTGATCGCGCAAAATTTCGCGTTCCTTTTCCAACTCTTCCGCTTCGACTTCCGAGCGGTGTGCGTATTTCGGATCAACCGCCGCAATGTGCATCGCTACGTCTTTGACAAGTTGTTGAAACTCATCGCCGCGCGAAACAAAATCGCTTTCGCAGTTGATTTCAACCAGAACACCGACTTTTCCGCCCATATGGATATATGAACCGACCGCGCCTTCAGCCGCAATGCGTCCGGCTTTTTTAGAAGCTGATGCCATTCCTTTTTTACGAAGAATTTCCATCGCTTTTTCTTCATTGCCATCTGCTTCAACCAGAGCGTTTTTACAATCTACCATTCCCGCGCCGCTTTTTTCGCGCAAGGATTTTATCGAACTTGATGTAATATCTGCCATAATAATTTACTCCAAAATAATATCTGTTGATTAGTTTATAAAAAAGCGCAGCCCTTCATCAAAAGAAGAATAAGAGCTACGCTTTCAAAAATTAAAATTTATAACTTAAGCGGATGCTTCTGTTTTTTCCTCGCCTGATTCGGTTGCTTCAACTGTATCTTCAGATGCGATTGTTTTTGTTTCGGAAGATGCTTCTTCAGAAACAGTTTCGGCAGTTTCGGAAACTTTTGCTTCTTCCGTTATTACCTCAACTTCATCAACCAGATGAGTTTCTTCAACGGTTGCGCTTGACTGATCGGCAACTTTGATTTGCGGTTCAACAGTTTCAGCATCTGCCGGAGTTTCTTCCGCCGCTTTTTCCTCAACCGGAGTTTGACCTTCGAGCGCGACGTTTTGACCTTCCAAAATCGCATCGGCGATGCGCGAAGCAAAAAGACGAATTGCACGAAGCGCATCGTCATTGCCCGGGATGACATAATCAACGCCTTCCGGCGAGCAATTTGTATCAACAACCGCGACAACCGGAATGTTCAAACGCAAGGCTTCGGCAATAGCGATTTCTTCCTTGCGAACGTCAATAATGAAAAGCATATCGGGCAAGCCTTTCATATCTTTAATGCCCGCGAGGTTTTTCATCAATTTTTCGAGTTCACGGTCGAGTTCGAGACGTTCTTTTTTCGTCAACATCTCGGCGCGACCGTCTTCCTTCATTGCTTCGATTTCTTTCAGACGTTTGATCGATTTTTGAACGGTTTGATAATTTGTCATCAGACCGCCGAGCCAGCGGTTATTAATATAATACTGTCCGCATCGTTCGGCTTCTTCCCGAATCGCATCCTGTGCCTGACGTTTTGTGCCGACGAAAAGCGTTTTTAAATTCGGTTTTTCTGTGTAAGCTTCCTGCACGAAGGCAAGCGCATCGCGGAAAAGTTTTTGTGTTTTTTGCAGGTCAATAATATAAATGCCGTTGCGCTCTCCGAAAATGTATTCTTTCATCTTCGGATTCCAACGGCGAACCTGGTGACCAAAATGAACTCCCGCTTCGAGAAGTTCTTTCATCGTTACTGTAGCCAAAATTTAAATCTCCTTAACTGTATTGGTTTTTGTACTCGCCGAAATCTAATTTTTATAAACCAAAAAATTTCGACGATGGTTTAATTTAATGGTGAATTGTGAATGATAAATGGTGAATTATAAAGATTTACCTTCATAATTCACAATTCACAATTCACCATTAAGGAATTATCGTTTCGAGAACTGGAATCTCGCACGCGCACCTTTCTGACCGTATTTCTTACGTTCTTTCTTGCGCGGGTCGCGTGTTACCAGACCGGCTTTTTTCAAAGTCGGGCGCAAATCCTGATTATATTCAAGCAGCGCGCGGGTAATTCCGTGGCGCACCGCACCGGCTTGTCCGGCGTTTCCGCCGCCCGCGACATTGATAATAATGTCGAATTTACCGGTTGTATCGGTCAAACGAAGCGGCTGATTGATAATCATTCTGAGCGCTTCGTTGGGAAAATAACTTTCAAACTCGCGTTTGTTGACCTTGATTGCGCCGCTGCCCGGACGAAGATAAACCCTCGCCGTCGAAGTCTTTCTGCGCCCTGTTCCGTAATACTGTATATCTGCCATATTTTTTAAATTGTGAATTATGAATGGTGAATGGTGAATAAAAAGATTTAATTTATCATTCACCATTCACCATTCACCATTAAAATTTATCTTGTTTTAATTTCAACTGTTTCGGGTTTTTGTGCAATATGCGGATGATCGGCATCGGCATAAACTTTGAGTTTGCTTCCCATCGCTTTTCCGAGCTTTGTTTTCGGCAGCATTCCTTTAACGGCGATTTCGATCACACGTTCGGGATGCGTTTCAAACATATCCTTAACCGTAACTTCGCGCAGACCGCCCGGATAGAGCGTGTGCCGGCGATACAGTTTCTGGTCGTTTTTCGAACCGGTAAAAACTGCGTGCCGCGCATTGATGACCACAACGTGATCGCCCATATCCATAAACGGTGTCCACGCCGGATTGTTTTTGCCGGACAGCATCCGCGCAACTTCCGTTGCGAGTCGTCCGACCGTTTTGCCTTTGGCATCAACAACAAACCAGTTGCGATTTTCCGCTAAACCCTTTCCACTGGGAAAATAAGTACTCATAATTACCCTTTTTTGTCTAATATTTCCGCTAAAACGCGAACGGTAAGAATATCGAATTAAAAATTTTTAGTCAAGCAAAGACAGGCTATTTATAGAAAAAACCTGATTTTGCTCCGGCAAGTATCAAACCGACCATCGTTTTCGCATCCTGAATCTCGTTTTTCCGAATCATTTCAAACATTTCTTCAAAGGAAAATTTCTCGATTTCGATAAATTCGTCGTCATCGAGATTCTGCACCGTTTCCGTCAGATCGGTTGCTAAAAAGACAAACATTTTCTCGCTCAAAAATCCCGGCGACACATAAAATTCCGTGAGTTTTTCAATCTTTCCGCAACTTACGCCGATCTCTTCTTCGAGTTCGCGTTTTGCTCCCGTTTCGTGATCTTCGCCCTTTTCCAAAGTTCCGGCGGGAATTTCATATATAAATGCCCGTGCCGGATGACGGTATTGTTTGACGAGCGCAACGCGCGAATCCGCAAAAACCGGAACGATGACAATGCTTCCGCCGTGCGTGATAATCTCGCGCGTGTATTCGTTTGCGCCTTCTCTGATCGTGTCTTTATAAACGTCGAAGACTCTGCCTTCGTAGATTTTTTCTGATTTGATTGTTTCAGTTTTCATAAAAATTATTAAACACATAGAAACATAGGACACAAAAGATTAAAAAAGAAAATTGCCGAACTAAAAAAAAAACGAATTCGCTAAAATATATACAAAAAATCTTTGTGTCCTATGTTTCTATAATGTTTAATTTTGCTTTTTCAAAAAATCGCGCACCTGTTTCATATCTTCCCAAACTTCGCGCTTTTTCGACGGATCGCGCAGAAGATACGCCGGATTAAAGGTCGGCATCAATTTTATTCCGTTAAAATCGAAAAATTCTCCGCGAATCTGCGAGATCGCTTTTTTCGTATTCAAGAGAGCTTTGGTCGGCGTATTGCCAAGCGAAATAATGACTTTCGGATTTATTGCCAGAATTTCCCGAAATAGAAAAGGCGTGAAAAATTTCAAAATATCGGGCGTTAATTCGTCTCCCTGCGAAATGTATTTGACGACATTTGTCAGGTAAACTTCTTCGCGTTTTAAGCCGATCGAAGAAAGAATTCTTTCCAGAAGCTGCCCGACCGGACCCATAAAAGGTTTTTCCGAATCCGCATCCGGCGCTCCCGGCGACTCGCCGACGATCACGACATCCGCTTTTTCGTTTCCCGTCCCGAAAATAAAAAACTCCTGCGCAAATGCGGGCAGCGATTTGGCTTTTTCGAGCAATTCCTGATTAATTTCATCAACCGTTTCGGTCGAGACAACCTCATTTTCAAAACCGTCAAAAAGTGTGGGATTATTCATCTTCGTATAAAGTCAGCCATCCGGCAAATTTTTCTTCAACCGTTTCACGCGACACTTTGCTGGCGGCAATATCGAGAAAAAGTTCGATGATTTCGTCGTTTGTCGCATTTAATTTCGCTCCATTTAAAGTCAGAAACAATTCAGAGACGACCGCCGCAATTCTTTTATTTCCGTCAATAAATGCGTGTGCCTGCGATAAATGATAAGCGTAAGTTGCCGCGAGTTTGGCAAGGTTTTCGGTTTCATAATTAAAGCGATTTTCCGCCGCGTTCAGTGCAGATTCCAAACCGCCCGCATCGCGCAAACCTTCGCTTCCGCCTGTTTCTCTGATGATTTCGGCGTGAACAAGCAGAATATCATCGAAATTAGGAAAGAAAATTTCGCTCATTTGTGTCCTTTTCCCAATTCGATCAAAGCTGAACGGCGATTTTCAATAATCTCTCGCGTCGCTTCCAAAATTTTTTTTGTCCGTTCATTTTGTTTCGGGCGCAGAACAATTTCGT
This sequence comes from Pyrinomonadaceae bacterium, assembly GCA_041745765.1. GTDB lineage: Bacteria > Acidobacteriota > Blastocatellia > Pyrinomonadales > Pyrinomonadaceae > JAHCHG01. Next base: position 14,959 of record JBGTIH010000064.1, on the reverse strand, counting down.
TATTTTCATTTTTGGAAAACTCCACTTCATCACCAACCTCAAGACCTAATTTTTCAAGTTCATCAATCGGAACAATAATAGTTGCCGAATTCTCCGATGCTGTAATAATTGTCGTCATAAAAACACCTCAAAATAAATTTTACTTCAATTTTCCGATTTCATCACCTGATTCGGAATATTCCGGTTTCCCAACGCAAATATGAAAACTAAAATTTGCTTTAACGGACTCAAATATAAATATCCCAGCAAAACAGAAGTCAAAAATACCGAAGCAGAAAGAAATGTGTCGTAATACATACAATCCATACAAATGTCGCGTTCTCCGAAGAAAGAACCGAAATAAACCTTTCTTGTCGTTAAATGATAAGCCAGAATGCTCAGCCAACTCATTATCCAGGCAATTTGCGCAAACCAGATATATTTTGAGTCTTTAAGAAAGAGCAAGACAAATCTCGCAGTAAAAATTGCGGCAATAAATAATAGAAAAGCTAGGCTTAAAAAGAAGTTTCTCCAAACGTCACTGCTTAAACCCGATTCAGGAACGTTAAATGAGTAGGTATATAAACTCTGAAAGATTTCTGAAAATATAAAAATCGCAATCAAAAATGACGTGATTTTCGGCAAAATTCGAGTATTACTCAGAGTTCGTTTGTAAGATTCAATGATTTTCATGATTTTAATTTATTGATTTCATCACGCACCTTTTTCATATCTTCCCAGACTTCGCGTTTCTTGCGCGGGTCGCGCAAGAGATACGCCGGATGAAAGGTCGGCATCACTTTTACGCCGTAATAATCAATGAATTCGCCGCGCAGCTTGGTGATTCCTTCTTTGGTTTCGAGCAGATTTTTCATCGCCGTATTTCCCATTACGACAATGACTTTCGGACGCACGACGGCGATTTCCCGAATTAAAAACGGTTTGCAGGTTTCGGCTTCGGGCAAGGTCGGCGTGCGGTTTCCGGGCGGACGGCAGCGGTTAATGTTGCCGATAAAAACTTCTTCGCGCTTGATTCCGATGGCTTCGATGATCTTTGTCAAAAGCTGTCCGGCGCGCCCGACAAAAGGTTTCCCCTGCGCGTCTTCATCCGCGCCGGGCGCTTCGCCGACGAACATTAAATCCGCCTGTAAATTTCCGGTCGAATGAACAATCTGCGTCCGACCTTCCCAAAGCGGACAGCGCGTGCAATCGCCGATGTCGGCGCGGATTTCTTCAATCGTTTCGTTCGATTCCGGTAATTTCTGCGTCGTATCGCCGAAAAGTGTTGGCATTTCTTCCGTCAATTTTTTTGCCATTTTGTTTTCTTCCCTCGCCTGTTCCTGAATTTTATTATTCGGAAAACTATAAGAATTTCGTTTCGGAATTTCCCCGATATTTGAAAGTTTCGTGTGTTCCAAAAGACTCAAACGCGATGTTTTCGGTTTTTCAGTTTCGGTTTTATTTTCAAATTTCTGAATAGATTTCAAAATATCTTCCGCCGGAACAAATTTCTCCAATCTTTCGCGCGGAATTTCTGCATTTGATCTTTGATTTTCGATCTTTGAACTTTGAAAATCGATTTCGGGAAAATCCACATTAAAATTTTCCACACCGAGTTCCTGCAAATAAAGAATCTGCTCTTTTACATCTTCTAATAATGTCGAAAATTCGTTTTGCATTTTTATTTTGTAACCACAGATTAACACAGTTGGACATAGATATTTAAAGATACAATTTAATACTAAATCAAAAAATATCCGTATTAATCTGTGTCAATCTGTGGTTAAATTTTCCTTCTCAATTTCAAAATTTCATCCAAAATTCTATCAGCCATTTCGCGTTTCGACATCAAAGGCAGTTCGATTTCTTCCTCGCTGTTTTTCGTTAAAATCGTCGCAATATTCGTGTCCGTATTAAATCCCGCCCCTTTTTTTGTGATGTCATTTGCCACAACCAGATCGAGATTTTTCTTTTCCATTTTCGATTTTGCATAACCGACAACATCGTTTGTTTCCGCCGCAAAACCGACGACCAGCAATTTAGCGTGCCGATTTTGTGAAACAATCGACAAAATATCCGGCGTTTTTTCGAGTTCGAGCAAAAGTGTTTCTTTACCGGTTTTTTTGATCTTGAAATCCTCGATATTTGTCGGACGATAATCCGCAACTGCTGCCGCGCCGACGAAAATTGTTTGATCGGGCAATTCGCGCATCACGGCTTGAAACATTTCTTCGGCGGAAATCGCTTTTATCACATTCACATTTTCCCGCGGTTCAATCGAAGTTGCGCCGCACACGACCGTTACATTTGCGCCTCTTTTTCTTGCCGCTTCCGCCACCGCAAAACCCATTTTGCCAGATGAATGATTCGAGATAAACCGAACCGGATCAATCGCTTCACGCGTTCCGCCGACGGTTATCAAGATTTTTTCTCCGGCAAAATCCTGAGTTTCAGGTTCCAAGTTCAAAGTTTCAAGTTCTATTTTCTCCTTTTCTCCCTTTCTCCCTTTCTCCCTTTCTAAAAGAGAAAAAACTTGCGCCGCGATATTCTCAACATCTTCGAGCTTTCCCGTTCCGACCTTTTTGCAGGCAAGTTCGCCGGAAACGGGTTCGACAAAATAAACGCCGTCATTTTTTAATTTTTCGATATTTCTCTGCGTCGCCGGATGATTCCACATCGAAACATTCATCGCCGGCGCGACCATCACGGGCGCGTTCGCCGCCAAATAGGTCGAACTCAAGAAATCATCGGCGATTCCGTTTGCAAATTTTGCCAGAATATTCGCCGTTGCCGGAACGATTAAAAGCAAATCTATATTTTGCGAAAAATTGATGTGTGCAATCGGATCGGGATTATTTTCGGCGTAATCGTCAACTAAAACATAACTGTCGGTCAAAGCACGAAAGGTCAAAGGCTGAATAAATTCGGTTGCGTGTTTGGTCATTGCGACGCGCACTTCGCAATCAGCTTTTTGCAAAAGCCGCAAAACTTCAATCGCTTTATACGCAGCGATTCCGCCCGAAACTCCTAATCCGATGCAAAATTTCTTTTTTGATTCATTCATAAATTAGTTGATTGTTCGTTATTAGTTATTCGTTGTTAGTTGTTAAAAACAATAGATTCAAGTTTTAATATCTACAATGAAACGTTTATTGAAAAACCAACTAACAATTAGCCACGAATAACTAACAACGAACAATTAAAAGCAGTTTAGCATTAACCGTTTGATAAACGAAAATTACGGGCAGCGCGGCGGGTTCGGCGGCAATCAATAATCAGAAATTTAAAATTTGTGTGATAAAATCCATTTAATCGAGGCAATTTGCCAAGGACAAACGATAAATGATAAAGGACGAAAATCAACCGACGCTTTTTGATGCGAAAACTGACGAAAATGAAGCGCAAAAAGTCATACTTTTTGCGCTCGGCGAATTTCAGACGCGCGGTTTTCAATTGATTGACCGCGAACTTGCGCTTGATCGTCTGCGCGGAGCTTTCAAACGCGCCGCCGAAGATTTCGGTTTTGAAGAATTTCCGGACGAAAAAATCGCCGGAATCTTAGGAAACTTAGGCGCAAATATCAAAAAAGTTCCGGTTTATGTTGCCAAACATCCGTTTCGCATTACTGTAAATGCCGAACTTGCCGAAAATGCTCTTGAAGTTTATAAACGGGAAAAGGAAAAAATATGACAAAAATTTTTCCTCTCAACAGATGCTTAAAAATGGTAAATTAATAAAAGAGACTGACGATTTTATTTTCAAGATTTGTTAATGAACACGGAAAAATCCTACGAAAATTTTGCCGATCTGCGGCATTTTGCCGAAAAATATCTCGCGCAAATCGAAAAATCTTTGCGCGAATTTTTGCCGCCTGCGCCGCCGAAGATTGAAAAAGAATTTAATCAGGCGATCGAAACGGCTTTATTTTCGGATGAAAAACGTCTTCGACCGATCTTGACTTTGCTCGGCGCGGAACTTTTCGGCGGCAAGGCGCACGACGTTTTGCCGGCGGCAATTGCGGTCGAATATATTTATACGAGTTCGACGATTTTTAGTGATTTGTCATTTTTTAATCATCAGAACAGCAGACGCGAAAATTTTTCTCTGAGTGAAAAATACGGCGAAGGTTTGGCGGTTTTAGTCGCGCTTTCGTTTTTGAATGCCGCGTATCCGTTGGTTTACGTCAATCATATCGGAATGCCGGAACGCGCGATGCAGGCGCACGCTGAAATTGTCGAATGCGTCGGCGCGTCAGGTCTGATCGGCGGGCAGACGGTTAGATTGAAACCGGAAAAAGGAGCGGATGAAAATGGTTTTGCCGAAGATTTATTACATTATGATTTAACAAAAAATTTGAAAACTTCTGCTTTGATGCGTCTGTCTTTGCGCGTCGGCGCGATTCTCGCCGGAGCAGATTATCTCGATTCGGCAAATTTAGCGCGCTTTGCCGGATATTTCGGCGATGCTTATCAAATTTCGGAAAATTTGGAGATTTCAAAAACAAACGATTCAATCCGCAATGACTTGAACAATCTGGTCGAAGAATCCAAACGCTTTTTAATCGAAAATTTCCCGTCAAACGAAGCGCGAAGCTGTTTGATTCAACTGACGGAATGTTTGGCGGAAGGAAGGGAGTAATTTTTATGACGACTGCGATAATTATTATAGTGATAATTGCCGGTTTCGCTATTTTATTTTTCTTTTTGAGTAAGAAAAACGGTTCCGAACAAACGGGAAATGACGCAAGGAGATTTGCAAAACTTCTTGTTTCCAAAGTTAAACTTTATGAAACCTATAAATTTGAAAGGGGTTTGAAAAATAGTAATCTTTATGAATCATTAAGTATTTAAATCGAAGAAGCGCGGAAAAAATACAAAATGCGTTTTTCAAAAGCCGAATCAGAAACTTATTTTGACGAAGCACTTTTAAATGTTTTAGCCAGTGGGGATAAGAGCAAATTAGGATTAATTTCGGTTTCAAAAAGTTAATGAATATTTCTGTAAATAATCCGGAAGAAATCGAAGAAGCCTACGACTATTGCGAAAGCGTGACGAGGCTTCACGCCAAAAGTTTTTATTTTGCCGCGAAATTCCTTCCGAAAATCAAACAAAAAGCCGTTTATCCGATTTATGCTTTTTGCCGCCACGTTGATGATGAAATTGACGAAATCGGCGAAGGCGACGAACAACAAGCGATTAAAACCATCGAAAAATGGGGGGTGAATTTAAATCAAGTCTATGAAAACAGTTTTGAAAAAGGAGAAAGAGAAGGTCGAAAATGGAAAATCGAAGACCAAAGACCTTCGATCAAAGACCGAGAATTAGTATTCACAGCCTGGAGCGATCTTCTGCAAACTTACAAAATTCCGCAAGATTTACCGCTCGATTTAATTAAAGGCGTTTTGATGGACACAAATATCAAACGCTACGAAACCTTTGAAGAACTTTACGTTTATTGCTACCGCGTTGCTTCGACGGTCGGTTTAATGAGTTCGGAAATTTTGGGTTATTCCGACAAAATCGCTCTAAGGTACGCCGAAGCGATGGGAATCGGGATGCAATTAACCAACATTTTACGCGATGTCAAAGAAGATGCGGCGATGAATCGTATTTATCTGCCGCAGGAAGATTTGCGAAATTTTAATGTGTCGGAAGATCAGATTTTTGCCAGTGATTTTAATGAAAATTTCCGCGAAATGATGAAATTTCAAATCGTCCGCGCCCGCCAATTTTACGAACAAGGCGAACAGGGAATTGCGCTTCTGGAAAAAGATTCGCGCTTTACGGTTTTGCTTGCATCACGGATTTATTCAAAAATTTTAGATGAAATTGAAAAGCTCGATTACAACATTTTTTTCAAACGCGCTCATACGACGAAAATTCAGAAATTTCTCTCAATCCCGAAAATCTGGCATGAAGCGCGAAAAATGTAATCATCAATGGAAAATGGAAAACGGAAAATCGAAGAAAACGACTAAACTGTGATACTTCTCAATTGTATAAGTTTCTAATTCTTCGCGTGTCAGACTAACTTTGAAAGTTAAAACTCAAGAAAATTAGCTGCGGATGAACGCCGATGAACACGGATAAACGCTGATTTTTTCTCTGAATTTTAACGGTTTTAACTGATTTTTCCGCATTAATCTGCGGCTGATTTCTAAGCTGACAAGCGTAGAACTAATTACCATTGAACATTTATCATTTATCAATGCGTAACTTACTGATTAATTTATACTTACTGAAAAATTATTGCACAATTTCTAAAGGGAAACGATATAAGCAGATATAAAAAATTTTTGCGATGTTTTGGAAATCTAAATTATTCGCGCAACTTGCGACTGAAAGAAAGTCTAAAAACTTTCTTTCAGTAACCGCTATCCATTTTCTATTTTTCGTTTTCTGTTGGTGCTTATTTTTTCATTTCAATAAAATTATCAGCGAAAACGATGATGCAGATATTGACATCGTTTTTTCCTTTTCCAAATGCAACTCCGATTTGGTTAAATTGTGTCGAGAGCAGGTTTTTTCGATGATTCCGACTTTTAAATGCGTCATCTATAACCATTAACAAAACCGCCGAACGCACATCTTTGGCATAATACGAAATATTTTCAGAAAATCTTTCACCCGGCATTCCGAATTTATGGAGTCTATTTTCAATATCGCTGCCGTCTTTGCCGAAATGTCCCAATTTAATATCTTCCTTCAAATCGGAAAGCTGTAAATTTGCCGCTTTGGTCATTCCATTTGAAAATTTATACGGCTTTAATTTTGGAGAGTTCTTTAAGGCATTTATGGCATCATTGAGCGCGGTGATGCCTTCGCTCATTTTCCATTTTGCTCCGTTAGGCAGTTTTACGACGTTTTGATTGATTCCGTTTTTCATTCCTTCCAAAATTTCGATATAAGTTTGCGGATCTGAGCGGAGTAAATTTATTTCATCAAAAACTTCTTGCTCAATCGCTGAAAGCGAATTTAAATTTTGCGGATTTCCGGTTAAAGGTTTAGTTACGGTTTTTGTTATGGATTTTTGGGCAAATCCGTCAACAATTAAAAACAACAACGTAACTATGATAAAAAGCAATAATTTAGGGGTAGCTTTAGACATATTCTGTTTCCTTTTTTTCGGGAGACTTATTTAGTTTATAAAAGTAAATTACCAGAATTTCATAAGATTTGTAAATAAAAATTGAGCTGTGTGGAATAATAAAAAGGAAAAAAGGGATTAACAAGACAAAATTTAACAGAAAAAAAATTATGAAAACAAAAATAGTAATACTTTCGATTTTCTGCGTTTTGTTTGCAATGCAGACATTTTCGCAGACAAGTAAAAAGATGGGGAACAAAAAAGGAAAGAAAATAATTACAGCCGAAGAAGCCGTCAAAAATGCTTTAAATGTCGGCACGAAAATTCCTTCGTTCACGTTGTTAAATGAGAAAAACGAACAGATTAGCAGTGAAAGTTTGTTGAAAGAGGGAAATATCGTGCTTGTTTTTTATCGCGGCGCGTGGTGTCCGTATTGCAATCTATATCTGAGGAGTTTGCAGAAAAGTCTCGGTGACATCACGAAAAATGGCGGAAAACTGGTTGCCGTTTCGGTTGAAAATCCTGACACAACTTTGACTGTTTTGCAGAAAAATGATTTAAAATTTACGGTTTTGAGTGATAAAAAGCTCGAAGTCGCCCGCAAATTCGGAATAGTTTTTCAGCTTCCGGCAGACACAAATGAAAAATATAAAGACTACGGAATTGATCTGGTTAAACAAAACGAAACAGCAACGCCCGAATTGCCGCTTTCGGCAACCTATATTATCAAACATGACGGCGAAATCGTATATGCGTTTCTTGATCCCGATTACACAAAGCGTGCAGAACCTGGGGTTATAATTGAAAATCTAAAAAAATTAAACCCGATAATTAAGAATGAAGATAAATAAGACTAAATTCCAAATTTTTGAATATTCGCTTTAACTTCTTACTGATTTTTATGTTTAAGAGCTAATTTAAGAAAATTTTCAAACAAAATCCGCCCGTCGCGCGATTCGTTGACGTGTTCCCAACGCGTCGGATTTTTTGACCAGTCTTCAAACGATTTTTCGAGGTGAAATTGGACGGCGTAAATTAATTGTCCGTGGCTGCGCTTAACCATCATTTGGTTTTTGCAAAGATAGGAAGTTGCCAAAAGTTCGAAACCTTCGGGAACACCTTCAACCTGAAGTCCGTGGTTTTGCCAGACGCGCAAAATGTCGTCTTCGAGCGTATAGTCCTGCCAAACACGCGCTTCCTCGCTGTCGAGATTGGAAATTCCGGCGAAAATCGGATCGGATGTATCGGTGATTTTGATAAAGCGATATTGATATTCGATCACGCGGTTTATCCGTTTTTCCGAAGGATTTAAATTATCGAGCGTCTTTAATTCCTCGCCGAAGCTCACGCCGACAAGCTGATGTGCGCCGCAGATTGCCAGAACGGGAATTTTGGTGACGGTGATAAATTTTTTGAATTTTTCGAGATGCGCGGGATTATAATAATCGAAATCCGAAAGCGTGCCGCTCATCACAATTGCGTCTGGGCAAAACGACTCTGCCGCTTCCGCGACTTCCGAAAGATGCACGGTCAGTGTTTTCGGTTGTTTTACAAGACGAAGAACGTTTTGAGCGATATTATTGCACGCCAACCCGGAAATTTTGCGCTCGAATTTTAATTTGCTGTCTAAAGTTTCCTTCCATTCGCTTCTGGCTAAATCCGAAACATCGGATTCGTAGCGCAAAAGGTTGTTCATAATCAAAACTTTGGCAAAATCAACCTTTTTTTCGATCGGTTCGTAACGGCAAAAAGGACGTTTATTATAAGGAAAGGGAAGGGTTAATTCCTTTGTTTTTGATTTATATGATACCGACATCTCGTCTAACATAACTATTTGATTATTAAAATGAAATAAAGTTGTAATTAAAAATTAACGTATCTTAAAACAGAATTTCAGAAATTGAAAATGTTTTTAATAGTTTAGGAGTAGTTTTCAATTTAGGATTAAAAATTATTTTCGCTGTTTGGTGCTTTGTCTGAATTCCGGCATCAAAGAACCCGCACCGATTTCGCCAATTTCCTGCCGCATTTCTTTGAGCAAAGCCGAGCGCATCCGACCTTTGACGGAAGCCGTCTTGTCTTTTGCACCGTCTTCCAAAAGCAGTAGACATTTATGCCAGGAAGATTCGAGTTCATCGGCAAGCGTGGAAATTTTTGTAATATCGTAAGGAACAGCAACTTCCTGACAACCGAAACGGGCAAAGATTTGCAAATATCTGGCGGTGGACAGATCAGGACAGGAAAAGCGTTTATTTCCGACTTTCAGTTCGACTCCGAGCAGTGTATGTTGAATAATCGCCCGATTTTCACGCTTGGCAATTTCCAGCCGGTGCGAGCGCGTTCGCTGTGATCGCACTTTTTCTTTATAAATTAACGGAAGCCATTCTGCGCCGAGTTTTTCTCTGATTTCGGAAACAATTTCCATAAGCGGTTAGCCGTGAGGCTGTCTTTAGAATAGCACATCCGAAAATAATTTGAATAGCCTTTTATTTTTAATGAGCCGTAGGCAAATCGCCCTGCGCTCTCGGCTAATTAATTATCCCGGATTTCGCATAAAAATATTGATCACCGTTTCGCTGAAAATTCCTAAATAAAAAACGCCGATCACTGTTAAAACAAGCGCAACCGCAATCGCCGCCGGAATTTTCGGGTCAATCCATTCGGTCGTGCGCTCGCGGAAAAACATTACGACGATCAGGCGCAGATAATAATAAGCCGAAATCGCCGTATTGATTACCGCGACGATCACCATCACGGTCAAAAGCGTATTTGCGGCTTCGAGTGCCGGACGGAAAACCAGAACTTTGCCCATAAATCCGGCGGTCAGCGGCAAGCCCAGAAGCGAAAGCATAAAAAGCGAAAGCGAAAACGAAAGAATCGGCGATTTGAAACCGATGCCGTTGTAATCTTCAAATTCCGTGCGGCGGTCATTTTTTTGCGCAAGAAGCGTCACGACGGCAAACGCGCCGAGATTTGTAACGGCATACGTCAGCATATAAAACGCGACTGCCGCAATTGCTTGGTTGCGTTTCAAAATTCCGGTTGCCATTCCAGCGCCGATGAAACCGACGAGCGCGTAGCCGGCGTGGGCAATCGAAGAATATGCGAGCATTCGTTTGACGTTGTTTTGAACGATCGCCGCGATATTGCCGACCGTCATCGTCAGCATTGCCATCACCGCCAGAGCCGTAATCCATGTTTCGTGCAATAATTCCGATGCCTGCGCTCCGGCGATCAGCGGAAGACCGATGACGAAAACGCGCATAAACGAAGCGAATCCGGCGGCTTTTGGTCCCGCCGCCATAAATCCTGTAATCGGTGTCGGTGCGCCTTCATAAACGTCCGGTGTCCAGACGTGAAACGGAACCGTTGCAATCTTGAATCCGAAACCGATGATCAGCATCGCGCTGCCGATCAAAAGCAAAGCGGGAAAATTGGCATTGCCGACACGAATCGCGATTTCCGTGATATTGGTCGTCCCGGTCGCTCCGTAGATCAGAGCCATGCCGTAGAGCAAAAATCCGGTGGCAAACGAGCCGAGAATAAAATATTTCATCGCCGCTTCGTTTGAGCGCAGATCGGATTTTCTGAGTCCAGCCATCACATAAGTTGCGATGGAAAGCGTTTCGAGTCCGAGAAAAATGACGACCAGATCATTGCCCGAAGCCATAAAGAGCATTCCGACCGTAGCAAACAAAAGCAGCGTGTGATATTCACCGACGGGAACATTTTCGCGGTCAATCCACACGGACGAGATCAAAATCGTAAAGGCGGTTACGAGCAAAAAAACAAACGAAAAACTCAGACGCAGACCGTCCGTAACGACCATTCCGTTCCATGCGTCGGGCGACGGCGGCGAATTGTACATCAAGCCGAGCAGAACCGCTGCAAATGCAATTCCGATCAGCGAAACCGCGCCTGTGACATATCTTTGCTTCGGATTAAAACTATCGTAAAGCATCACGATCACGCCCGTAATGGTCAGCATTAATTCCGGCATAATTGCCGAAATATCTGCGTTTGGATTAACTAAACTGGCTAAAAACATTGTGTTCATTTAAGTTGAAATCTTTAATATTAAAAATTTATTTGACTTCCGTTTGCTGATTTTCCGCTTTCTCCACAGTTCCGCCCGCTTGATGCAGAACTCTTTCCTGCACCGTCAAAATACTTTTTTGCGAAGCCTCCAGAAACGGTTTCGGATAAACGCCCATAAAGACCATCAAAAAGACGAGCGGCGCGATCAGACCGAGTTCACGCGGCGATAGATCGAGCAATTTCTTGTTTTTCGCATTCGTAACTTTTCCGAAAAATACGCGTTGAACCATCCACAACATATAAACGGCGGCGAAAATCACGCCCGTTCCGGCAAGCATCGTTGCGCCGATTGAAAACGAACGGGAAAAGACCGTTTCCGGCGCTGTCCACATTCCGATCATCGTCAGAAATTCGCCGACGAAACCGTTCAAAAACGGCAGACCGATCGAAGCCATCGTCGTGATTATAAAGATCGTCGTGTAGATCGGCATAATATTGGCAAGACCGCCGTATTCCGTAATCTGGCGCGTGTGCCGTCGTTCGTAAATAAACCCGACGAGTAAAAACAACGCGCCGGTCGTAATGCCGTGATTGAGCATTTGATAAAGCGCGCCCTGCATTCCCATTTCGGTAAATGAAAACATTCCGAGGATGACAAAACCCATATGCGCGACCGAAGAATAGGCGACGAGGCGTTTTATATCGGGCTGAACCATGGCGACTAATGCGCCGTAAATAATGCCGATCACCGCCAAAATTATAAAGATATAAGCAAATTCGCGCGACGCTTCGGGAAACAGACCGAAATTAAACCGCAAAAGTCCGTAAGTGCCCATTTTCAAAAGCACAGCCGCCAGAATGACCGAACCAGCGGTCGGAGCCTCCGTATGCGCGTCCGGCAGCCACGTGTGCAGCGGGAAAACCGGAACTTTGATCGCAAACGCCAGCGCAAACGCCCAGAACATTAGAATTCCGACGGTCGTAAGTTCGCCGTTCGCGCCTAAAAATGTCAAACTTCCGTTTTGTATCGAATTACTGAGCGTAACGTAATCGAATGTTCCAACACCCGTTGCCTGAAAATGCAGATAATAAAGTCCGATGATCGCCACAAGCATCAAAAGCGAGCCGAACGCCGTGAAAATAAAGAATTTGACCGCCGCATAAATACGGTTTTCGCCGCCCCAGATGCCGATCAGGAAAAACATCGGAACGAGCGAGGCTTCGAAAAACAGATAAAAGACGAGCAAATCCAAAGACACAAAAACGCCGATCATCGCGCTTTGCAAAAGCAGTAGAAAAGTGTAAAAGGCTGTATGACTCTTTTCGACCGCGTTCCATGTCGAAAGAATCGCAATCGGCATTATAAATGTCGTCAAAATCACCAGCCAAAGACTGATTCCGTCAACTCCGACGTGATAATTCGTGTTTATCGCTTCGATCCAAGGGATGTTTTTTTCAAAAAAGAAACCGCCCGCCGCAATCGTATTGCGTGCAAAAACAAGCGGCAGGGAAATAAGGAAAATCGCCGTTGTGATAAAAAGCGTAATCCATTTCAAGTGATCGTCCTGTTTCCAAAACATCGCGTGTCCGACAACGGCAATCGCGCCGAATACCGGAAGCAAAATTAGAATCGTTAGAAGATTTTCGTGTATAAAATCCATTTTAGTTTCGTTCGTAGTTCGTAGCTCGTAGTTCGTTCAAAATTAACGAACAACTAACTACGAACAACTATCCAATCAACTTAAATCCGAAATAAATAAAATAGCCGATGACGATTAACGCGCCGAATAGCATAAATGCCGCGTAGCTTCGGACGAATCCGACCTGAACGCTTCTGGCGACAGAACCCATTGCGACGACAAAACTGCCGATTCCGTTGACGATTCCGTCAATTACGCCGAGATCGAAGCCTTTCCATAAACCGTTGCGCGACAAATTCGTAATCGGATCAACGATGTAACGATTGTAAAATTCGTCAACGTACCATTTTTCTTCCAAAATCTTCGGCATTTTCCTGAGCGGGTTATTGATAAACATAAACCATCCGGCAAGTATTCCGCCGATTGCCAGAAAGATGGAAAGAACCGCTAAGATACGCTCCGTTCTGATTGCTTCGGGCGAATATACCTTTGTTTCACCGCCGCCGCTTTCAGCAGCAGGAAGCGGTTTTGTTTCTTGCGGTTGCGGCGCCGGGCTTTCCGTCGAAGAAGCCGGTTTTAACTTGTAGATAACCGGATCGAGCGTTTTGGCAAAAACATTTATATCGCCTGCGCCGACTAACGAACTGAGCGCGTACGGAATGCCGACGAGTCCGCCGACCGTCGAAAGAATTGCCAGAACGATCAAAGGAACGGTCATCACCCAGGGCGATTCGTGCGGTTTGAAGTCGTGCGGTATGTGATGATGATGTTCATCATCATCGTCGTGTTCATCGTGATCGCCATCGTGTTCTTCGTCGTCATAATGATGGGCAAGCGCGTGCGGATCATCATGTGGAACTTTGGCATCTGCCGCGTCGCCGACTGCAAAAGCGGTTTCTTCGGTGCGCGATGCCTCGCCCGGATCATCAGCGATCGGATGACCTTGTTCCAGCACTTCGTGGAATCTTTCTTTGCCCCAAAATGTCATGACCATCATTCGGGTCATATAGATCGCCGTTAAAATCGCCGTAATGACCGCGACAACCCATAAAAATTCGTTGCCGGGAAACGGTCCGACCGGAAAATACTTGTCGGCGGCAAATGTTCTGTAAAGAATTTCGTCCTTCGAGAAAAATCCCGAAAAAATCGGAATTCCAGCGATTGCCAGAGTTCCCGCGACCATTGTAAAAAAGGTGATCGGCAGATATTTTTTCAAATTTCCCATCCGCCGCATATCCTGTTCGTGGTGCATTCCGTGTATGACCGAACCCGAACCGAGGAAAAGCAGAGCTTTGAAAAACGCGTGCGTCATTACGTGGAAAATCGCCACGGCAAACGCGCCGACACCTGCGGCTAAAAACATAAACCCGAGCTGCGAAACGGTCGAATATGCGAGAACTTTCTTGATGTCATTTTGCGCTATCGCAATTGTTGCGGCAAAAATCGCCGTCGCCGCGCCGATCACGGCAACGATCCACATCGCCGTCGGCGCATTTTGGAAAATCACATTCGAGCGAACAACCAGATAAACTCCGGCTGTCACCATCGTTGCCGCGTGAATCAGAGCCGAAACCGGAGTCGGACCCGCCATCGCGTCCGGCAGCCACGTCAGCAGCGGAATCTGCGCCGATTTTCCGGTCGCGCCGATAAATAAAAGCACCGCCGCGCTCGTCAAACCGCCCGCAAAAATCGCGCCCCACGTGAACGGATCAGCCGCTAATTTCTCTGCAACAAACGTAAAAACGCTCAGAATCTCAACGCCGTCAACCGTTTTATCGAAAAACGAAATCGAACCCGTCATTGCAAAGATCAGGAAAACGCCCATCAAAACGCCCCAATCGCCGATGCGGTTCATCACAAAAGCCTTTTTCGCCGCCTTGCGCGCTTCGTCGCGTTTGATGTAATAGCCGATAAGCAGATAAGAACACAAACCGACACCTTCCCAACCGACAAACATCAAAAGATAATTATCAGCCAAAACGAGCGTCAGCATCGCGAACATAAACAGGTTTAAATACGCGAAAAATCGGTAAAAACCTTTGTCGCCGTGCATATATCCGGCAGCGAAAATATGAATCAGCAAACCGACAAACGTAATAAAACAAACGTATATGCCCGAAAGCCTGTCCATTCCGAGTCCGAAATCCGCACGGAAACTGCCCACCTGAATCCAAGTCCAGATATGATCGAGAACCGGTTTTTGGGCAAAAAGCGCG
>JBGTIH010000063.1:0-1856 GCA_041745765.1 Pyrinomonadaceae bacterium | reverse complement strand
ACATCTTCGATAAAACCCATCCGCAGCATTTCGTCGGCTTCGTCCAAGACCATCATTTTGAGATTCTCGATCTTGATCGTTTCGCGCCGAATGTGATCCATCACGCGTCCGGGCGTGCCGACAATAATCTGCACGCCGCTCCGCAGATGCCGAATTTGCTGGCTGATCGATTGACCGCCGTAAACCGGCAAAACGCGTACGCCGCCTAAGTTTTTGGCGTAAGAATGAACCGCTTCGGCGACCTGAATGGCGAGTTCGCGCGTCGGCGTTAAGATCAAAGCCTGAACCGCTTTGCTTTTTACGTCAATTTTGTGCAGAACGGGAAGCGCAAAAGCGGCGGTTTTTCCCGTTCCGGTCTGCGCCTGTCCGATGATGTCTTTGCCTTCTAAAATCAAAGGAATCGTTTTCTGCTGAATCGGCGAAGGTGCTTCGTAGCCGAGATCGTGGATCGCTTTCGTTAATTCGCTTTTCAGACCGAACTGCGCGAAAGATGTGTCTTGTAATTCTTCTATTTGTATATTCATTGTAAAAATCCGAATTTTCTAAAACAGTTAGTATAACGGAGAATGCGCGTAATGTAACGGCGATAGGGAAATTACTAAAAAATATGTTGGTTTTTTGTTTTTTGAAAATTTAATTTTTCAACTTTTTTTCTTGAAATGAAACCTCGGATGAATTATCGTTTCATTTATGCGATACATCGAAAATCCGCCGAATCCTTATCAAAAATATTCCGCCGAATTCTTAGGCGAACCTTCGCCGACAAAACTCGAAATTTACGAAGAAACATCGACCAAAAAAATGATCACCAAAGCGTGGTCGTCGGATTTCGGAAACCGTTTTACAGTCAATTGTTATCGCGGCTGCATCCACGCCTGCACGTATTGTTTCGCGCGGCAGTATCACGAATATCTGGGCTACGGTGCGGGAACGGATTTTGAAACGAAGATCGTCGCCAAAATCAACGCGCCACAGATTTTGCGGAATGAACTAAAACGAACGCGGCAAAAAATAAGACATCTCGATTTTTCATTCGCAACGGATCCGTATTTGCCGCTCGAAGCAAATTACGAACTCACGCGGAATTGTTTAAAAGTTTGCCGCGAATTTCGCGTTCCGGTCGCGATTATTACGAAATCGCCGCTTGTTACGCGGGATCTGGATATTTTAACCGAACTCGATTGCACGGTTTTTTTCTCGATTCCGTTTTTAACGACCGAAAAATCCAAACCGTTCGAACTCTACACGCCGATTCCCGATGTGCGTTTTCGCGCGATGAAAACTTTGACTGACGCGGGAATAAAAGTCGGCATCGGAATCGCGCCGATCATTCTTGGCTACAACGAATCCGACATTCCGAAACTTTTAGAAAAAGCCCGCGAAAACGGTGCAACAAAAGCGTTTATCAATCTAATTCATTTCGATACGGATTCGATTCTGGAATATTTTACAAACAAACTTCACGAAAAAATTCCGACCAAAGCCGCGAAAATCCTGAATACTCTAAAACGCGAACGCGGCGGAAATCTGCGCCATCGCAATTACGAAGAACGCAATTCCGGCAAGACCGAGCAATGGGAAATGGCAAAAAGTCTGTTTGAACTGCATTTTCGGCGTTTGGGGTTTGAAAGGTTTGAAAAAGTTGAAGAATTAAAAGAAGCCCCGAAGCATATACAACAAAGACTATTTTGAAATCATCAAAAACTCACATACAATTTATGTGAATCAAGAGTAGAAAAGTGAATTCACCTTTGGTTTTTCAGCCTGTTTTAACAGGCTTTCCGCCGCAGAGGCGGCAATTAGCCGCGTCATTTATGGCGCGCGGGGTTGCTTCGGCATAAAAGGGCGTTTTAACG
>JBGTIH010000062.1:0-67304 GCA_041745765.1 Pyrinomonadaceae bacterium | reverse complement strand
AAAAAAATGAATTTACAGAGTACTTATTAGAGCGTAAATTAAATTTTAAGGCGTTTGAAAAAAGTTTGGAGTCCCGCGTTTACGCGGCTTTTCCGCCGCGCTTCGCTGGCGGTTGCCGCCTAAAGGCGGGACTCCAAACTTAAAACAAATTCTTTCATTACTTTTGCTCACTTGCTTAATTGAGATTATTCAAGGCGCATTACCTGAACGCTTAAAGATTTGTTTCAATTTCTTAAACCGAATTTCTTCCGGCGTTGATAATTCCGAACGAGCAGCGGACGATTATTTTTTCGTAAGCGTCGCGCAGATCGGGTTCGTTTTCGCGGATTTCGGTCAGAGCGAATTGCTGAATCGTCGTCAGAGGCAAAACTATTTGTTCGCGCATTTGCACGGATTGTTTTTCGACCGGAAAATCCGCCATCAATTCCGTTTTTTGCGTGATTATTCCCAGAAAATGTTCGCAGAGTTTGTATTCTTCGTAAATTTTTCGCCAAATTTCGCCGTAAAGCGGATGATTTTCGAGATGTTTCGTCACCGGAAAAAACGTCTTCTGCATCGCCATTTCGCAATTGTCAATCAATGCTTTGAAAAACAGATTCGTTTGATACATCGCTTTGACATCCGGCAGTTTTCCCTCTTTTTCCATTTTTTGAAAAGCCGCACCGACTCCGTAAAAGCCCGGAATATTCTGTTTGAGCTGACTCCACGCGCCGACAAACGGAATGGCGCGGAGCGAATCGAGCGACAATTTGCCGGAACCGCCGCGCTTTGCCGGACGGCTGCCGATATTCGTCTGCGCGTAAAAACGAAGCGGGCTGACATTTTCCAGATAATCGAGAAACGACGGATGGTTTTTGAGTTCGCAGTAAGCGCGGAAGCTTTCTTCCGCCAGATTTTTCATCAAGATTTCTTCCTCCGGCGAAAAGGTTTGTAACTTCGGAGAAAAAATCTCGTTATAAATTCCGGCGTGCAGAAGCTGTTCGATATTGTATTGCGCGACATCAATCGTGCCGAAATTCGAGCTGACGGTTTGCCCCTGAATCGTTAATTCAATCGCTTTGTTGGCGATATTTTTGCCCATCGAAGAATAGAATTTATGAGTTTTTCCGCCGCCGCGCGCGGGAGGTCCGCCGCGTCCGTCAAAAAAAATTATGTCAATTCCGAAGCTGCGCGAAACTTTCGTTAATTCGTCTTTCGCCTTGTAAATTCCGTAATTTGCCATCAGATAACCGCCGTCTTTTGTGCCGTCGGAAAATCCGAGCATAATCGTCTGCGTATTTTTTCGGCGTTTTAAATGTTCGCTGTAAACCGGATTTTCGTATAATTTTTGCATTACGCCGGGCGCGTTTTGCAGATCTTCGACGGTTTCAAAAAGCGGCACGATGTCAACGGATAAATCTTCTTTTTTCCAGCCGCCGAGCAAAAATAAACCGAAAACTTCGATGATGCTCAGCGCGCTCTGCGAATGGCTGATGATGTAGCGATTACAACTTTCTTCACCGTTTTGCGCTTGAATTTGTTTGATCGCTTCGATGTTTCGAAGAGTATCTTTCGTCAATTCATCTTCAAAAATTTCCGCGTCGGCTTTTTGCTGGATATTTAAAAGCAATTCGATCTTTTCGTTTTCGGAAAGCGAAGCGTAATTTTTCGGCAAAATATCTGTAAATTCGGCGATGTCTTCATAAATACGCTCGTGAATACTGCTGTCCTGGCGCACGTCGAGCGTTGCGAAAAACAAGCCGAAAAGCTCGACCTTTTCGATCAGATTATCAATCAGACGAATAAATAAACTATTGTGTTTTTCGCGCAAGGTCGTCTGAATTTCGTAAAGATATTCGAGAATTATCTCTTTTGTTAAATCCGATTCCGGCTCGATTATAAAAGCATTTTTGTAAATCCGGCTTTCGAGTTCGGCAAGCACCGATTCAACTCCGGCAAAAGTCAGGCGGCGTTTTAAGAGGCGTATGTCGTTGTAATAACATTTCAAGATCGAACGCCGCAGCGCATCGGCGACTTTCAGCGTGGTTTCGACCGTAACAAAAGGATTTCCGTCGCGGTCGCCGCCCGACCAGAAACCCATATTTATCAATTTATCAATTTTGAAATTTTCTTCCGCAAACGAGTTTTTTAAGTCGGAAATAATATTCCCGACGGCGTTGTAAAAGATATTTTCGAGATACCAGATCAAGCTGACGGCTTCGTCAAATGGAGTCGGTTTATATTTTTTGAGAAACGGCGTACGACCGAGTTGTTGCAGCAAGATATTGATATTTGAAACATCGTTGGCGGAAATCGCATCAACCAGATCGTTGATAATGCCGAGAACCGCGCCCGGATAAAACTGCGTCGGATGCGCCGTTAAAACGAATCGAACGCTGAAATTTTCGAGCTTTTTAATAAATTCCGCCTTTTTATTTTGCTGGATGACGGCGGATTCGAGTTGTTTGATCGTTCCCGCGCCGCGCATATCGTTAAGCTGGCGAAATGAAGCGTCTTCAAGCGCGTCGAATAAAACGATCTGCCGTTCGGCGTATTGAACGAACCGGAAAAGCAGATCGAGTTTTTCTTTTTCATCCTTGGTCGAAGTGTGATGCGCGAAAAATTCTTCGATAATTTCGATAGGACTTTTTTCGTTTTGAAAACCTTCTTCGCATTTTTGATTAAAAAGCGAGAGCAAAATTCCCGTTTTATCAACGCCGTAAAACGGAAGCGAGAGGAAAAGCGAGTTATAAAGCTGAAAGTTGATGCCGACCGTATTTTGAAATTTTTCCGATGCGCCCGAAAGATTTTGTATCATAAACGAATTGTAATACAACATTAGCAGGCAGAGAAACTTTTGCGATAAAATTTAATTTATGCGAAAACAATACCAATTCGAAAAATGGAGCGAAATCTATCCGCCGAATGCGGCGATGCTGCGGCATATTTTGTTCACCGAAGGTTACAAAGTCTTTCAATGGTGCGATCAGCCCGAAAGATGCTACGCCCAGCACAGCCACCGCGAAGACCAATCGCACTGGATAATCTCCGGCGCACTCGAAGTAACGGTTGAAAATTACGGAACGATCATTTTAGAAGCAGGAGACCGCGATTTTATGCCGGCAAACACATATCATTCCGCCCGCGTCATCGGCGAAGAACCGGTGATTTATCTGATCGGCGAGAAATTATAGGCAACAATGGAAAATGGAAAATTGTAAGAAATTTCTTATCATTTATCATTCACCATTCACCATTCACCATTAAAAAGTTTCACCATTAGTAAAGAATTCTCGTTCCAAGTCCGCCGGTTACGGAAGAAAATCCTGCGCGTCCTGCGCCTGTAACAAGTTCCAAAATGGTCTGACCGATGCTTTTCTTCGATTTATCAACTTCGACAATGTCATAAGGTTCGAGCAATATATCTTTTTGCTCGCCTTTTTTGATCAGATCATAATTAACGGCAATGATTTCGCGGTCTTTTGAATTGTCTTTAAGGCGGTAAATTTTTATATCTTTTGTTTTCGCTTCGCGCCGAACGCCGCCGATTTTTGCAATTGCTTCGGTCAGAGTCAAGCCGTCTTCTCTCAGATAAAGTCCCTGCGGCGCAACGACTTCGCCCGTAATATAAACGGGAGCGGCTTTCAGCACAATAATAATATCGCCGGGAATAATTTCGGGATTCGCTTCGTCGCGCCCCAGACGCAAACTTGTCAAACTATACATTCTTGAAGGAACGTCAACTCCGTCTCCGGCTTCTTCCTTCCAGGTGTTTTCTTCGGTTGTTTCAGCGCACATTACTGATTGTGTGCGGAAAATCTGAACCATTCCGCCTGCTTCTTCGGTTACACCGCCGGAAATCGAAATGAGTTCCATCAATGTCGCTTTGCGCCGCAGATCAATCTGCTGCGGCGTTCTGATCGCGCCGTAAATCGTTGCCGGCGGACGGCTTTTGCGTTCGGTTACGCTGACGCTGATTTGCGGATTTCTCAGGTATTTTGACAAAAGCTGGGTTATGTCGGCACGAAGTTCTTTTTCAGAACGGCAACTGGCAGCGACTCTTTCTTCAAAAAACGGAACTTGAAATTTTCCGTCTTCATCAATTCGCGCAACTGTATCAAATTGCGGTTCGCCGAGAACTTTAACTGATATTTCATCTCCGGGACCGACCAGATAACCTCTTTCTTGATCTTGAGTTATGGGACTTATCTGTCCAAAGGCAATTTGAAATAAACCGAATGTAAGGGCAAATACTAAAACAAACTTCATTTTCATAAAAATTTTCACTTAAATATATATTTTGATAAAATAATTTCTTATTTTGCACAAGAATAACGCAGACTCGTCTTTGATTCAACCTTTTGTAGAAGCCGTTGCCTGTTATAATTTCACAAACGCTTTAAATCTGCCTGAAAAAGCCGGGCAAATTCTACAATTAGATTGATTCTACCAATAAATATAAGAGGCTTAACTATTCTAATAGTTGACAGTTTGGCTTTTGCCGAGTAATTTCAAAGTATAGCTGACAATAACCGAGATGAATTTTTTTTCTAAGACAAAGCAATCAGAAGAACAACTTTGGTTCCTGCGCCGACCGTTTCAGTTTTTAGCTGATGTTTCCGTTTTAGCGGGCGCATTTTTTCTGGCATACCTGCTGCGTTTTGAGTTTGATCTCGACGAATATCATTTCAATAACGCGCTTAATCAGCTTCCGTTTGTCGTGCTTGTTCAATTCGCTTCGCTTTTCCTCGTCGGCGCGTATTCGATTATCTGGCGTTACGTCAGTTTTGAAGACATCAAAGCCTTCTTAAAAGCCGCTTTTATTTCCGGGGTAATTTTGATTTTGGTCAGACTTCTGCTTTCTCCCGACCAATTTATTCGATGGCAAGTTCCGCTTTCGATTATTTTGATGGACACTCTTTTCGCGTTTGCCGGACTTCTCGCGCTTCGATTGGTGCGCCGTTTTGTTTATGAAATCGGCGAAAAACGCTCGTTCCAGGTCAGCAAACGCCGCCGCGTTAAACAATCAACGCTGATGGTCGGCGCGGGAAGAATGGGCGCGTTAGCTGTTAAAGACGTTTTGGGACGCGGCGATACTGAATTTGAAATCAAGGGTTTCGTTGATGACGATAAACGCAAAAAAGGCGGAAGCGTTAATGGAATCAAGGTTTTAGGCACGACTGACGATTTAGCCAGACTTGTTGACGAACTGAATATCGAACAAGTCGTTCTGGCGATTGATCAGGCGCAGGGCAAAGATATCCGGCGAATTCTGGACATTTGCGGCGCAATTCCTGTTAAGGCGCGAATCGTGCCGAGTCTGCACGAGATTATGCACGGACGCGTCAAGGTCAGCCGCATTCGCGACGTGCAGATCGAAGACCTTCTGGGGCGCGAACCCGTCGAACTGGACAGTAAAAATCTGCACGAATTTTTAACCGGAAAAGTCGTGATGGTTACGGGCGCGGGCGGTTCGATCGGTTCGGAACTTGTCCGGCAAATTACGGAATTCAACCCGAAGTTGCTGTTACTTGTTGAACGCACCGAATTCCCGCTGTTTCAGATCGAGCGCGAACTTAGCAAAAATTTTGAGAATCTGAATTATCTTCCTCTTCTGGCGGACATCGGCGACGAATCAAGGATGCGCGAGATTTTTGCCGAATACGCGCCGCACGTCGTCTTTCACGCCGCCGCGCACAAACACGTTCCTTTGATGGAAGCGAATCCGACCGAAGCGATCAAAAACAATGTCTTTGCGACGAAACTGATCGGCGAAATCGCCGGACAATCCGGTGTCAAAGATTTCGTTCTGATCTCGACCGATAAAGCCGTCAATCCGACTTCCGTAATGGGCGCGTCAAAACGCATCGCGGAAATCGTTTTGCAGGGCTTGAATCAAATTTACCCGACAAATTATATGGCTGTCAGGTTCGGAAATGTTCTCGGTTCGACCGGTTCGGTCATTCCGATTTTCCGCGAACAGATTCAGCAAGGCAAGCCGATTACCGTCACGCACAAGGATATGACGCGCTATTTTATGACGATTCCCGAAGCTTCGCAGCTCGTTCTGCAAGCCGGAGCATTGGGCGCGGGCGGCGAGATTTTTATTCTCGATATGGGCGAACCCATTAAAATTCTGGATTTAGCGGAAGATATGATCCGGCTTTCCGGTTTGCAGCCGTATGAAGACATAGACATTATTTTTACCGGAATGCGAAAAGGCGAAAAACTCTTTGAAGAGCTTGAAATCACGGGCGAACATCTTCTGAAAACCAAACATCCGAAAATCTTTATCGGGAAAATTTCAACTTATTCAAACGAAGAAGTCGCGCAGATTTTGAGCAGTTTCCGTCAGGCAACGAGCGAAAACGACAAACCCAAAATCCGCAGTTTGTTCAATCATTTTCTGCCCGAAGCGAAGATCACGGAAGACGAAAAACAAAATACTGCCGTCAATAGGGCAAAAGCCGTCGGCTCGGAACAGTTAATTAAAACACGGCATTCGGCACTCGAAACTTAAAAGTTTAGAAGTGAAATTGTGAAAAAGTTTAAAAGTGAAAATGTGTTCTTGATTATTGTAAATTGAGTTTTTCAAATAGAAAGTCGTTAATTTTTCACTAAATCGTAACGCAAAATACGCCAAAAACTTTTTCACTTTTAAACCTTTAAACTTTTCCACTTTATATATGTCAATTTTGGTTACAGGCGGCGCGGGATATATCGGCAGCGCGGTCGTCGAAGATTTACAGGCACGAAACGAAACGGTCGTCGTTTTAGACAATCTCGTCTACGGACACCGGCAAGCCATTGATTCAAAAATTCCTTTTTATGAAGGAAATATCGGCGACAAAAACCTGGTCGAAAAAATCATTCAAGCACACGAAATAAGCGCGTGTATGCACTTTTCGGCGTTTGCCTACGTCGGCGAATCGGTCGAAAAACCGCAGAAATATTACGAAAACAATTTTGTTCAAACGCTTCATCTGCTTGATTGTTTGATCGAAAACAATGTCAAAAAATTCATTTTTTCCTCGACCTGCGCGACTTACGGCGAACCGCAAAAAGTTCCGATTGACGAAAATCATCCGCAAAATCCGGTCAATCCTTACGGAATGACAAAGTTTATGGTCGAAAAAGTTTTGCAGGATTACGACCGCGCTTACGGTTTGAAATATGTCGCGCTTCGCTATTTCAACGCCTGCGGCGCAACCGAAAAGTGCGGCGAACATCACGATCCCGAAACTCATCTGATTCCGCTGATTCTTTTTGCCGCGCAACAGAAACGCGAATTTATTTCGATTTTCGGCGACGATTATCCAACGCCCGACGGCACGGCAATTCGTGATTACATCCATATTTCCGATCTGAGCCAGGCGCATCTGCTCGCGCTTGATTTTTTAAACAATGGCGGCAAATCGCAGTTTATAAATCTTGGAAACGGAACGGGATTTTCGGTCAAAGAAGTAGTTGAAGCGGCGCGGAAAATTACCGGAAAACCGATCGAATCGCGCATCGCGCCGCGCCGCGTGGGCGATCCTTCGCGTCTCGTTGCCGACGCGAAAAAAGCGCGTGAAGTTTTAGGCTGGAAACCCGAATTTCCCGACATCGAATCAATAATCGAAAGCGCGTGGAAATGGCACGAAGCGAATCCGAGCGGTTATAAAGAAGCCTCAAAAAATTAGATTGTTCAAGATCTAAAATATATTTGTCTTTGATATTAAACCAACTTGTCTGAATAACTTTAGATTGTAAATAACCACAAAGCGGCACATAAGAAATACGAAAATTACTGCTTTTTAGTGCGGCTTCGTCGGTACAAATTTTTTTAATTTTTATTTTGAAATCCGAAAGTTTAAGAAAATATTATCCCTCCGTGTTACGATTATTGAATCCATAACACGCAAATCAGCGAATAGCTAACAAATTAGAGGAATATCATCTTATGTTGAATGTCAAAAAATCAATCATTTTCGGCTTTCTGTTATGTGCTTTGCTCTTTAATTGGAAGGCAAACGCGCAAACGGCATCGGCAACTTTGCGCGTTTCCGTTGCGGATGAACAAAACGCAATCGTGCCGAATGCGGTCATAAAAATCAAAAATGAGCGAACCGCTTTTGAGCGAACGGCAACGACCAACGCTGATGGAAGTTTTGTGTTTTCGCAACTGCCGCCGAGTGCGTATATTTTAACCGTCGCGGCACAAGGCTTTGCGGTTTCGCAGTCAAAAATCGTTTTAAATGTCAATGACCAGAGCAGCTTGCGGATACAGCTTCGCGTGTCTTCGGTCAGCGAAGTCGTCGAAGTTACTTCAACCGAACTTATAACGGATTCTCCGGCGGTTTCAACGGTCGTTGACCGCCAATTTATCGCAAACCAGCCGCTCAACGGTCGGTCGTTTCAAAATCTGGTCGAATTGTCGCCCGGCGTTGTCATTACGCCGTCGAATCTCGTCAATCCGGGACAATTTTCGGTCAACGGACAGCGGACGAGTTCGAATTATCTGACAGTTGACGGCGTGAGCGGAAATTTCGGTTCGGTCGCGGCAACCACGCCGTATGAAGCACTCGGCGGCGCAGTTCCGGCTTATTCGGTTTTGGGAACGACGGCGAGCCTCGCTTCGATTGATGCGGTGCAGGAATTTTCGATTCAAACTTCGACTTACGCGGCGGAATTCGGTCGTCAGCCGGGCGGACAGATTTCGCTCGTGACGCGTTCGGGAACGAACCGTTTAAACGGAAGCGTGTTCAATTATTTACGGAACGACAAACTCGACGCAAACAACTGGTTTGCCAACGCCAATCGGTTAGCGCGGCAACCGCTTCGCCAGAATAATTTCGGCGCATTTGTCGGCGGTCCGGTTTTTATTCCGAAAATCTTCGACGGGCGGAATCGCACATTTTTCTTTTTTTCGTATGAAGGATTGCGCCTGCGCCAGCCGTTTGTCAGCGAACCTCTGCAAGTTCCTTCGATTGAAGCGCGAAATAATGCGACCGGAGTTTTGAAGGAAATTTTAAGCGCCTTTCCGCTTCCGACGGGCGCGCCGCTCGCATCGAATCCGAATGTCGCGCCGTATATCGCCAGTTTTACAAATCCTGCGAAATTGGACGCGACGAGTTTTCGGATTGACCATCAAATTAACGAGAAATTCAACATTTTCGGGCGTTATAATTATTCGCCGTCGCAGGATGACCAACGCGCCAGATTTTGCGCGGCAAGCTGTGTCGGTCGTTTGACTTCAAAAACGCAGACTTTGACGATTGGTTCAACGATGATTTTTTCGGCAAATGTTTCTAACGATTTGCGCGTCAATATCAGCAAATCGAAATCGAATCAGACCTATTTTCTAGATACGTTCGGCGGTGCGGTCGTTCCGTCGCAAGCCGCGCTTTATCCTTCATTTACGAACGGTTCGCAAGGATATATTTTAATTGAAGTCAACGCTTCGGGTTCAAACACCTTGAGCGACGGGCTTTTTTCGGATTTTCGCCAGCGACAATTTAACATCGTCAATACGACGAATTGGACAGTCGGAAATCACGCCGTCAAATTCGGTTTTGATTATCGCAGACTTTTTCCGGCAAGTTTCAGCGGTTTTTACAAACGCCAATTTCTTCCCGGTTCGATTGCCAATTTAGTCGCCAATACGCCTTCATCGGCGACGATCATTGCGCCGCAGCTCGAACTTCTGCCGATTTATGATAATTATTCGGCGTTTGTCCAGGACACCTGGCGCGTCAATCCGAATCTGACCTTGAGTTACGGTTTGCGCTACGAAGTCGTTCCCGCGCCGGACGAAAAAAACGGACACTTGCCGCCGACCGTCACGGATCTGTCGAATTTTGCAAAAGTTACGCTCGCGCCCGCCGGCACGCGTTTTTATGAAACGACTTTTAATAATTTCGCGCCGCGTTTCGGCGTTGCCTATAAATTGCCGAAATTCGACGCGGTAATTCGCGGCGGCATCGGCATTTTTCACGATCTCGGCTACAATTTTGCGGGAACGGCTTTCAGCACGGGCGTTTATCCGTTTGCGAGCATCACGAATCTTTCAAATCAAACCTACACATCGCCGACCTTTGCCGCGCAGTCGCCGCCGGTGAATCAGAATCCGCCGTATCCGCGCATTTTTGCTTACGAAAACGGCTATAAATTGCCTTATACTGTGCAGTATAATTTAGCGATTGAAAAGGCTTTTGCGGGAAATAATACGTTTTCGCTGTCATACATCGGCGCACGCGGACGAAGGCTCGGACGCGCCGAAACGATTCGCAGCGTCAATGCGGATTTTCCGCGCATCGATCTCGCGACCAACGGCGGATTTTCAAATTACAACGCACTTCAGGCGCAATATCAACGCCGTTTTTCCAGAGGTTTGCAGGTTCTCGCGTCTTACACTTTCGGAAAATCTTTGGACAATGTTTCCGAAGAAGCAAACAATAATCTTCAAGCGCGAACCGATGCGTTTGACGTGCGAAACGATTACGGACATTCGAATTTCGACATCCGGCAATCATTCAATGCGGCGGTTTCTTACGAAATTCCTTCGATTTTTAAAGACGGAATCGGCAAAATGATCTTCGGCGGATTCGGTTTGGACGCGACATTTCGTGCGCGAACCGCGACGCCCGTCAACATCGTTTCCGGCGTAAACCGCTTTAATCTCGGCACGACGACCGTTTTGCGCCCCGATTATGTTGCGGGACAACCGCTCTATATTGACGACAGAAACGCTCCCGGCGGAAGAATTTTCAACCGCAATGCATTTGTCGTTCCGCCTGCGTCGGAAAACCGGCAAGGAACGCTTGGACGCAACGTTCTGCGCGGTTTCGGCGCGAATCAGCTCGATCTGTCGCTCAGACGAACTTTCGGAATCACGGAAACGTTGAACATTCAGCTTCGCGCCGATGGATTTAACATCCTGAATCGTCCGAATTTTGCCAATCCGATCGGTGTTTTGCCGAACGCTAATTTCGGACGTTCGGTGCAGATGCTTGGCAACGGTCTCGGCGGTTTGAGTTCGCTCTATCAGATCGGCGGACCGCGTTCGTTTCAACTTTCGGCGAAAGTCAATTTTTAATAAGGTTTGTATATTCTTAGTGCCTGTAGGCTAAAGCCAGGTAAAAAAGGTAAAATTTTTATTTATTCGTCTAAATCCTTGTTTTGAATCAACTTATCGTTGGCTAATGTTCATTGAAAAAATAAAAGCCGTAATAAAAAAGTTAGCATTTACGTCGGGAGCGCAGGCATCTTGCCTGCCCGTCCGTTCAGAGCGAAGCAAGGAACGGACGCACGCCTTGATTACTCGAAAGTTTATCGGTGACAAACGGGCGCGTGCCGTTCTCGCCAAGCCTCGAACGGTGCAGGCAGGGTGCCCGCGCTCCCAGCCGAAAGCCTTTCTTTTTATTACCGGATTTATTTTGAACACACCATAAGCCAACGGCAATTTAAAGGAATGCCAAAAGAAAAAAGTTATTGAAATGGAGCAATCTTATTTCCGATAATGTCTAATTAAATGAAATCATATTTTTCAATTTTCACGCTGATCTCAGCACTAATTTGCTTATTTTCGGCGTGTCAAAATTCGTCTGAAACGAATCAAATATCTGACGCAAATCATCTGCGCGTCGTTACGCCGTTTAAGATTCAGCATCTCGATCCGCTTAAATCGGCGCATTATTTTCTGGTCGAATTCGGCGCGGCGGAGCTTCCCGCGCGGCTCGATTCCGACGGAAAAATCAAGCCGTGGCTGCTCGAATCGTTTGAACAGATTGATAAATTAAACTGGAAACTCAAACTTCGTCCGAACATCAAATTTCAAAACGGAAAACCTCTGACGGCGGAAATCTTTGCCCGCGCGATGAACCGGCATCTGGAAAAATCGCCCGAAACAAAGGTCGCGATGGGCAAAGCGAGCGCGAAAAACACGGGCGAAAACGAAATTATTTTGACGACCGAAGTTCCCAACCCGAGCGTTCCTTCGGCTCTGGCGGACGAAACGGTTTTTCCGATCTATGACGTGGAAACGGTCGAAGAGGTCGAAGCAGATACGCTAAAACTTGCGGGAAAAGGCGTTTATACGGGTGCGTATAAAATCGCGGCGGTTGATGAACGCGAAATGCTGATGGAAATAAACGAGTATTACCGGCAGGGAACGCCGCCTTTTGAGCGCGTTTCGATTATTTTCGTCAGCGATCCGCAAGCGCGGATTCTCGCCGTGCAAAACGGTGAAGCCGATATTTCGCTCTATCCGCAAACGCAGAATAAACGAATGCTCGAAAATCGCGATGACGCTTTTTTCAAATTGAGCGACAAATCTACGGGCGGACCGAGTTTGTTTTTTAACACGAAAATCGCGCCGTTCGACGACGAACGCGTGCGCCGCGCCGTCAGTTTCGGTATAAATTACGAATCGCTCGCCGTGGAAACGATGGACGGCATTTATCTGCCCGCGAATGGTTTTTACGCGCCGAATTTCCCCTGGGCAAAGCCGAATCAGAAAACCGATTTTGAACAGGCGAAAAAACTTCTGGACGAAAGCGGCTGGATTGCAAATTCAACCGGAATCCGCGAAAAGAACGGCAAAAAACTCGAAGCGGAAATTCTTATTTACTCGCAGCAAGCCGATTTTTCCGCACTCGCCATCGCGCTTCAGGCGCAGCTTCGGCAAATCGGTTTCGCTATTAAAATCCGGCAGGTTGATGATATTCAGAGTGAATTGAAACTGTCGAAAACGTGGAATTTTTATATTCTCGGAAACGGAAATCTGACGACGGGCGGCGCAACCGATCCGATCTTGCAGAGATATTATGCGAGCGATTCCGAAGAAAATCATTCGGGAATTTCAGACGCAGAACTCGACGAACGAATTAAAACTTTGAGCCGAACATTTGACGAAACAGAGCGAAACAAAATTTTAGGCGAAATTCAAGATATAATCATTACCGAAAAAGCCTATCTCGTGCGGCTCGGATTTTCGCGTTCGAAAGCCGTCGTCGGCAAAAGATTCAAAAATTATCAGCCGTCGCCGCAGATGTTTCATATAACTTTTGAAACAAAAGCCGATTAAAGTTTAGTGAAAAATTCGATTTTCAAAAAAATATTAACTCTCGCCGGGCAAGCAATTCTGGCAATGCTCGGGGCGTCTCTTTTGATTTGGGGCTTGCTTCCCTTAGCGCCGGGCGATCCGCCGGAACGGATCTTGCAATCGCGCGGCGTTGAAAATCCGACTCCGGCGGAAATCGCGGCGGTTCGGGCGGAATTGAATTTAGATCGTCCTTTAACCATTCAATATTTCGATTGGCTCGCCAAAGCGGTTCGCGGAGATTTTTCCAATTCGTATAAAAACGGCAGATCGGTTTCCGCCGAGATCGGCAGCAGAATTCCCGCAACCGTTATGCTGGCAAGTGTTTCGCTCGTTTTGGCGATTTCCTTTTCGCTCGTTTTGAGCCTGACAAGCGTTTATTTTGCCGACAAATTTCCCGATCATCTGATTAAATTTCTAACTCAAACCGGCGCGGCGATTCCGTCGTTTCTGCTCGGGCTTTTTCTACTGCAATTTGTCGTCGTCGGTTTCGGCATCGGAAAAGTTATTTCTTCGACTTCTTTGGCGGACGTTTGGCTTCCGGCGATTTGTCTGGCAACGGCGCGTGCGCTCGATTGGACGCAGATTCTGCGTGCCAATCTGCTCGAAAAAATGTCGGCGGAATATTCTTTTATGGCGCAGGCGCGAGGCGCGACGCGTTGGCGAATTTTGTGGCGATATGCTTTGCCGAATGCGCTTTTGCCTTTTTTGACGGTCGTCGGTGTCGGCATCGGTTCTCTGCTCGGCGGCGCGGCGATTGTCGAAACGGTTTTTTCCTGGAACGGTATCGGCTCGTTTGCCGTCGAAGCGGTCGCGGCGCGTGATCTGCCGGTCGTGCAAGGCTTTATCGTTTTTGCGACGCTTGTTTATGTGGCGGCGAATTTTTTGGTTGATGTAATAAGCGCATTGATTGATCCGCGAATCAGCGAGGCACAAAACTGATGAACGTGCTGGAGACATTCTGGAAACGCGGAACAGAAATTCCGGTATTTTCGACCGAACACGTTTTGGCAAAACTCTGGACAAAACGAACGGCGCGTTTCGCAATTTTTGTCGGATTGATATTGATAATTTTCGTCATTCTTTATCCGTTCGTTTCGCCGTTTTCGCCCGACGAACAAATTGCGGGTGCAAAATTGCTTTCGCCAAGTCTGACGCATCCGTTCGGAACAGACCAGTTCGGGCGCGATTTGTTGACGCGGATCGCGAGCGGCGGGCTTCGTTCGCTCGGTTCGGCAATTCTGGTTTTGAGTTTAATTCTGCTGGTCAGTATTGCGCTCGGAACATTTTTCGGAATGATCGGCGGCATTATTGACGCAGCCGCGATGCGCGTGATTGACGTTTTTCTCGCGCTTCCGCCGATTGTTTTAGCTCTGGGAATCGTCGGCGTTCTCGGTGTCGGTTTTGAAAATCTGTTGCTTGCGATCTTTGTATCGTCGCTGGCTTTTTACACGCGTCTGGCGCGCTCGTTTGTGCGGATTTCAATACAGAGAAAAGATGTCATCGTCGCGCGTTTGTGCGGAATCAGCTGGATAAAAATCGTCATCGGACATATTTTTCCGCAGGTTTTCGTTCAAATGTTAATTGTGGCGACGCTCGATCTCGGCGGAATAATTATTTTGCTCGCGTCGCTTTCTTTTCTCGGTTTGGGAGTTCAGCCGCCGAACGCCGAATGGGGCGCGATGCTCGCCGAATCGCGTTCGTTTTTTACATTCGCGCCGTGGCTGCTGTTCGCGCCCGCGCTGGCGATTTTTCTTTCGGTAATGTCGGCAAATTTGACCGGAAATGCTCTGCGGGATGTGACGGAATAGGAAAATTTAACCGCAGATTAACGCAGATGGACGCAGATATTTGTATATACAGGTCAGAACCGTCTGCGGTAGCGGGCGGTTCAACTCGAAAATTTGAGTTATTTGCCAAGGTTTGAAAAGTTATTTTTAACCATCCGCTACCGCAGATGGTTCTGACTTTAGAAATGTCCAAAGTTCTTGATTTTCAACAAGTTTCGGTAACATATCCGAACGGCAAACGGGCACTCGACGAGGTTTCGTTTTCGATACCGGCGGGCGAATGTTTCGCGCTCGTCGGGGAATCGGGCTGCGGAAAATCAACTCTGGCTCGCGCCGCGCTCGGCGTTCTTCCGCCGAAAACTAAAATTGACGGCACGATCTTTGCGAACGGGAAAGAAATCATAAATTCGAGCGCAAAAACTTTGCGAAAATTGCGCGGTTTGGTCATCGGATTTGTTGCGCAAGACCCGTTTTCGGCTTGTAATCCGCTAGCGACGGTCGGCGATTTTGTCGGTGAAGCGTGGCGCGTTCATTCAATTGTTCCGCCGAAAAATGCGGTTGAAAATTCGCTCGAAAAACTCAAAATCGAAAACGCAAAATCAAAAGTCAGACAATTTCCGAACGCCTGGAGCGGCGGAATGCTGCAACGCGCCGGAATCGCGGCGGCGGCGGCGCATTCGCCGAAATTGATTATCGCCGACGAACCGACCAGCGCGCTCGATGCCGAGCTGAATCAAGCGGTTTTGGAATCTTTGCGAAAGCTGAAAACTGCCGTTCTGCTCATCAGCCATGATCTGAAATTAGTCGAAAAATACGCCGACCGGATTGCCGTAATGTTTGACGGCAAAATCGTCGAAAGCGGCGCGGCGTGTGATATTTTTCATAATCCGCAGCACGCATATACGAAAAAATTATTGTCCGTTTCGCATCTGAAAATCCGGGAAACGGCGCAAATTTTGGAAAACGCGAAAACTGTTTTGGAAACAAGAAATCTCGGTCATTTTTACGGGCAAAACGAACTGATCGAAGGTTTGAATTTAGAGATCAAACAAGGCGAGATCGTCGGAATCTACGGCGCGTCGGGCTGCGGAAAATCTACTCTTCTGCGGCTTGTTTCAACGATTGAAACCCCGAAAAGAGGCGAAATTTATCTCGGCGGCGAACTCGTTTCAAACGGCGAAACGCGCAAAATTTTAAGCCGAAACGCGCGAAACGGTTTTGTTATGCCCGTTTTTCAAGATTCTTTGGCAAGCCTTGACCGGCGTTGGGCGATCTGGCGAATCATCACCGAACCTTTGACGGCAAAACACCGGAAGAAGAAATTTTTAAAAATTGAACGGCGCGAAATTGCCAGAGAGAAACTCGGCGAAGTCGGTCTGGAAAATGTAAATTTAGACGCGCGACCGACCGAACTTTCAATCGGACAATGCCAGCGCATCGCTATCGCCCGCGCTCTGACGGCTGAGGCGAAAATCATCGCGGCGGACGAACCGACCTCATCGCTCGACGTTTTGAGCGGCGAACTCATTATGAAACTTTTCGCCGAAACCGCGCGAAAAGGCACGGCAATCGTCCTCGTCAGCCACGATCACGATTTATTAAAACGCTGGTGTCACCGCGTTTTTTCAATGCAAAACGGCGGTTTGGAAATTTTATCGGAGAAATAATAAATGGAAATTCAAAATTTTAATTTACTTGAAATACTGACTTTTTTATCTTCTTTATGCTTGATTTTCGGGCATAATTTATGGCTCGTCGGCAAAAATGAAACGGCGGAGAAAACGAAGATCGAGATCAATACGGGCGACGATTTTCCCGCCAGCGATTCTGCGGTAATGACGGAAAGAATCGCCGGATTCAGGGTTTTATCGAAAAACGGCGTACAAAATATCACCAATTTTACAGTTGAAGGAAAATCTTTGACGGCAATTGTCGAAGAAAAACCGAAGACGGCGTTTGTCGCCGCAATCGAATTATTGCCGCATCCGATCACGCTCGAAGCCGACAGATTCGCGCATTATATCGAAGACGAAGCGGCGCAAATGTTCACCGCGCCGGATTTCGTGATCGGCGAAACGGGTGAGCAACAGCGCGAAAGTTATGCGAAATTTGCCAAGGTTTTGGTAAAAAACAACGCTGAAAACACGGAAGTTTTTACTCGAAAAATCGGTCACAAATTTGAAATCGTTTTAACGGAAATTTCCGCTAAACTTATGCGCGTGCAGGTTTTATTTGAAGGAAAACCGGTCGAAAACCTGCGCGTTTCAAACGGCGCGGAAAACTTAAACGGCGGAAAGTATTCGGCGCATACGCGAACGGACGAAAATGGTTTCGCCGAAATCGAAATCACGCAAAACGGACATTGGTTTGTTCGTTCGCATTTGATTAGAAAACACTCGAATGCGAAAAGTTTTGAATGGGAAAGTTTTTGGGCTTCGGTTACTTTTAATATTTAATTTGAATCCGAAAACGACACTTTTGACGAATAACTTAACTGAAAAGCTATTTTACAACTCAAATATTGCACAAAGTTTGTGGACTAAACTATCAACTATAAACTTTCAACTATCCACTAAAATTACAGAAAATAAAGCGATGGTTTTTCTGATATTTTAGTTGACAGTTGATAATTGACAGTTGATAGATTCTCTCCTTACACATTGTCATTCAATTGAGTTTTAAAACAGTTTCTAAGAAATTAAATAAAGGAGCTTCAAACAAAATGAGTCGTTGGCGCGGACGTTGGGAAAAATTCTGAGAACTTGCATTAACGGGCGGTCCGCCTGTTCGCGGGACAAAACTGCACGCCTGGCGAATTCCGTCGGCGTGGAAAATGTTACAGGAAAAAGGTTTATCTATTTCCGGGCATATTTCTGCGCCTCAGGATCAGGAAGAATTATTTCCTGAAACTTATAAGATTTTGCTGACGATGGCAAAAGACGTGCGCGAAGGTTTTCTCGAAACGGTCGGTGTGGAAAGCGATTTATCTTTGGACGGCGAATATTGTTCTATGATCCTGCATTTGCCGCCTGAAACCGACACGAAAATAATTGCCGAAGCCATCGCGCTCGAAAATGCCGATGCGTGGTGCGATGAAACGGCGCGCGTAAATCTCGGCATAAATCCGCAATTTTCGGTTAAAGATGTTGATCAAACCGTGTTGTGTGCGATCAAAGTTGTTCACGTTTTGCTCGGACTGCACGCCGTTTGCGAAGTAAAACCGAAATCTTTCACGGAGAAAATCCTCGCTTCAATAGCAGAAGTTATGAAAATTCAGAAAGAAGTTGCTCGGAAATAAATAAGAAATGGGATGCGGATGAACACGGATTTAGCGGATTTACGCTGATTGTTTTTATAAAAATCAGCAAAAAATGCCTAATCCACGTATATTTGCGTTCCATTTCTCTTTTCTCCGGCAATCTTAAAAGCTGTAAAGTTTGCAAATTTGCAGTAAATTGATATAGATTAAAACTTAATTTTATATTCCCGAAGCCGCGAAAAAGCGTTCGATAGCGGAAGATTTCCGTAGGCGGTTGCAGGGCTTTTTTAATTTTATTATGAATAATCAAACAATCAGCGAATTTATCAAACATCATTTTCGGCATTTCAATTCGGCGGCGTTAATTGACGCGGCGGAAGGTTATAAAACTCACATAGAAAACGGCGGCAAGATGATGATAACTCTTGCCGGTGCAATGAGTTCAGCAGAACTAGGATTGTCTTTGGCGGAGATGATCCGGCAAGACAAAGTGCAGGTAATTTCCTGCACGGGCGCGAACCTGGAAGAAGATTTGTTTAATCTCGTCGCGCACGATTTTTACGAACGAGTGCCGGATTATAGAGATTTAACGCCGCAGGACGAACAGGATTTGCTCGACCGGCATATGAACCGCGTAACCGATACGTGCATTCCCGAAATGGAAGCGATGCGGCGGCTTGAAAAAGCGATGGTTGACGTTTGGACGAAAGCCGACGCGGAAGGAAAACGCTATTTTCCGCACGAATTTATGTATCAGGTTTTGAAATCGGGTGCGCTCGAAGAGTATTACCAGATTGATCTGAAAGATTCGTGGATGTATGCGGCGATGGAGAAAAATCTGCCGATGGTTGTTCCCGGTTGGGAAGATTCAACAATGGGGAATATGTATGCCGGACACGTCATCACGGGCGATGTGAAAAATGTTCATACGGTCAAAACCGGAATCGAATATATGATGATGCTCGCCGATTGGTACACCGAAAACGCGATTGACGATTCGACCATCGGGTTTTTCCAGATCGGCGGCGGCATCGCGGGCGATTTTCCGATCTGCGTCGTGCCGATGCTGCATCAGGATTTACAACGCGAAAGCGTTCCCGTTTGGGGTTATTTCTGTCAGATTTCTGATTCGACAACTTCTTACGGAAGTTATTCAGGCGCGGTTCCGAACGAGAAAATCACCTGGGGAAAATTGGCGGTTGATACGCCGAAATTCATCGTCGAATCCGACGCGTCAATCGTTGCGCCGCTGATGTTCGCTTATATTCTCGGTTGGTAATTTATTTAACGAAAAATGGAAAACGGATAAGTGTTAAATTATAATCAGAAACAAATTCCATTTTTCATTTTCTATTTTCCATTATGAAAATTATTGTTACCGGCGGCGCGGGATTTATTGGAAGTGCGCTTGTTTGGCGGCTTAATCAATTGGGCGAAACGGATATTTTGATCGTTGACCGGCTGGATTCTTCGGACAAATGGAAAAATCTTGCGCCGTTAAAGTTTGCGGATTATTTGGACGCGGACGATTTTATTGCGAATCTAGAACAGCATAATAAAGCCGAAATTATTCTGCATCTAGGCGCGTGTTCGGCGACGACTGAGCGCGACGCTAATTTTATGATGCGGAATAATTACGAATTTACGAAAACGCTCGCTAATTGGTCTGTTTCAAACGGCAAACGCTTTATTTACGCATCGAGCGCGGCGACTTACGGCGACGGTGAACAAGGAATGGAAGACGGCACGGAAAACCTTGAAAAGCTTCGCCCGCTCAATGTCTACGGCTACTCGAAACATCTTTTCGATCTTTACGCGCATCGCACCGGATTATTAAAAGAAATCATCGGGCTGAAATATTTCAATGTTTTCGGACCGAATGAAAACCATAAAGAAGATATGCGTTCGCTCATCAACAAAGCCTTTGCGCAGATTCGCGACACGGGGAAATTACAGCTTTTCAAAAGCGCGAATCCCGATTATCAAGACGGCGAATTCGGCCGCGATTTTGTTTATGTGAAAGACGTTACGGAAATGACTCTGCATTTTATAGAAAATAAAATCGGCGGTTTGTTCAACGTCGGCTCGGGCGAAATGCACACCTGGAACGAACTTGCTAAAGCGATTTTTAACGCGCTCGATCTGCCGCCCGCAATCGAATTCGTTGAAATGCCCGAACATTTAAGGGATCGTTATCAATATCACACGCAAGCCGATTTGACACGAATTCGTGAAACCGGCTACGACAAAAAAATAATGTCTTTACACGAATCCGTCGCCGATTATGTGCAGAATTATCTGATTCCCGATAAATTTTTGGGTGATTGAATGATATTTTATTAAATACAAAATGAGTGAATTAGTCAGATTTGGTGTCAGCATAGATCAGGATTTACTGGAAAATTACGACCGTTTAATTAACGATCGCGGCTATGCGACGCGTTCCGAAGCGTTGCGCGATCTGATTCGTGAAGCATTAATTCAGCAAAAAATTGAAACGCAAACCGAAATAAATGCACTCGGCAGTTTGACGCTCGTCTATGACCATCACGCCCGAAATTTGGCGCAGGAAATGGGCGCGATTCAGCACGATTTTCACGATAATATTTTGTCCGTAATGCACCTTCACGTCAGCCACGATGATTGTATGGAAATCATTGCCCTGCGCGGCATTGTGTCCGAAATCGTCGAACTTTCCAACCGGCTTTTGAGCTTGAAAGGCATCAAAAACGGCAAGCTTTTTCTGACTTTGCCTTCTTCCGGTATAACTTCTTAAAATAATTTAAATCTAAAAATCATTTCAGATTTCAGATTTGGAATTTGGAATCTGAAATGATTTTTAGATTTTTATCAAACAGCCTGTTTCATCGGATTTCCGCGCGGCATCTAAAACTTTTTGAACTTCCAGACCATCTTTGAAAGTGGCGGCATATTTA
Organism: Pyrinomonadaceae bacterium; assembly: GCA_041745765.1. GTDB lineage: Bacteria > Acidobacteriota > Blastocatellia > Pyrinomonadales > Pyrinomonadaceae > JAHCHG01. The sequence goes on along the minus strand of JBGTIH010000062.1, from coordinate 46,259 downwards.
ATTTCGGTTTTTCCTGCCGAAATGGCATTGATGATTTTGTGAGAGAACGCCGCAAAACCGCGCGACCAGCCGTTTTGCGGTGTTTTCGGCACAACTTCGCCTAATTCGACCTTAATTTCTTGCCAGATGTTTTCGCTGATATCGGTAAAGAAAATTTCGCCGTTGTCTTCAATGCGGATTGCGCCTTTTGTCCCGAAAAATTCCACGCAGTTACGATAATTTCCGGCTTCGACCATTGAGAGCGAAACATTTGCCGTTGCTTCTTCGAGCAGATCGCTTTCGGCAAATTTCAAAATCATTAATGCTTCGTCGTCGCTCGTAACTTCGCGCTTTTCGCCGGTTTCCGCATCCGGTCTTTGCTTAATATTGGTGTGCAGATGGCAGAAAACTTCGGCGATTTCCGCGCCGAGAAACCATCGCAAAGTGTCAATCGCATGTGAACCGATTGCGCCCAGAGTGCCGCCTCCGCTTTCCACGCTTGACCACCAACTCCAGGGCAAATCAGCGTTTCCGCGGGTTGCGTTGTTAAAAAAATATTTGCAGTGAAAGATTTTGCCGATTTTATCTTCGCGCAATAAATTAAAGGCTTTTTGTCTGCCGTTTAAAAAGCGTAGTTCGTGATCAATTAATGCCAGAACATTTTTTTTGTGCGCCGCTTCGGTCATTTTTTGCGCTTGTGCCACATCAAACGCCATCGGTTTTTCGCACAAAACGTGCTTGCCGAGTTCGATTGAGGCAAGTGCCATTTCAAAATGAGTGTCGGGCGGTGTGGTAATGCAAACCAGTTCAACATCTTCACGTTCAACGGTTTCCCGCCAATCATCCGTAAAATGCGCGATGTCAAAATCGCTTGCCGCATCTTCAGCGTTTTTTAATTGTCGGCTGGCGATTGAAATGATTTCGGCATTTGCAAGATTTTGAAACGCCGGAATCTGCACCTTTCGCGCAAATCCCGTTCCGATTATTCCGATTCCGATTTTCTTTCTCATTTGAAAAATTAAAGCACGAAATTAGTGAAAAAAACAAAAAGCGCGAGACAATTAAATTCTCACGCTATAAGACGAACGATAAATTATCCATAGATGAACACAGATATTATAACGTGAGTATTGGATAACTATTTTTCACCATAGAAACGCTGAGATGCAGAGTTTTTTTTGTAGTATTTGCCCAAAATTGAACTAATCCGTCAGAATATATGCTGAATTTGTTCGATACTTATTTATAATTTTCTGCGCTCCGGCGCGTTTCTGCGATTTAATATTTCTTGACCGATACTCACGCTATTATAAATAGTTGATCTTAACTGTCGTTCTTTAATTTCTCAAAATAATCTGTGGTAATCTGTGATTCAAATCACTTCCGTTTTTTACCGCTCGCCGCGCGACATTTCGGTTTCGGTTTCCAATTTTACGACCAATTTACGCGAAGTCGGCTGATCCAGACTCTCGATCCAGCGCAGAGATTCATCTAAAATTCTGAATTGATGCTCTTTCCAATTGGGTTTTCCGGCGACCGAACCGAATTCGCCGTCGTAATAAGCGACACGCGGCGGACGCGCTTTATCGGTCAACAGGCGATCAACCGAAAGCATAATCGTCGGAATTCCGGTTTGTTCGATAGCGCGGGCGACGATTCCCAGAGTTTGATGACAAAGACGCGATGCCGGAATTAAAAGTGCGGCTTGAACTTCGTAGCGCGTAAGCCGTTCGGCAATGCGCGGCGCGGTATCTTCGGCGACAAGCCGCGCATTTGGAATCCAGCCCGCCAAACTCCACCAGACGTGATTTAATCTGCCGATCACGGCATTGGCTTCGTATTCGAGCAGACGGTCAACCGGAATCTGCGTGTTGCGGTCTTCTTTGACGGCGGTCGGATCATAACCGCGAGCGGCATAAAGCAAATCTTCAGCTTCGACCTCGATGGGAATTTCCCGGAAACTTGCGTCGCCGTCGCGCGAATTTGTATCGAATGAATCCGTGCCGTCAATAAATGCTCCGGCGGAAGAAATCAAAGCCAGATTGAGCATCGGCAGAGCGCGTTGCAAAGGGGTGAACGGCGCGTCAACATTTTCGACAAAGGGATAATTCTTTAGATTTTCGTTGGCGTTCCAGCTTTTATAACGCCCCGAAAAATCGCTAACTTTTTCAATCAGTTCCATAATTTTTAATTGACAAAATCATTCTGAAAATCTATTTCTTTTGAAGTTTTTTCGGCGGAATTGTTAAAGCTTTTTCCCGAAATTAAAAAATACACAACAAGCGCGGCGATCATCGCCGCCACCAAAGCCCAAACCGAATATTGATGCAGCGCGTTAAACTGAATTCGGAGCGGATCTTCGAGCGCAACTTCGTCAATCGGTCTGCCGATCTGTGTGCGGACAATCGCCAACCAACTGCCGATGACAAACTGCCCGACGGCGCACGCGGCAACGACGATCAAAAGCAAAAATCTTTCCGTCCAAAGCCGGAGAGGTTTTAGATCGAGGCGTTTGATCAGAGTCGTTAAAATCAAAAGCAAGCCGATGACGATTCCGCTGAGATTGACGATCATCAGCGTGCGCGAAACGAGGCTGCCCGCCAATTCGCGCGAAGGCAAAATGCCGAACGCGCTCGGCGCAACGGCAAAACTGAAAAAACACGCCGCGCCGAGCCATAAACCGATCAACAAAGCCCTCGTATTAGTGATGAAATTCATATTCTTTTTATTGCTCAAAACAAGTTTTTATTATGTAGTTTTTCGCAAAAAAGGGCAAAAGCTCAACGCCATTATCACTAAAATCGAATATATCGGCAATGTTTGAAAAATATTTTAGAGTGAAATAAATTTTTTAATTATTGATCGTAGAGATACAAACCCAAACCGAACTTGCTCGCGGCGCGGCGCAGAGCCATTGATTCGGCATTGCTCGAAGAATCGCCGTAAGTTTCCTTGTCTTCGTCTTCCTGTCCGGTCGCTTCGCGGTAGACGATGCCTTCGGCGCACGGAATCGAAAGCCGCACGGTCAAGATCAATTTTCCGCCGACCGAATCAATCGAACGGATTTCATAATTCCAACCGCTCGCATAATGGTCTAAATATTTAATCGCATCGTGCCACGCGAGATATTTTATTTCCTTGCCGCCTTGTTTGCGAAGGCGAAGATGTCTTTTAGCAACGGGTTTCGACAGATCCGCCGTAATCTGTCTGATCGAACGAAGTTCGTATTTTCCTTCTACAAAATTTTCGGTTTCTTCAAATTCTTCTGTGTTTGCTGACGGTGTCATGTTAGTTTCCTGCCTTTTTTAATGCTATTGTTTAATGCTATTGTTTCATCTATGAAACAATAGCATTGAGTTTTTCTTAAATCAAATCGTCAAAAAGCTTTCGCCTGATCTGGATTACGAAAATTGATTTATAGCTGATTAGAACTTTAGCTTTTGGTCTTTGCAAAAGTCATTTTAATAAAAAGCAACTGATTTTTGAAACGAAACTCTAAATATCAGAGCAAAAATTAAAGACCGAAAGCCAAAGACCTAATCATCTAAATTGATTAAAGAGTAGGAATGAATATTAATCGTTCGAGTTTGAGATTAGCCAAAATCTAATATAATAAAACCCCTAAGCATTCTTCGAGCGCGACACGGCAATAATTTGCCGTCAGACTTAATTTAATCTACTGATTTGTAATAATTCCGATTTATTCAGATTTGCATAAATCATGAAGACTCTCTTTGCTTAAACAGACAATCAGTATTTTTTCTTACAAAAACTTACGGTGAAGCCCTGTTAGTTGCGGCTGGAGTAGTGGAATTTCCTGTGTTTGTGTCATTTCGACAAAAAGACAAGAGCATTACCGTAGCAATAATCAACAATATAATTCCCCCGATTACCATTACCGTAGTCGCTTTATTTATAGTTTTCGGTGATTCATTAAAAGATTTTTCCGCAGCTCTTTCTTCATTTGATGTTTCTTGTGCCATTCTTTTTTCCTCTTGTAAACTATTACCGCAATAGACGTGCCGAAAAAAATAAAATCCCGCTACTACTGAAAAATAAGGATGTTAAATAATTTTGTAGCTGGAACACACATTCAAGCCGTATTGTTCCGATACGTTTTTGGGAAATCATATTCGATAAAAGCCTTTTTAAGATTTTGAAATTAGTCATTCCGAAATTGTTAAAACGAAATTCTTAAATCATTTGAGTACATTTCTTTATTCAAACTGCGCTGAACTTATCGTAAGTAAATAAATTTTTTTGTATTTATGACTTTAATTTCCTTGTCAAATAGATCAGCTGCCGGAAACTTTTCCGATTAATCTGTAAAATAGTAAACAAAACGAGAAATCTTAAAATAAAGATTCAGGACTTGTTATTTTATTAAACATAAGCTCTGACTGTTTATTTTAGTTGGATTTATGCTGCAAAGGAATTTAAAGAAAGGTTAAGTTTTATCAAAAAAAACTTTCTTATGTATGACAGCACACAGTATGAAAAGCTCGAATGTATTGTAATGGAAATCTTGAACAAATTACGAACAAAGGGAGAAATTATGGAAACCAAACAAAATACCGGAACTGCCCGACAAGCAGACAATTCACAAAACAACGAAACAATAAACCGTCAGCAATCAACGGTTAATAATCAAAAAAGCGACCAATCTATTAAAGAAACCGCCAACAACGCGGTCGGGCAAGTAAAAGAAAAAGCATCGGGTCTCTTAGATGAACAGAAAGCAACTCTGACAACAGGATTAAGTAATGTTGCCAACAGCATCCGACAAGTCGGTGAAAATCTGCGTGATTCGGATGATAAAAACAAGATCGCGCTGACGACAGCTCAATACGGCGAGAGTTTAGCCGATAAAATCGAAGGTCTTTCAGGCTATATCGAGCAGGCGACGCTCAAAGATATAACCCGCGACGCGAAAAGTTTTGCGCGGCGGCAGCCCGCACTATTTGTCGGCGGAGCTTTTCTGGTCGGAGTTATGGCGGCAAGATTTTTAAAGTCTTCCTCGCCAAATCAAACTTCGAAAAGCCGCTCAACGGGAAAATAAGGGAGGTTTTCTTAAATGGCACAACAACAAATTGTGAAAGATGATCGTTCAATCGGCGAATTATTTTCCGAACTTGCTGGTGAAACCACAACCTTGCTTAAGCAGGAAGTCGCGCTGGTGCAGGTCGAGCTAACGCAGAAGGTAGAGAAAATCGGCAAAAATGTCGGTTTTTTAGTGATCGGCGGGACGGTCGCCAATGCGGCGTTTCTTGCACTTATCGCGGCGATAATTGCCGGACTGGCTAATTTTATGCAGTTCTGGCTGGCGGCGTTGATTGTCGCTCTGATAATTGGAATTGCGGCGGCGGTTTTAATCTCCAAAGGGCTGAATAATTTAAAAAGTATGGATTTAAAGCCGAAGGAATCGGTCGAATCATTGAAGGAGGATGTCAAATGGGTGAAAGAACAGATTTAACGAAAGACGTCGAAGAAATAGGGAAAGAAGGCGGCGATGAAACCGATCAAATCCGCGAACGAATCGAAGAAACCCGTCAGGAAATGGGCGAAACGATTCAAGCAATCGAGGAAAAATTAAGTTTGGAAAATATCTCCGAACAGGTTTCCGAGCAGATTTCGGAAAAGGCTTCGGAACTTTTCGAAGCGGCGAAGGACAATGTTTATAGTGCCACAATAGGCAAGGCGGGAAAATTTATGCAAAATGTAAATAAGGAAATACAACGATCCGGAATTTTAGAAAAGGCGGTCGCAAATCCGCTGCCGTTATTCTTAATCGCGTTTGGCGCGGGGCTTTTGATTTTCAAGAGCAAGAATGGACGAAAATCAAATCATAATGGAAACGAGCGGCGAAATTTATCCGGTGCGACAAATTCCGGTAATTTGTCAAATGATTCGTCAACATTAAAAAATGCGCAGGAAAAAATCGAAAGCGTGGGAAGTTCGCTTTATCAAAGTGCGGAAGGAGCGGCAAATACCGTTTATGAAACCGTCGGCGACTTTGCCGGAAACACCGCGGAAAAGGTTGAAAATCTCGGCATACAGGTGCGCGACAGTTATGATTATTACATCGAGGAAAACCCTCTGGCAGTCGGAGCAGTTGCGCTGGCAGCGGGCGCACTCGTCGGTCTGGCGATTCCTTCGACCGGTTACGAAAATGAAATGCTCGGAGAAACACGTCAAAATCTGATTTCAAAAGCGCAGCACGCCGCTAAAGAAACAATTCAAGATGTTAAAAATGTCGCGGGAGAAACAGTAAATTCAGTAAAAAAGGATGTCGTTGAAAAGGTACAACAAGTTACCGGAAATGCGGCGGATACTTTTAATACAGAAGTAAAAAAACAAGGTCTGGGTTAGTGAAAAAGACGATTTTACTCAAGAAAGACAGTTTTCTTAAAAACAGAACTGTCTTTCTCTTTGACCATAAACTCACTTAGCTCGACTTTATCCAATTTAAAGATCAATTATATCGTAATTGATTACGACTAAATGAAAGAGCGGAAAGAGGCTAATAATTTTTGTTTGAAAAACGCCAACTGCCAGCTGTCACCTATTTTTGCATTTGATAACGGTTGTATTTTTTTTTACTGAATTTTATCGGAAGGAGTGCGGCAGATATTGTTTCCGTTAAAGTGTTTTGCTTTAAGTTTTAGAGGGGGAGTTACAAATTATGGAGTTGACGGAAGCAAGAGGAAAGCTTGTAATAATCGGCGGTGGCGAAGAAAGGAAAGATAATCCGCGAATTTTGAAAAAATTTGTCGAGCTTGCCGGAAACGCAAGTTCAAAAATTGTTATTTTAACGGTTGCCACCGACGAGGTAGAAGAAGTCGGCAAGGAATACACTAAAGTTTTTAAGAGTCTCGGGGCTAAAAATATCAAGGTCGTGGATGTTTCCGAAAGAGAAGATGCGAGGCTGGAAAAAAGCATCGAAGCGATAAAAAAAGCGACCGCGCTGTTTTTTACGGGCGGCGATCAGATTCATATTACGAGTCTGCTCGGCGGTTCGCCTTTGCAGAAAATAATTCTACAAAGATATGTCGAAGGTCTGGTCATCGCCGGCACGAGCGCGGGCGCGGCGATGATGTCCAATTCGATGATTATTAACGGTGCAAACGAAGAAAATCCACGGATGCGGGAAGTTGAAATCGGACCCGGAATGGATTTGATCGTCGGAGCGATTATTGACACACATTTTTCGCAGCGCGGCAGATACGGCAGATTGATTTCCGCAATTGCTCATTTCCCGCAGGATTTAGGCTTTGGAATTGACGAAAACACGGCGATGCTGGTTAATAAAGATAAATTTGAAGTAATCGGCGAAGGCGCGGTTACTATCATTGACGGCGGCGCGATGAGCTATACAAACGCACCGGAAGCCGAAAAAGGCGAGAATCTCGCGCTCGTCAATGTCAAGGTACATATTTTGCCGGAAGGCTTCAAGTTTAATTTGCACGACCGCTGCCCGATCATTCCTAAAAAAAACAGAGCCAAACGTGCCGGAAACGAAAACGGTCAAACGAAATAAAAATAAAAAAACGACATCGGCATTTTTCGCTAAGGCGCCGCTTTCTTGAATCTTCGGTGAAATTTTTTTCGGCTTTATTGGTTCAAATCAAAATTTCTAAACTGTTACGGCTTCTCTATATTCGCCCCAAACGGTTCGCAGTTTATTGGAAATTTCGCCGACCGTCACATAATTTTCCACGCAATCCAGAATTTTCGGCAGAAGATTTTCATCGCCTTTTGCCGCTTCTTCTAATTTCAGCAAAACGTTTTCGGCTTTTGCCGGATCGCGTTTTTCTCTAAGTGCTTTTAAGCGTTCGATTTGTCCTTTTTCTATTGCTTCGTCAACCTTCATAATCGGGATTGTTTCGCTTTCCTCAATCTGAAATTTATTGACACCGACGACGATTTCCGTCTGTTTTTCGACGGCGCGTTGGTATTCGAAAGCGGCTTCCTGAATTTCTCTCTGCGGAAAACCGTTTTCGATCGCTTTGAGCATTCCGCCAAGCGCGTCAATTTTTTCGATATATTCGACCGCTTTTTGTTCTAATTTGTTGGTTAATTCTTCAATCGCGTAGCTACCGGCAAACGGATCAACCGTGTCGGCAACGCCGGATTCATAGGCGATGACCTGCTGTGTACGAAGGGCAATTCGCGCCGCCGTTTCGGTCGGTAAGCCGAGTGCTTCGTCCATCGAATTCGTGTGCAGGCTTTGCGTTCCGCCGAGGACCGCCGCAAGTGCCTGAATCGTCGTTCGCACGATATTTACTTCGGGCTGCTGCGCCGTGAGGGTCGAACCGGCGGTTTGCGTGTGAAAGCGAAGCATTAAAGATTTCGCATTTTTTGCGGAAAACCTTTCTTTCATAATCCGCGCCCAAAGCCGCCTTGCCGCGCGAAATTTGGCGATTTCTTCGATCAGATTCAAATGAGAATTAAAGAAAAACGAAAGACGCGGCGCAAAATCGTCAACTTTAAGTCCTGCCGAAATTGCCGCGTCAACGTAAGCGATGCCGTCTGCCAGAGTAAAAGCGATTTCCTGCGCGGCGGTCGAACCGGCTTCGCGTATGTGATAGCCCGAAATCGAGATCGTGTTCCAATTCGGCACTTCCGCCGCGCAAAAAGCGAAGGTGTCGGTAATCAGGCGCATCGAGGGTTTCGGCGGAAAAATATAAGTTCCGCGCGCGATATATTCTTTCAAAATATCGTTTTGAATCGTGCCGCTTACCTTATCGAATGCGACATTTTGTTTTTTGGCGACTGCTAAATAAAGACACAAAAGCGTTGAAGCGGTTGCGTTTATCGTCATCGAAGTCGAAACCTCGTCGAGCGGAATTCCGTCGAAAAGCATCAGCATATCTTCGAGAGAATCAATCGCCACGCCGACTTTGCCGACTTCGCCCGCCGCGAGCGAATCGTCCGAATCAAGCCCGATCTGCGTCGGCAGATCGAATGCTACCGAAAGTCCGCTCACACCTTGCGACAACAGATATTTATAACGCAGATTCGATTCTTCGGCGGTCGCAAATCCGGCGTATTGGCGCATCGTCCAAAACCTGCCGCGATACATATTTTTCCGCACGCCGCGTGTGTAGGGAAATTCTCCGGCATTTCCAATATCGGTTTCGTAATCGAAATTCGTGTTTTCGGGATTAAATTCTTCGGGCAGTTCGATGCCGGAAGATGTCTGAAATTTTTCGCGTCTTTCCATTTTCGTTTAAGTTCAAAGTTCAAAGTTTAATGTTCAAGGTTTGGTTATACTTTAAAGCAAATGTTTTTTGAAATGCAAAATTATAAGCAATGCTATTCTAAACGATAACTCTGAACTTTGAACTCTAAACTTTGAACTTTTATGCGAACTTGAAACTTTCGCGCGAGTCGCGTAGCATCGCTAATAGAAAATGGAACTCGATAAAAATGCACAAAGAGCCGTGCGCGAACTCGGCGAAGCGATCAATAAGGCAATCGAAAATTCCGAACGCGTGGCGGACGCGATAGAGTATTTGCGCGGTCTCGGTTATGAACCGAATCTGATGCTCCGGCTCGAGATCGGTCTGCAGGAAATTGATAATGAATCGGAAGATTTTCACGAAGAAATCGAACTCGATTTAACTGACGAAGACCTGCGAACTCTGCGCCGAATGAAGATAAAATTTTGATTAATGGTGAATGGGGAATGATGAATGGTTAATAAAAAAACCAATTTATAATTCACCATTCACCGTTCACCATTCACCATTGAATTACTTTAACTATTTTTCCGAAATCGAAGAAGCTTTTATCCGCCGGCGCGGGCGCAATTTGCTTTTAAATCCTCTGGATTGGGCTTTGATCGAAACGTGGCAAGAGCGCGGCGTGCCGCTTCATATTATTTTGCGCGGCATCGAAAATGTTTTCGATGCTTACGATAAAAATCCGAACAAACGCCGGACGATCAAATCTCTGTCGTATTGCAAAGAAGAAATCGAAGCGCAATACGCCGAATGGCTCGAATCGCAAATCGGGAAAAACGGCAAAACGGAGATTAAAACGCCGGATAAAAGCCAAGAAAATCATCCGAAAAACGAGTTGTTTTCCGATGAAACGATTGCCGAACATCTTCAAACAATTTCCGCCGGATTGGATTTCGCCGCCGAAAATGCCGTCGGCGATTTGAAGAAAATTTTGGAAAAAGTTTCGGAAAGTTTGAATCAGCTGAAAAACAAAAAACTTTCGGCTGAAAAACTCGAGGAAAATCTCGAAAAATTGGACGCTTCAATTGACGAAATTTTATTAAAATCATTCGTTACCGAAAAATTAAAAGCTGAAACGTCAAAGAAAATCGCCGATTATCAGACAAAAATGGAAAGAGAAGTTTATGAGCGGACATTTAAGCTGATGCTTCTTAAAAAACTTCGGGATGAACGCGAAATTCCGCGGCTGAGTTTATTTTATTTATAAATCTAAGCAAAAAATACATTTATTTACCCGTCTTTATCCAAATTCTAAAAAGAGGACAAAAAAATGAATAAACTTAGAATCAAAAAATTCGATATTCTGTCAGTTGCTAAAATGTATGCGGTAATGTTTGCGGTGATCGGTCTGATCATCGGCATACTTTATGGTCTGATGATGATTTTGATGAGCGTGATGGTCATCGGATTGGGACAGCGCGAAGGTCTGGCGGCGGGCGGCGGCGGTATTGTGATGGGACTGGTTATGATCGTTGCTTTTCCGGTTATTTATGGAATTATGGGATTTATCAGCGGTATAATCGGTTCGCTGATCTATAATATTTTCGCCAAAATGGTCGGCGGAATCGAAATCGAGGTTGAGAGCGTTTAATTTGAGCAGAAAATATAAAAACGGTGAAATTTTAGAAGTTTCAATCGAAAAAATCGTGCCGAACGGCTACGGTCTGGCGTTTGCCGAAAATTTAACCGTTTTTGTGCCACTTTCTGTGAGAAGCGACCGGCTTCGCATCAAAATTTATCAAATAAAAGGCAAAACCGCATTTGCCGAAATTCTGGAAATTCTCGAACCTTCGCCGGAGAGAATTGAGCCGCCGTGCGTTTATTTTGGCAAATGCGGCGGCTGTAATTTTCAGCAAATGCCGTATGACGCGCAGCTCGAAGCCAAAATCGAAATCTTGCGCGATTGTCTGACGCGGCTCGCTAAAATTGATTTTCAAGGTGAAATCGAAATAATTGCGAGTCCGAAACCGTTCGATTACCGCGCCCGCGCTCAGTGGCACATTGACACGCGGCGCAGAAAAATCGGTTATTTTCAGAGAAATTCGCATCGCGTTATAGATGTCGCGCATTGCCCGATACTCACGCCCGAATTAAACGAAACGCTTTCCGAACTGCGCGAAAGCATCGTTTGGGAAAGTTTTTATGCGGAAATTGTCGAGATCGAAGCGGCAAATGCCGGCGAAAAAGTTTCTATTTTTTCCGACGAAATTCTCGAACCGACCGAAGAAATCGCCTTTGAGCTGAACGATAGAAAATACTTTTACAGCGCGAATATCTTTTTTCAGGGAAATCCGTTTTTAATCGAAAAACTGATTGAGTCGGCGATTTCCGGCGCGAAGGGCGAAATCGCGCTCGATCTCTATTGCGGAGTCGGGCTTTTCACGCTGCCGCTGGCGGAAAGTTTCGGAAAAGTCGTCGGTGTTGAAGCCTATCAGCGGGCGGTTGATTTTGCGGAAAAAAATGCGGAAAACGCGCGGCTCGAAAACGCGGAATTTTACCGCGAACCGGTTTCCGATTTTTTACGGGAAAACAGCGAAGAATTTAAAAATATAGATTTTGTCTTGCTCGATCCGCCGCGTGCCGGAACGGAAAAAGAAACCATCGAAAATCTGATCAAACTGCAACCGAAAGAAATCTCTTACGTTTCGTGCGAACCTTCGATTCTGGCACGTGATTTGAAAATCTTAACCGCAAACGGTTACAAGATCGAAAAAATTACCGCGATAGATTTATTTCCGCAAACTCATCATATTGAAACGGTTGTGCGCTTAGTTTTCGATTCCGTGCATTAAGTTTCGCGTAAAAAATATCTTGACGTTAATTTCCAACGTATCTTGCGCTTCGTTCAATTAGCCCGACTGATTTTCGGTTCTTCCACCGTCCTTTTGCGAATTGCCTCTAAAAACTGAAAACGGAAGTCAAATTTTCATAAATGTTGCGCAAATGCCTCACAAATAAACAAACAAATTGATTTTTCTGACGTTTAACACCACAGACATTTGAAATATCCGAGACTTGTAAATTACACTTAAATTCTATGGCAAGAAAAAAAACAGATTCCAACAGCGAATCAGCAGCAGTTGAAAAAACTTTATTTGTTCGATGCCGGTATTGCGGTCAAAAAAATACCGTCAAAGAAGGTTATGTAAACGGCGAAGCTAAATGCGGGCGTTGTAAATTACCGCTTTCCAACGAATTTCACAAAAAGTTTGCCGATCTGAGCAAACACGAGTATATTCATCCGGCGGACAGTAAAGCCCTTGCCGCGCTGCGGGCGATTCCGGGAATTGACACGGCTTTGAAACAACTTCTCAAGGTTACGGGCGAATCGGCGATTCGCGTAACTTTTATGGCGAGCGCGGTCAAGGTTACGCCGAAGCAGTGTCCCGATCTGCACGCTAAATTGCAGATTGCTTGCACGACGCTCGGCGTGGATATGCCGGATTTGTTTATTCAGCAAAATCCGATTGTTAATGCTTTTACGGGCGGCGTTGACCGACCGATTATCGTTCTGCATTCGGGACTTCTCGAACGGTTGAACGAAGATGAAGTTTTAGCGGTAATCGCGCACGAAGTCGGGCATATTCACGCCGAACACGTGCTTTATCTGACGGCGGCGCAACTGCTTTTGGCGGTGGCGACGATTCCGCTGGCATCGCTTCCGATTGCCGGACTGATCAAGGAATTACTGACGGCTTCGATGCGCGGCGCGCTTCTGGCGTGGATGCGCCGGGCGGAACTTTCCTGCGACAGAGCCGCGCTGCTCGTGACGCAAGACCCGCACGTGATCGGCAAAACGATGATGAAACTCGCCGGCGGAACGCTCGCTTCAAAAATAAATTATGAACTGTTTTTAGAGCAAGCTCGCGAATTTCAGAAAAATTACGACGAGAAAAAACTCGATAAATTCTGGGCGGACATTATCAATGCCGGACTTTCGCATCCGTTTCCGATCTGGCGCGTTTCCGAAATTCTAAAGTGGGTTGACGACGGTCAATACGCCGATTTGATGAAAAAGCAGGGAAGTTAAGTGAGAAATAAGAAATGAGAAGTGAAATGTTAAAATTTTTCACTTCTCATTTTTTCGTATTTTTTTTGTTTCCGGTTAATCGAAATCGTAATCATCCGATTCCAATTCGGCAATCACGCGCTGGGCTTCCATATTGTCGAATTCATACGCTTGCTGTTCGATGGAGGTTCGTCCGATTTCAAAATAAATCGGATCATCGAGCAGCGGCAGAAGCATCTGGACGGGTTTTAAGGCAAGCGTTTCGTAAGCGATCGCGCAGATGTGCGGCGATTTTGTTTGCCGGATGATTTCCGCAATTTCGCCGATTGAAAATCTTTGCACGAGAATATCGCCCAAGCGGTCAATTAAATCATAATCGCTGCGGGAAATCGCGCGTTTGACGAGCTGGATATAAACTTCGGCAGATTCGGTTTGCGCCTGCAAAACCCTGGCGCACGTGTCGGCTAATTGTTTTATTTCCCTTAAATTTTCCGCGTCTTTCTTGATTTCTTCATCGTTTGTCTGTTCATCGAGCGCAGAAAGCAAACGGCTAAGTTCCCAATCGGCGTGGGTGTCGTAAGAGAATTTTTGGGTTGGTGGGTTGGTTTTTTCAAAGCTCGTTTGTAACGCACCGACCAACATTTTTTGTGTCATCGGTCGCAAGCCTTCCCAAACACTTATAACCCGCGCACCGAAATCTTTAATCATCATTTCAATATGGATAGTTTGCAACAATTTACTGAAATTGTAAATTGCCGACTCAATTCTTGTGCTTTGATGTGCGATCTTGCAAACGGGTTTCCATTTCGTTTAAAGATTCTTTGATAAAATCTTTATCGTCATTTTCATCGAAAGTTTCAAAAAGCGCAAATGGATTCTCGCTTAGGTGGCGAAGCTCCCACGCCACTCGATTTTTCTTTGAAGGACGCGAAAACCACGCCGCGTTTACACCGCTTGAAACAATCTCGGCATCGCCGAAAAGCGCGTCAAGCGAGTCGGAAAGTTTTTTTGCGGTTTCCGGTAAAAGCAAAACACGGCTTAGATTCTAGCCGTGTTTTGCGTATTGCGATAAAATATCACGAATCAGATTTTCCGTAATCATTATTTCTTTTCGTTTTGATCTTCGGGTTTGACCTGCGCGGTGTTGACGTTTGACGTATTAGCATTTGTTTTCATATTCGTATTGGCATTCATCGTCGGATCGCCGCTTGAAAAGTTTCCGTCAATATCAGGCGACAGTGGAATCATTTTATTGACATTGGCGGCATCAGCCTGAATTTGCGCCGCCGATTTTCCGGGGTCTTGAAATGTTCCGGCAAAAATATCCCCGACGGCAAGTTTCCAGCCGCCGTCTTCATTGATAAACGGCAGATCTTCCCAGCGATTGTCTTTTTGATTAAAAACTTCGACCTTGCCGTAATTGTTATTGATGCGTTCGTCGCGGATTTCCGGCATCGTTTCGGCAAAAGTGGTTGCCGTAAAACCGTTGGCGAAAATCTCTCCGATCTCTTTGTTTTGCTGTTTTGAAACGCCGTCGGCAAAAGCGACTGTTCCTTTCGACATCATTTGTTTGATCTTTTCGGTGTCTTTGCTTTTTACCGCCGTGTAGAGCATTTTGTAGGCTTCGGTCGGCGATGCGGCGTTTCCGGGTTCGACCTTCGTTTCCGCCTCGGTGCAGGAAATCAGCAGTGACGGAAGAGCCAGTATTAAAAGCGCAAATAATATTTTTCGATAATTTTTAATTTTCAACATTTTTTTTATTCCTGATTTGTGCAAAATATTTTAAAAGTATAAATAGTGTTTCGGTAAAAGTAAATTTGGAAACGAATTTATGTAGGTTTATAGTTATAATTACTGCTCCGCCGCCGGACTGGGATTTTTAATTTACGGATAAGCAAAAATGCGGGAAATAAAACTATGAAACATTGTCCGAAGTGCCGTTCGAGTTATGCCGATGACACGCTGAAATTCTGTCTGCAGGATGGAACGTCGTTGGTCGGGAGCGCAGATTCACACACAGAAACGCCGACGCTCGCTTTCGGGCAAAGCGGACAAACGACAGAAGACGAAGTAACCGAACAGTTTTTTGCAAACGAGCCGACCAATCGTTTTACGACTAACAAAGATGCCCGTCAAATGCGGGTTAACGTGCCGGAATCGTCCGCCGAAAATTGGGAAAAAAGCCGCGAAACACAGATTGCTTCATATCCCGCGTCGCCCATGCCGCCGCAGAAATCGAATGCTTTAGTCGCGGTTTTAACGACCGCGCTCGTTATGCTCATTCTTTTCGGCGTTGCCGGAATCGGCGCGTGGTGGTTTTATTTCTCGAAAGATCGAAATGAAATCGCCGCAAACACGAATACTAAACCAAACAGCGATGAAAAAATAATCTCAAAAGATGATGATGCCGAAAAAGATTCGCCGACTCCCGCGCCGACCAAAAAAGATTCCAACGCCGCGCAAATGCCTGTTAAAACCGCAACTCCGCCGCCGAATTTCGATGCGGAAGAAGTTAAAAAACAGGTTTCCGACCGGATTTATTCGTGGAAATCTCTGGCGGAATCGCGCAACTTAAATGCTTATATGGAAAGCTATGACGAAAATCTCGATTATTACAATAAGAAAAACGCCGCCAAAAGTTTTGTCCGAAACGATAAGCAGAAAGCCTTTACGCAGTATGATTCGATAAAAATGAATTTCAGCAATCTAAGCATTACGCCCGACAAAACGGGCGAAACGGCAACCGCCGTTTTTGATAAAGCGTGGGTTTTTCAGAATTTCGAGAAAACTTCGGAAGGTAAGGTTCAGACGCAGTTAAAACTCCGAAATACGGGCGCCGGATGGAAAATCACGAGCGAACGCGATCTGAAGGTTTATTTCGTTAAATAAAGGATTTATGCGGAACGAAGTTTTTTAGGCTTTTACATTTCGGAATAAGTAAAAGGTGATAAGTGATAAATGATAGGTTTTATCGAAGAATCATCTATCACTATTTACCTTTCACTTTTCACTTATTCCGAAAGTATTTTTCCTTTGCTTAAATTCTGAAACATCACTAATAAATAATTTATGAAAGCCTTAACATTTGAAAACAAAAAACTGAGTTTAGCTGAAATTCCCAAGCCGGAAAAAGAATCGGAAGCAATTATTCGCGTTTTAATGTCGGGAATTTGCAACACCGATCTGGAAATCGTACGCGGTTACGCGGGTTTTGAAGGCACAATCGGACACGAATTCGTCGGCATTGTCGAAAAGGCGGGCGATGCGCAACACCTTGTTGGAAAAAGAGTTGTCGGCGAAATAAACGCGGGCTGCGGAGTTTGTGAAAAATGCAGAGGCAACGATTCGCGCCATTGTCCGAATCGAACAGTTTTAGGAATCGTCGGACGCGACGGCGCACACGCCGAATTTTTAAGTTTGCCGGCGCGCAATCTTCTGGAAGTTCCGCCTGGCGTTTCAGACGTGCAAGCCGTTTTTACGGAACCGCTGGCGGCGGCTTTCGGAATCACCGAACAGGTTGAAATTTTGCCGGAAACCCGCGTTGCCGTGATCGGCGACGGAAAATTGGGAAATCTCTGCGCTCAGAGTCTTGCGCTGAAAAGCCGGAAGACCGTTTTGATCGGCAAGCACAAAGAGAAACTCGATCTGGTTTTAAAACGTAATATCGAGGGCGTTTTGCTTGAAGATGCCGAAAAATTGGCGCGTGATTTCGATGTCGTTGTCGAAGCGAGCGGTTCGGAATCAGGTTTCGGTCTGGCTCTTGATTTGTTAAAACCGCGCGGAAAACTCGTTCTGAAATCAACCTTTCAGGGCAAGACAAATTTGGAAATGTGGCGCGTCGTCGTAGATGAGATTTCGATCATCGGTTCGCGCTGCGGCAAGTTCGGCGCGGCTTTGGAACTTCTGCAAAAAAGGGAAGTCGAGGTTGAAAATCTGATCAGCGCGGAATTCGGTTTAAACGAAGGCGTAAGCGCGTTGGAAAAGGCGGCGCAAAAGGGCGTAATGAAAGTTTTATTAAAAAATATTTGAAAAAGCCCGTATTATCTCTATATTATTAAAGGTATCTGAAAATTTACTTGCTCGCTTGCCCGTGATAAATTTATACTTTGTAAATCTGCGTATCGAGGGCGGAAATCTTGAATTTTAAGGAGAATAAGCTATGTTAAATTATAAAAATAATTCAAATGGAATCATCGCCGGAAAAATCCGTTTCTGGGTTGCCGGTTTGATTTTTGCGGTCGCTGCTTTAAGCGGCAATTCCGGACAGGTGTTTGCTCAAATCGAAAATGTCGGAGCAGAAGCCTCAATTACTCCTGAAAAACTTTCCGCATCATTTGCCGAGGTTTCAAGACGCGTCGAATCGGCAGTAGTCAGCATTGATACCAAAGGAAAAATCCCCGAAGTAAAATTAAAAGGCGATGAATCGGCGGGCGATTCGGACGATATTCTGGAATTCTTTAAAAGACAACTTCCGCGCCGTCCGGCGAGTGCCGTCGGAAGCGGATTTATCGTTGATAAAAGCGGCTATATTTTAACGAATTATCACGTTATCGAAGAAGCGGTGCGGATCACCGTCAAGCTTTCTTCGGGCGAAGAATATGTGGCGAGAGTTATCGGCACGGACGAGGAAACCGATCTGGCGGTTTTGAAAATCGAAACGGGGCGCGATCTGCCTTCGATCAGATTGGGAAATTCGGACAGAGCGCAGGTCGGCGATTGGGTTCTGGCAATCGGTTCGCCGTTCGGTCTGGCAAAAACCGTAACAGCCGGCATTATTTCGCAGACGCAGAGAGAAACTCCTTCCGGCAATGCGTTTCAAAAATTTATTCAAACCGACGCAGCAATCAATCGCGGAAATTCGGGCGGACCGCTTGTTAATATGCAGGGCGAAGTCATCGGCGTTAATTCGCAGATCGCCACTTCGACGGGCGATTACAATGGTATCGGTTTTGCTCTGCCGTCAAATGAAGCGGAAAATGTTTATCGGCAGATTCTCCAAAACGGCAAAGTCCGGCGCGGCTATCTCGGCGTTTTGCTCGATTCGGTAAAAAACGAATTCGCCAAAGTTTATGATCTGCCGGAAGCCAAAGGCGCGATCATTACCGAAGTGCGGGAAAAAAAGAGCGCGGCGGCAAATGCCGGTTTGCTGGCAAATGACGTGATTCTGGAATTTAACGGGCAAAAGGTGGAAAATGCTCAGGATTTGATTCAAAAAGTTGCCTCAACCGCGCCCGATCAAACTGTAAATGTTACGTATCTGCGCGAAGTCGGAACAAGACTCGAACGCAAAACAACTTCGATCACACTTGCCGAGCGTCCTTCAAATAACCGCGTGATTGACACAGAAGAACCACGCAAACTGCCGATTGATAAAAATATTAAAGCGCAGCAGCCGTTCGGTCTGACTTTGACCGAACTAACGCTCGATGTCGCAAAGATTTATAGGCTCGAAGGCGAAAAAGGTTTGATCGTCAAAAGCATCAATCCGGCGAGTTTTATTGCCGATGTCAAAAGTTCGACCGGCGGCGACGCGTTGAACGAAGGTGATTTGATTCAAAGAATTAACCGCCAGCCGGTTACGGATCTGAAGAGTTTTAACGATTATGTCAATAATCTGAAAAAAGGCGATGCGGTCGTTTTGCATATTGTAAGCTATGACCGCTTGCGCCGGAATACGCAGATGAGCGTGGTTCAATTTACGGTTCAATAATTTAACAGTTCAAAGTTCAAAGTTCCAAGTTTCAAGTTACGAGTTCCAAGTAATTTTTTAACTTGGAACTCGTAACTTGAAATTTGAAACTTAATTTTTTTAAATATGGCAAAAGCAAAAGAAGCGAAAAAAACAACGAAAAAATCGAAAACGACAAAAACAACTAAAACAAAAATCGCGACTTATCATAATTATATCGGCGGCGAATGGGTAAAATCTTCTTCGGGCGAATGGTTTGATAACGTCAATCCGGCAGACACGACCGACATCATCGGGCGTTTTCCGGCTTCGAATGCCGAAGATGTTGACAAGGCGGTCGAAGCGGCAAAAAATGCGGCAACGCGCTGGCGCAGAACGCCCGCGCCGAAACGTGCGGAAATTTTATTTCGTCTGGCGCAAATTCTCGAAAAAAATAAAGAGCAATTTACCCGCGATATGACGCGCGAGATGGGCAAGGTTTTAAAGGAAGCAGGCGGCGACGTGCAGGAAGCGATTGATTGTACATATTACACGGCGGGCGAAGGCAGACGACTGCACGGTTTTACGACTCCGGCGGAAATGCCGAACAAATTTGCGATGTGTGTGCGCCAGCCCGTCGGCATCTGCGGTTTGATCACGCCGTTTAATTTTCCGATGGCGATTCCGAGCTGGAAATTGATTCCCGCGCTCGTTTGCGGCAATACGGTTGTCATTAAATCGGGCGAAGACGTTCCCCTTTCGACGATAAATTTAGTCAAAGCGTGCGAAGAAGCCGGAATTCCGGCGGGCGTGATTAACGTCGTCAACGGTTTTGCCGAATCCGGCGAAGCGTTGGTTAAACACGAAGATGTGCGTTTGATTTCGTTCACAGGTTCGACCGATGTAGGCAGAATTATCGCCGAACAATGCGCGCGCGACAACAAGATCGTGTCACTCGAAATGGGCGGCAAAAACGCGATCATCGTGATGGACGATGCCGATATTGACAACGCCGTCGAAGGCTCGCTGTGGGGCGCGTTCGGCACGAGCGGACAGCGTTGCACGGCTTCCTCAAGATTAGTCGTTCACAAAAAAGTTTATAAAAAATTCTGCGAAAAACTGGTCGAAAAAGCGAAGAAATTGCGCGTCGGCAACGGTTTGGACGAGAAAACGGAAGTCGGTCCGGTAATTAACGAAGCCGCGATGGACAAGATTTTAAATTATATCGAAATCGGCAAAACAGAAGACAAAGCAACTTTGGCGTGCGGTGGAAACCGTCTGACCAAAGGCATTTACAAAAACGGCTTTTTTATCGAACCGACCGTTTTCACCAACGTCAAACGCAACGACCGCATCGCGCAGGAAGAAATTTTCGGACCTGTCACGGTCGTTATCCAATTTGAAACTCTCGACGAAGCGATAGATATTGTCAACGACGTGAAATACGGCTTGAGTTCGGCAATCTACACACAGGACGTCAATCAATCATTCTACGCGATGCAGGAACTCTACACCGGAATCTGCTACGTCAATTCGGCAACCATCGGCGCGGAAGTTCATCTGCCTTTCGGCGGCACAAAGGGAACAGGCAACGGACACCGCGAAGCCGGAACGCAGGTTCTCGATATTTTCACAGAATGGAAATCGCTCTACATAGATTATTCGGGCAAACTGCAAAAGGCGCAGATTGACGAAGTCGAGATTTGACACCAAAAAACTGGTGAATTTAATAACAACCCAGCAAAATTACACAATAAAGCCTTATGAAACTAACAATCTTTTTTCTATTATTTTTTTTATTCCCTACAAATACCACTCTAACCGGACAACAAGTTCCGAATGATCCGGTTTTAAGGATTGAAACCGGATCGCATACCGGCAAAATATCGAGAGTAAGCGTAGATGCAACGGGAACTTATCTGGTAACTGCTTCGGAAGATAAAACGGTTCGAGTATGGGAACTTGCCAGCGGAATACTCTTAAATATTTTACGTCCGCCAATTGGAACAGACCACGAAGGAAAGATTTTTACGGTTGCCATTTCGCCTGATGGAAATACGATTGCCGCCGGAGGCTGGACCGGATATGAATGGGACAACGCAAATTGTATTTATCTGTTTGACCGCGAAAGCGGAAAAATCATCAAGCGAATCACAAATTTACCGCATGTGATCCAGCATCTCGAGTATTCTCCCGACGGAAAATACTTAGGTGTATCAATAGCACCTACTTCCGGTATCAAAATATATAAAACGGATAATTACCAAATAATCGGAGAAGACAGAAATTACCCGGTTCGCGGCGAGTTTTTAAGTTTTGATTCGACCGGCAGACGGTTGGTAACAAGTTCGTTCGATGGCTATTTAAGGCTTTATGAACTTGATGAAGATGAATTGCGGCTGGTAAAAAAACAATCAATGCAAAGTCGCGGAATACCCGTCGGAGTTAAGTTTTCACCCGACGGAGCGAGTATCGCCGTCGGTTTTGCCGATGTGCTGCAAGTGAAAGTCTTATCTTCAACTGATTTAAGTGTTCTCTATGAACCGGATTTAAGTAATGTCCGCAACGGTGAATTATCGGTCGTCACGTGGTCGGCAGATGGGCGAACGCTCTATGCTGTCGGAAGAATCGGAAATATAAAAACCGGGATTAATTCGATTTGCTACTGGACAAACGGGCGCGAGTTCCAGGAAACGGCTATAGGAATCAGATCCATCTATGACATAAAGTCTCTGCCGGACGGTGGTGTAGTTTTCGCAGCGGCAGGTCCAGCGGGATGGGGAACTTTAGATACAAACGGTCGGCGAAACGTTTTTGTAGATGCGAAAGCAGCGGATTTTAATCTTTCGTTTGAAGGTATTTTAATCAACGAAAAAGCGACGCAATTTCGATTTGCAAATCAACGATACGATAAATTTCCGACGATATTTTCAGTTACTGAACGGAAATTGGAGTTTGAAAGCAGTCGAAGGGAAAACTTAAAGCCGGCGCGAATCAACTCCAAAAAATTAGAGATTCGTGATTGGAAGCGGAAAGGAAAAACTCCGACTTTGAACGGTCGCAAACTTGAATTGCTCGACTATGAAGATTCGCATAGTCTGGCGATTTTACCCGACGAAAAAACATTTCTGCTCGGAACAGGTTGGTATTTGAGATTGTATAACAGCGACGGAGAGGAATTATGGCAAATACATTCACCGTCAAATGCAAGAGCCATCAATACCGACAAAACCGGGAAAATTGCCGTAGTAATGTACGGCGACGGCACTATTCGCTGGCATCGCACGTCTGACGGACAAGAATTGATGGCGTTTTTCGCGCCGAATGACGGCAGCGGGCGTTGGATTTTATGGACACCTTCGGGCTATTATGACGCTTCGCCCGATGCCGAAGATCTGATCGGCTGGCACGTCAACAACGGCGCAGACGCGGCGGCAGATTTTTTTCCGAATCATTTATTCAAGGCTTATTTTTACCGACCCGACGTAATTGATACGATTCTGCAAACCGTTGATGAATCATCAGCAGTAAAACTTGCCAATAAAAAAGCCAATCGTAAAGATGCGCCGTTAAGCATTGCCAAAATACTGCCTCCGGTAATTAAAATTAATTCGCCGCAAATTAAAGAAGTGTCCGACACGACCGTCAAACTCAATTATGACATTCGTAATCATTCGGGTGAACCGATAACTGCCGTCAGAGCATTAATTGACGGACGCGAGGTAAGACTGCCCGCAACGGAAAAATCAAAAAATACTGACGGTACTTCGGAATTGATTGTTCAAGTGCCGAGAAGGGACAGCGAGTTGGTACTAATTGCCGAAAACAAATTTACAAAAAGTCTGCCCGCAAAAATTAAGTTTATATGGCAGCACCAACAATAACAATCGCAAATTGATCTGGTCGAGAATTAATTTTTATAGCAATGTCCGGCAGGTATTTGATACACTTAGACAAGTGAGAATCCGAAGTTCTACTCTCACTAATGTCAAACTTCAAGGAGAATTAAATTTATGCCTGCCGGATTTTTTGTCAAACTTTTTCTCGTTTTATTTTTGATCGGCTCAGGTTTTACCGAAGCCGTTCAAGCGAAAAGCTCGCCGCGAATCAGAAATGAAAAATTTGTAATGCAAACTCTGCGAACTCTTGCGGGCGCACAAATGACATTTATGGCGACAGCGGGGAACGGAAATTTCGGAACTTTTGAAGAATTAGGAAATATAGGTATTATTGATTCCGTTTTAGCGACGGGCGAAAAATACTCTTACCGGTTTACAATTACGATCATCAGCAGTGCGCCGAATCAACCGGCGGAATTCCGGGTTTCAGCCGTCCCGCAGAGATACGGAAAAAGCGGGAAACGTTCATTTTTTATTGACCAAACCGCAGTTTTGCGCGGCGCAGACAGAAACGGCGAACCGGCAACCGTTGATGATCCGCCGATTGATGAATAAAAGAAATGTAAAGAAGCAATATATTATTGCAATGCTCGAATTATCCGTAAACGGAAAACCGCAACTGTTTTTGTTCAGTTGCGGTTTTTTATTTATACTGGGTTTATCTGATTTTCACATTTTTCTGCCGATTTATAAAATATGTCGTATGAAATGATATTCGTTTTTGCCGTGCTTCTTCTCGCCGTTTTTCTGTTCGTTACGGAAAAACTGCCGGTTGATCTGGTCGCCCTGCTCGTGATGGCTCTGCTTCTGGTCAGCGGCATTATTTCGCCGACGCAAGGGCTGTCGGGTTTCAGCAATACGGCGACGATCACCGTCGGCGCGATGTTTATTTTGAGTGCGGGGCTTTTTAAGACCGGCGCGGTCAGTTTTCTCGGCACGTTCGTTAATAAAATTTTCAAAAAAAGTTTTCTTGTAGCGATGCTGGTCGTGATGATTCTGGTCGGTGTTTTGTCGGCTTTTATCAATAACACGCCGGTGATTGCGATTTTTTTGCCGATTCTGCTCGGCGTTGCCCGGGAAACGCACATCAGCGCGTCAAAGATTTTAATGCCGATTTCGTTCGCCTCGATGTTCGGCGGCGTTTGCACTCTGATCGGGACTTCGACCAATATTCTCGTTTCTTCGATTGCCGAAGAAAACGGAATCAGGGCGTTTTCGATGTTCGAATTTGCCCCGCTCGGCTTGTTGATGTTTGCCGTCGGCACGACTTATATGCTGCTCATCGGCATCAAACTGATTCCCGAACGGCGCGGCGAGGGCGATCTGACGGAAGCCTTCGCGCTCAATGAATATCTGACCGAAATCGTGATTTTGCCCGAAGCCGCATCGGTCGGACAAAAAATTAAAAACTCGGCGATCGTACATGATTTGGATATTGCCATTCTGGAAATCCGGCGTAAAGATGATGTTTTTCACCAACCCGGTCCGGATGTGGTTTTGATGGCGGACGATATTTTGCTTGTCCGGTGCGATCTGGAAAAAATCCGCGCGATGCAGGAGCGCGAGGGAATTCGGCTCAAACCGCAGGCGAAATGGGGCGATGAAAGCATTTCTTCGGAAGATTTCCGTCTTCTCGAAGTCGTCATCGCGCCGAGTTCAGGACTGGTCGGGCAGACTTTGAGAACGTCTAATTTCCGCGAAAACTACGGCGCGACCGTGCTTGCGATGCGGCATCGCGGCAGACTTCTGCGCGAAAAGATTTCCGCTACGGTGCTGAGCGCGGGCGATCTGCTTTTAGTTGAAATACATCTCGAACGGCTCAATGCCTTCAAACGCAGCAATGATTTTATCATTGCTTCCGAAATGGAATCCGTCGAATTTCGGCGCAATAAAGTTCTTTTTTCCATAGCAATCGTGGCGGGTGTGGTTTTAGCCGCGAGTTTGGGTTTTGCGCCGATTGTCGTCGCGTCGGTGGTCGGGGCGATTCTGCTGATTTTGTTTAAATGCATCACGCTCGATGAAGCGTATCAGGCGATTGACTGGAAAATTATCTTCCTGCTTGCCGGAGTTTTGTCGCTCGGCATCGCCCTCGAACAAAGCGGTGCGGCGCGTCTGATCGCTTCGAATATCGTTTCATCGGTCGGCACGCTCGGTTTAGTCGCGCTCGTTTCGGCATTTTATTTATTAACTTCGGTTTTGACGGAAACGATGTCGAATAATGCGACCGCCGCGCTCCTTGCGCCGATTGCAATTGCGACCGCCGCGACTCTCGGCGTAAATCCGCAGCCGTTTCTAGTGGCGGTAACTTTTGCGGCTTCGGCGAGCTTTATGACTCCAGTCGGGTATCAAACCAACACGATGATCTACGGTCCCGGACAATATAAATTTTTCGATTTTGTCAAAGTCGGAACGCCGCTGAACATAATCTTCTGGCTGATGGCGACATTTCTGATTCCGGTTTTCTGGGAATTTTAAGATCGCTCGAAATACTTTGGACAATTTCAATTGCGGCAAATTGTTTTTACCCAGTTCAAATGGTATTTTATTGATTTGCTAAAACGCTATTAAAAAAATCTATTTTACATTCTGGAGAATTTATTAAATGAAGATCGGATTACCGAAAGAAATTAAAGATAACGAATACCGCGTCGGGCTGACACCGGCGGGCGTGCAGGCTCTAAAGGATGCCGGACACGAACTTTTTGTGCAAAAATCGGCTGGTGAAGGTTCGGGTTTTGCCGACGAACAATACGTTCAAGCCGGCGCGACGATGATCGAAACAGCGGACGAGGTTTGGGAAACGGGCGATATGATCGTCAAGGTTAAAGAACCGATTGCGCCGGAATATCCGCGGATGCGTGAAAATCAACTGCTTTTCACATATCTGCATCTCGCGCCGGAATTTGAATTGACCAAACAAATGATGGAACGCAAAGTTACGGGCGTAGCGTATGAAACGATTACAGACCGTCAAGGTCGCTTGCCGCTGCTGACTCCGATGTCGGAAGTCGCGGGCAGAATGAGCGTGCAGGTTGGCGCGACTTACTTGGAAAAAATGAACGGCGGCAAAGGCATTTTGCTCGGCGGCGTTCCGGGAGTTCCGGCGGCGAATGTCGTCATCCTGGGTGGCGGCGTGGTCGGCACGGAAGCGGCAAAAATGGCGGTCGGTTTGGGAGCGCACGTAACGATCATTGATATAAATCTCGACCGTCTGCGCCAATTGGACGATATTTTTCTGTCAAAAGTGCAAACGCTTGCTTCGAGCCGTTATCAAATTCACGAAGCTATCTCACGCGCCGATCTGGTTATCGGCGGCGTTTTGGTCGTCGGCGCGGCGGCTCCGAAATTAGTTACGCGCGATATGCTTATAGACATTCCGAACGGTTCAGTTCTCGTTGATGTAGCGGTTGATCAGGGCGGATGTTTTGAAACGACGCACGCAACGACGCATTCGAACCCGACTTATTACGAAGAAGGCGTTTTGCATTACTGCGTGGCAAATATGCCCGGAGCGGTTCCGCGAACTTCGACTTTCGCTTTAACCAACGCGACCTTGCCGTATGCACTCGCGCTTGCCAATAAAGGTTTTGAAAAAGCGATTCAAAATGATAAAGGTTTGGCGGAAGGCGTAAATACCTACGGCGGAAAATTGACCTACGAAGCCGTTGCCGAAGCGCAAGATTTGGAATATACGCCGCTTACCGATTTGATCGACGGACTCGCCGCTAAAGCAAACAGTTAATCACGCCAACGCGTAACTTACAGAAAGTTTGGAGTTCTTGCTAAAGCAGGGACTCCAAACTTTTTTTCATATGCCGGATTCCTTAATAAAACCGTTTTGCAGATTAAACTTTACGTCCTTTGATTGCCAGCGCGATTCCGCCTAAGATCAGACCACTTGCCAGCAATAATCGAAGCGAAAGCGGTTCATTTAATAAAACAACTCCGCTGGCGGCGGCGATTGCCGGAACGGAAAGCTGCAGAATCGCCGCCCGCGCCGCCGTGTGAAATTTCAGCGCGGCATACCAGACCGAATAACCGATTCCCGAAGCGATTGCGCCGGAAAGAACGGCGAGCAAAACGCCTTTCGCCGATAAATTCGTTTGATAAACGAACGGCAGAAACGCCGCAAACATAAACGGAATCGTGCGGATAAAATTTCCGGTCGTTTCGGCGAGCGGATTTGCGCTCGATTTGCCGCGCAAGGTGTAAAACCCCC
The DNA here is from genome assembly GCA_041745765.1 of Pyrinomonadaceae bacterium. Taxonomy (GTDB): domain Bacteria; phylum Acidobacteriota; class Blastocatellia; order Pyrinomonadales; family Pyrinomonadaceae; genus JAHCHG01. The sequence continues at coordinate 19,240 of JBGTIH010000062.1, read as the reverse complement.
ACGCAATTCCCGCGCAGCTCATCAGAAGCGAAAAGACGAGCGGCGGCGCACTCAAGCCGGGAAAAACCAGATAGATCAAACCCGCAATAGCGATTAAAAATCCGAGCCATTCCAAAATCTTCGGTCGTTCACCGGAAACGACGGCGAAAATCAGCATCGTCGCCTGCACCGAACCGAAAAGAATCAACGCTCCCGTCGCGGTCGTCAAACTGGTATAGGCAAACGAAAAACAGATCGCATACGCGAAAAGAAAAAACGCGGAAAGCCAATTTCCTTTAGTTGTTTCCGTATCTTTTCTACCGAAAAACGAATAAATAATGAATAAAACAAGCGCGCCCGAAACGAGCCGGATTGCCGTAAAACTCGGCGCGTCAATCTCGTCCGTCCGAAGCGCAAGGCGGCACAGAATCGAATTAAGCGCGAAACAAACGAGTGCAAAGGCGGTTAAAAAGAATATTTTCATCTCTCGTCTTTTTCGATAATATCGCCGATCTCTTCCTGCAAAGATTTGCGCCGGACGAGTAATCGAAGAAAGAGCGCACGCTGGCGAAAAAGAAGCCACGCCGATTTTATCCAGACGTTCAGATCAATCAACGTTTCCGACGAACGAAGCGCGATATAACCGCACAAAATCGTCGCCGGAATCGAAATAAGCGCAAGCTGCCAGCCGAAAAAAAAAAGTATAACAAGCGCAACTATCAGCCACGTTAGCGGCATAAAGATCATCGCGGCAATTATTTTAGACGAAGAACCGGCAGCATCTACGTCGTGCGTCGTCACGGTGCGCCCCAGAAGATTTGAGAAAAAATAAGCGGGCGAATGAATGATCGCGCCGATGACGGCAAGCGGCGCGAGAATCAGCAAAAACAGGACGCGCAAGATTAAATAGCGAAACACATAAGATGTCGGATGATGCAGAACCGAAAGACTCTCCGCCGTGACGCCGCTCGTTTTCAGGGCGTTTTCGTAGCGCGTTACCTTTTCGCCGAGTTCGCTCATTTTCTGCGGATCGTTTTTTTCCAAAAGCGCGTATTTTTCGGCGAGCGATTGCAAACGGTTAAAACTCTGCGTCAGCGTGTCTTTAAACAAAAGATTTTCGTAAACGGACGAAAACAACGCTTCAGCTTTGAGAACGGTGTCGAGTTCGCTTTGCGATTCGAGATTGAGCGTTACTTTTCGCAAAGCGTCTTCGATCTTCGCGTTCAGCGCATAGACGGCTTCGCGCGGCGGTTCGCCGTTTTCGTCTAATTCAACCGGCTCGACTTCGATCAGATCGCCGTAACGAATCAAAGCCTCGCTCCGAAAAGACGTTTTTGAAGTGTAATAAAGCCCGACAGCCATGACTTTTAATTTTAGATTTTGGATTTTGGATTTTGGATTGGTTTCGTCCTTTGACCTTTGTCCTTCGTCATTTGTTTCTTCATTTTCTGAAATCTGAAATTTTTCTTTCTCTTCTTCTTCCGTAAATCCGAGTGCGCCGAGCGCGATGCGTGCCGCGCCGGTTTTTAAGGGCTGGAGCTTTGTTTCGTTGTGCGAGATTCCTTCGGGAAAAATGGCGATGCAGCGTCCTTTGACGAGCAGGTCAAAACAATTCTGAAACGTCATCCGGTTTTTCGACATATCGCCCGCCGAATCAACGCGCCGCGCAACGGGCAAAATCTCGAATGTCCGCAGCAAAAATCCGGCGACCGGAATATCGAAAAGCGTGGATTTGGCAAGAAACGAAACGCGCCGGATGAGCGAAACAAAAACGAGCGCGGGATCAACCAAGCCGTTCGGATGATTTAGCACGAAAATAATCGCGCCTTCCGGCGGCACGTTTTCGGCATTGACCGCTTCGATCCGCCGGAAAAACAAACGAAGCGCGACGCTGATAATGGCGTGAATAAGCTGGCGCACAAGCGTTCCCTTGCCGAGAAAGATCATCTGCCACAGCCGCAAAACGCGCACATTTTCGATTTTTTCGCTTTCCTGAACTTCGTTTTCCATTCGTAAAATCAAGTCTACACAAAAAAAACTGACGATTTATATTTCTGACAAAAAAAGGCAAAATGCCCGAATCTTTATCCGAACTTTTGCCATATTTTAAAAAAGTTTGGAGTCCCGCTTTTAGGCGGCATCCGCTGCGCTTTGCCGCCTAAAGGCGGGACTCAAACTTACTCTTCGTCCAATTCGCCTTCGTCGTCATAAACGCCGACTTCGCCGAATTCCCAACCGTCATAAAAGGCGATTTCGTGTTCTTCGGCAAGTTTTGCAAATTCAACATTTCTTTCGGCGAGCGACTGCGGCGTGTGTATTTCTTCCTTGTCAATGTGCAGAAGATATTCGCCAGTAGATTCGTCGGTTTCCTCATCGCCGAGTTCGAAAATGTCTATAAATTCAAAACCTTTTTCTTCGAGAAAATGACCGAAAGTTTCGAGTTTTTCAACGCTCTTATCCACGAAGTAATAGCTGTAAAGCATTTCTTCATCCAAATTCCAATTATCTTCGCTTTTTGCTTCGGCAAAGATCTCTTCGATTCCTTCTATTTGCGATTCCGTGTCTGTAAATTTCATTGTTTTATATTTTTCAAATAATAAATTTCCTATTTATTCTTCGATATCTGCAACACCGTCTCTGATCGTCGAAGCGTCCTGCACCGCGCCGACTCCTTCGTCAGGCATTGTTTCCGCGTAATTGTCGAGCGAATGATCTTGTCCGGTCGGTTTGTCGTCCGTTTCGCCCGAAGCCTTGTCCATATCTTCATCGGAAACCGCGCCGCCGCGATTCGGCAGATCGCGTTCGCTTGCCGCCCGTTCCTGTTCGGTCATTTCGCCTTGTTCTTTTGCTGTCTGTCCCATAGTGTTTTCCTTCCCTTGTTAAATTTAATTTTTATTATCTCATTTCTCGTCCTGATTTTCCTCTTCAGAATCATTTTCGCTTTCTTCTTCTCTGGAAACCGGACGCATATGCGGAAATAATATTACATCACGAATCGAATGTTTGTTTGTCAGCAACATCACCAAACGGTCGATTCCGATGCCGATTCCCGCCGCCGGCGGCATTCCGTAAGCGAGCGCGCGAATATAATCTTCGTCCAAAACCATCGCTTCCGCGTCGCCCGATTCGCGCTCTTTCATCTGGTCAATGAATCTCGCATACTGTTCCTGCGGATCGTTGAGTTCCGAAAATCCGTTGGCGCATTCCATTCCGTTGATAAAAAGCTCGAACCGCTCGGCAATCTGCGGATTCTCCGGCGACGCTTTCGACAAGGGCGAAATTGATTTCGGGTAATCAATGATGAAGGTTGGTTGGATTAAGTTTCCTTCAACAAAATCTTCAAATAAAGCCAATACGTCTTTATCAGATTCCGCTGAAGTTATTTCAATTCCTTCATATTTCTTTTTAGTTTCGAGAACTTTTTCTTCAAATGCTTGGAATTTTTTGTGTCCTTCACTACAATCTTTATGTTCGTCTTCTAAAACAATTTCTTTGTCTTCATGAGCATATTCTTCAAACAATGTCCATAATTCAAAAATCATTTTAGGATTAAATTGTTCTTTCACTTTCGAGTTTAGAGGACTTGACTCGTCTCTGTCCTTAATAAGGCTTGCCCATTTTAATAAATTAGGCATTTTTGAGATTATGGCATCAATCATTGACAATCTTTTAAACTTTGAAAAATCAATCTCTCTACCGTCGTAATTTACAACCAAACTTCCGCCCGTCGCTTTCTGTACCGATTCTTTAATCATCGCTTCGGCGAAATCCATCATCCCGTTGACATCCATATAAGCGCAGTAGAATTCCAGCATCGTGAATTCGGGATTGTGTTTGTGCGACAAACCTTCATTGCGAAAATTGCGGTTGAGTTCGTAAACCTTTTCAAAACCGCCGACCGTTAATCTTTTTCAGTAAAGTTCGGGCGCGATTCGCGCGTATAGAGGAATATCGAGCGCGTTGTGATGCGTTTCAAACGGAGTCGCCGCCGCGCCTGTCGCTTTCGGCGTGAGCATCGGCGTTTCGACTTCGATGTAGCCGTGCGAATCGAGAAACTGCCGCATTCCGCTGATAAGTTTGGCGCGGCGTTCGAAAACCTCGCGCGTCGTTAAACCTTCGTGTTCGATCTGCAAACTCGACGCGATCAGATCGGCATAACGAAACCTGCGCTGCAATTCGGGATCGGCAATTCCGTGCATCTTGTCCGGCATCGGAAGAAGTGCTTTTGATAAAAATTGAATCGTTTCAACGTGAACCGACAATTCGCCCGTATTCGTCAAAAACAAAAAACCTTCCGCGCCGATAAAATCGCCGTGATCGAGAAAGCCGAAAAGTTCCCAACCGCTCAGGTCAGAACCATCTGCGGTAGCGGATGGTTGAAGATTATTTTTCGAGCTTTCCGAAGCAGACGTTAAACCGCCCGCTACCGCAGACGGGTCTGACCCGTTGTAAATCCCTTTCGCATCGTCTTTGCGAACATAGATTTGCAGACGCTTAACGCCGTCGCTGAGGTGTACGAACGCGGCTTTGCCCATCACGCGCGGCGGAACCGCCAATCTTCCCGAAATTCTGACGCTGCCGAATTCATTTAATTTTTCGTTGAGTTTTGCCTTTAATTCCTGATCCGGTTTCGCGCCTTCGGGCGTGTTGTCCTTTAATTGCCTGACAATTTCCGCAACGGGCGCGAATTTTACGAGATTCGTGATCGTGTCTTCCTCACCGGAAACTTTCGAGCGTTCAAATTTATTCGGATAAACATTTCCGACCAACGTCCGCAATTTTTCCAGATGAACGCGCCGCGCTTCGGTCTGATCGTTCGGTTCGATAATTTCGTCAAATGATGCAATTTTCATAATTTTTTCTTCGATTTATATATCCCAAGTTTTCAGTCATCAACATTTTGGAGAAATTGCCTGCGAAATACGCGAAATGCGCTAAAAAAAAGACAAAAACAATTAACTTTATTCCTTTTTTCGCGTGTTTTCGCGTATTTCGCGGGCAAAGTGTCCTAAATTTTCATAACTGGCAATTTAGATTATATAAAGAAAAAGTATAAGCGAGAGCGCGTAAGTTCGGCAATTTGCCGAACTTGAAAAGGAAGAATTCTTCTGCAAATGAAAAATGAAAATTTATAAATTTAACGAATATATTTTCCATTTTTCATTTTCTGTTTCTCTATGTGCAACTTCCTGAAATTTTCTCTAAAATTATTGAAATGAATTCTGCATCCGAAACAACCGATGAATTAAAACACTTACGCGACGAAATAAAGCGCGGCACGCGCGTAATTTCGCTGAGCGGTTTAACCTCGATCGCCGCCAAAGCCTTTGTATTATCAAAACTTCAAAGCGATACAAATAAGACTTTCGTCATCGTCGCCGACTCAAATGAAGAGATCGAAACGTGGGAATCAGATTTGATTTTCTGGCAAGATTCGGTTCAAAGTTCAAAGTCCAAAGTTCAAAGTTCAAGAGAAAATCAATCCAAAATCCAAAATCCAAAATCCAAAATCGAAACTTTGCCTTCGATGGAAACGGACGTTTACGCCGGAATTTCGCCGCACGCCGAAACGCTGGAAAAACGCGCACTGACGCTCTGGAATTTGTCTTTCGGTCAGACGGATTTTGTCGTAACTTCGGCAAAATCCCTGATTACCAAAACGCTTTCGCCCGCAGAAATGCAGAAACTAGGCGCGGTTTTGAAACGCGACGAGGATTTTCCACCCGACGAATTGTTGGAAAAGCTCGCCTCTTCCGGTTATGTCCGCGAAGAACCGATCAAAAATATCGGCGAATTTTCTCTGCGCGGCGGAATAATCGATGTTTGGTCGCCGGACGCGGAATATCCGGTGCGAATCGAGTTTTTCGGCGACACGGTTGATTCGATCAGAGAGTTCGATGCCGAATCGCAGCTTTCAATCAGCCAGCTGAAAGAAACCCGCATCGTGCCGATGCGTCCGTTTTCCGCGTCCGCGCAGGATTTTAAGGATTGGGCGTTTTTTGCGCGTGAGAGATTCTCGGACGAGAAATTTGTGCGGAATCTGACCGACCGCACCCAATTTGCCGAAGAAGGCGAAGATTTTTCCGGCTGGGAATTCCTGATTCCGCTTGTAAAACCGCGAAATTCGAGCGTTTTTGATTTTCTAAAAGATTGTATTTTCGTTTTAGACGAACCGGCGATGATCGAAAAAACGCTCGAAACTTTTTACGAAACTATCGAGACGCATTACGCCGAAATCAACGAACAGGGCGAGATCGGTTTAGAGCCGGACGAATTATTTTTAAGCGCCGAGAATTTGCGCGAAAAATTAAATTCAATTAGCCGCATCGAACTCCGCGCGCTCGGCAAAACGGCGGCGCAAACCGATGAAGAATTTCAACATTCAGAAACTCAAGATCAAATTGCTGAAACGCTTTCTCAAATCTCAAATTCCGAAGATCAAAGATCAAAGATCAAAGATCAAAGACCCTTATTTTTATTCCCGACCGCCGAAAAATCTTCGGATTTCGAGATCGGCTCGCGCCCGACGCGTAAATATCGCGGAAATGTCAAAGAATTTACTCGTGAAATGAAGGACGAGGGACGAGGAACGAGGAACGAGGGACAATTTTTCGTTTTTCAAGCGCACGGCATTGCCGAAAGGTTTTCCGATATTTTGCGCGATTACGATATTGTTTTGCCGCCGGATCAAATTAAAATCGGTGATCTGTCGGGCGGTTTTGAAATTCCCTCGTTCAACCTGAAAATCTTCACCGAAACGGACATTTTCGGCGAAACGACGCAAGCCGAATTTCAAAAAACAAAGATCAAAGACCAACGATCAAAGACCAAAATAAGTGCCTTCGTTTCCGATTTCCGCGACCTGAAACCCGGTGATTTCGTCGTTCACGTCGATCACGGAATCGGGCGTTTCGAGGGTTTGCAGGTGTTGGAAACGGGCGGCGTATCCCGCGAGTTTATGCTCCTGATCTACGCCGAAAACTCGAAACTTTTCGTTCCGGTCGAACGTCTGGATCTGGTTTCGCGATATTCTTCCGGCGAAGCGGCGCAGCCGACGCTTGACCGTTTGGGCGGTTTGGGCTGGCAGAAAACAAAGGCAAAAGCCAAACGCGCGATGCGCGATATGGCGGACGAATTATTGCGGCTTTACGCCGAACGAAAACTCGTGCAAGGCTTTGCATTTTCCGGAGATACGCCGTGGCAGGAAGAATTTGAAGATGCGTTTCCGTATCAATTGACGACCGATCAGGCGGGCGCAATTGAAGACACGAAAAAAGATATGCAAACCGCCGTCCCGATGGACCGCCTGATTATCGGCGATGTCGGTTACGGAAAAACGGAAGTTGCGATGCGGGCGGCATTTAAAGCTGTGATGGACGGCAAACAGGTCGCCGTTTTAACACCGACGACGATTCTCGCTTACCAGCATTTTGAAACCTTTAAACAGAGGTTTGCGGCGTTTCCCGTCAAAATCGAGCTTTTATCGCGGTTTCGTTCAAAAAAAGAGCAAAAGGAAGTCGTCGAAAAAGCGGAAAAAGCGGAAGTTGATGTTTTGATCGGAACGCACAGAATTCTGTCAAATGACGTGAAACTCCCGAAAATCGGTCTGGTCGTCGTTGATGAAGAACAAAGATTCGGCGTCGCGCACAAGGAAAAATTAAAGCATCTGAAGAAAAAAGTTGATGTTTTAACTCTGAGCGCAACGCCGATTCCGCGCACTTTGAATATGTCTCTTTTGGGAATGCGCGATATGTCGGTGATCGAAACTCCGCCGCGCGATCGTCTGGCGATCAATACGCAGGTTGTGCAGTTTTCGGAAGGCGTGATCAAATCGGCAATCGAGCTCGAGCTGGCGCGAAACGGACAGGTTTTCTTTATTCACAACCGCGTCGAAACGATCGAAGCAATGAGTGCGCATATCAAAAAAATCGTGCCGAATGCGCGTGTCGTTTTCGCGCACGGGCAGATGAACGAAAAGATTCTGGAAGAAATTATGCTCGATTTCGTTGATTTCAAATACGACGTTTTGATCGCGACGACGATCATCGAAAACGGCATAGATATTCCGCGGGCGAATACGATAATTATCAATCGCGCTGATAATTACGGGCTTTCGCAGCTTTACCAGCTTCGCGGTCGAGTCGGGCGTTCGAACCGGCGGGCTTACGCGTATCTCTTGATTCCGGGCGAACTGGAATTAACGCCGATTGCGCGGCGAAGACTTTCGGCAATCAGAGAATTTTCCGATCTCGGCGCGGGATTTCGCATTGCGGCACTCGATTTAGAACTGCGCGGCGCGGGAAATATTTTGGGCGGTCAGCAATCCGGTCAACTCGATGCGCTCGGTTTTGATCTTTATACTAAAATGCTCGAACGCACCATTTCCGAACTCAAAGGCGAAGAAATCGAAGACGAATCGAGCGTTTCGATCAACCTCGGCGTTGACGTTTCGATTCCGAACGATTATATCAACGAAACTTCCCAAAGACTTAGAACTTATAAACGCATTTCTTCGTCCGATTCCGAAGAAACTCTGCGGAGAATTTACACGGAAATCCAGGACCGCTACGGAAAAATGCCGAATTCGGTCGAAAATCTCTTTGAATTCGCACGCCTCAGAAAGCTCGCCGAACAGATGAGAATTATTTCGATCGATAAAACAAAAGAAGGCTTTGCCGTCAAACTCAGTGAAAATGCGCGCGTTCTGCCGGAAAAATTGATGGAGTTTTTAGAAGAAAACGAAGGGTCGAAATTTTCGCAGAGCGGAATTTTGCAGGTTGTCGAAACCGGAAAAAATCCGATTGAAAGAGCGCGCGAAGTTTTGGATTTTATCTCCGTTTAAATCAAACTTCGATTTAATATAAGAGTCTTGCCTACTCGTTCATATTATAGCGGATACGAATTTGCGACGGCTTTCTGATTATATCTGCAAGTTTTGTTGAGACGTTACTTTTTGCCCGATTAAATGCTTTTAAGATGAGGATTTTTCTGCTAAACTTCCGGTTATGCAGACTTTAGAAACCGTCCAAAATAAAATAGCTTTTTCGTCTTTGCTCAAACGCTACACACTCGAAGAATTTTGGGCGTTACCCGAACCCGCCGACCGTTCGCACTACGAACTTATCGAAGGAGTCTTACATATTGTGCCGCCGCCGAAAAATAAACACGATGAATTAGTCGCTTTTTTAAGCCGCTCTTTAATACTTTTTTTAGCTCAAAATGATGATCCCGGAAAGGTTTTTCACCCGCGTGCTTCGATTTATGTCGAAGATATTTGGGGAACATATCTCGAACCGGATATGATGTATGTTTCCAACGAGTTGCGCGAACAAATGGGCGACCGCCGCACGTCCGCCGACATCGTTTTCGAGTTTTTATCGGAAAGCACAGGTGTCTATGACCGCACGACCAAAGCCGATACATATCTCGCGCTCGGCGTAAAGGAATTGTGGCTGATCGATGCGGACAAAGAAGAAATAGAAGTCAGAAATGCCGATTCGGAAGACGGTTTTCTTTTCTGGCAACGAAAAATCTACACGAAAGGCGAAACGGCAGAATCGAAAATACTTTTTGATTGGAAGATTTCCGTCAGCAAAGTCTTTGGAAAATAATAATTCGTGTCAATTAAAACAGTTCATTTAACCAATTATTACCACAAAAATTCCGGCGGAATCAGCACGTCTTACAATGCTTTGATGGCTGCTGCCGGTCGGCATAAAAGACAGATGCGTCTGATCGTTCCGGGCGAAACCGAAGCGGTCGAAGAAGTCAATGACTACGCCAAAATTTATTACATTCCCGCCAAACAATCGCCTGTTTTTGATAAACGCTACCGCATAATAATGCCGTGGCAATATATGCCGGACGGTTCGCTGATTCGGAAAATTTTAATGGACGAAATGCCCGATCTGATCGAAGTTACCGATAAATACACGCTTTCGATGATGGGCGCGATGATTCGCATCGGAAAATTCAAACAACTGAATCGCCCGGTTCTCGTGCATTTTTCGTGCGAACGGATGGACGACAATATCGGCTCGTTTTTAAGCAAAGGCAAAATCGGCAAATGGTTTGCGCGGCGCGTGATGGGAAATTACAATCTGCCGTCGTTCGATTATCACATTGCCAATTCGCCTTATACGGCTGAGGAATTTTACGAATCTTTTGAAAAAACCGAGAATCCGAAGCGTTCGAACTGGTTTTTCAATAAATGCTGGCAGTTTTTCAAAGCTCCGCGTGTGCCGCTTGAAGAAAGAGTTTTCGTCTGTCCGCGCGGCGTTGATATTCTGCAGTTTTCGCCCGAAAGAAAATCTGAAAAAGTGCGCAACGAAATGATCGAAAAAAGCGGAATTCCGAAAGACGCGGTAATTTTGCTGTATGCGGGCAGAATTTCGCCGGAAAAAAATATCGAACTTCTGCCCGAATTTATGAAATTGCTGGTAAAGGGCGAAAAAGATTACCGCCTGCTCGTTGCCGGCGCGGGACCGCAAGCCGAATGGCTGAAAGAGCAAACCGAAAAATTCATTCCGAATAAGATCATTCAATTCGGGCATTTAGACAAGGAAACGCTGGCAAATTATTACGCCAACGCCGATATTTTCGTCCATCCGAACCCGCGCGAACCGTTCGGCATCGCGCCGCTCGAAGCGATGGCTTCCGGCACACCGACCGTCGCGCCGAATGCGGGCGGGCTTCTGTCTTACGCGACAAATGAAAATATGTGGCTTTGTGAACCAAAGGGCGAAGATTTTGCCGGAGCGATCCGTGAAATCATTGAAAATCCTGAGTTAAAAGAAGAAAAGATCAAGAACGCGCTGGAAACTGCGAAAAATAACACGCGGGAAAAATCAACCGATTTTTTAATCGAAACCTACGATAAAATCTATGCAGATTTTCTAAAAAAGCGGGATCTTTTCACCGCTGCGGATGAATCTGAAAAATTTAAATATTCCCGACTTATGAAAAGCAATAAAACTTCGCTTGATTCCTGAATCTCAAAAATCCATTTTTTTGTATATTTATCTATTTTTTTACTCAAACCGTCTTATATTTTTGTTAAGCAAGTTCTGATTTTAGAAAGATTTAACACAATAAAAAACATCGGCATATCTTTTGCCTCTAATTTTTAGCAAGTATTTTGTATTTATAAACTGAATTCATAAAAGGGCTTTAAACTAAAAAATAAAATTAAGATAAGGAGCTTTACGTTATGAAACACACAAAATTCTGTGCATTTCTTCTGGGACTGATTCTAGTTCTCAGTCTAAACAATGCTTTTGCTCAATCAACTACCGCAACACTCTCAGGAACGGTAGTAGACGAACAGCAGGCAGTAGTTCCCAACGCAAATGTAACAATTCGAAGTATTTCAACAGGCTTTTCGCGTACTGTTCAAACAAGTAGTGAAGGTCGGTATCAAGTTGTGAATTTACCGCTCGGCTCTTATGAAGTTACGGTCGAAGCCCCTAATTTTGCCAGATATGTTCAGACAGGCATTACACTTGTCGTAAATCAAAATGCTGTTGTTGATGCGACGCTTAGAACCGGAGGCATCGAAGAAGTTGTTACCGTTTCAGAAGATGCTTCGGTATTAAATACAACTACTGCAGAAGTCAGCACACGCTTTGATGAAAAACGCTTGGCGGAACTTCCGATTGCGTCAAACCGCAGTGTTTTTAATGTCTTACTGTCTGTTCCGGGCGTAAGCCAATTGGGAAGCGGTCAAACAGGCTTTGCCAACGGTATCAGTTTTTCTTCAAACGGCGGGCGTGTTCGTTCAAACAATTTTATGATTGACGGGCAGGATATAAATGATCCGAGCGTTGCCGGCGGACAGCTTGCGCTGAATAATCCTGATGCGTTTCAGGAAGTTCGGATTGTTACCAGTCAATTTTTGCCCGAATACGGACGCAATTCCGGTTCGGTTGTTAATTTTATCGGAAAATCGGGAACTAACAATATTAACGGTTCGCTTTTCTGGTTTCATAATAACAAGAGGCTGAATGCTTGCAGCAATACGGATAAAAGTGCCGGTTTTTGTAATCCGAATGCTACGGATCCGGCGAGAACTTTTGCTCCGCTTAGACTCGAAAATCAAATCGGCTTTACCGTCGGCGGACCTCTTCCGGTTCCGGCATTTGGTTTCGGTCGAAAAAATCCCCATATTATAAGCGGAAAAGACCGCACGTTTTTCTTCGGCGACTATCAGCGATGGTCTGACCGCGCTTCGGGTTCGGGCTTTACCTTGAGCGGTGCGCCGACCGCCGCCGGAAGACAGATTCTGCAGCAAGCAGTCGGCAATCGTCCGCAAGTTCAAGCTCTTTTACAATTCGTTCCGGCAGGTACGCCGAACGGATCAAGCGTTAATTTTACCGCTAACGGTCAAACCTTTACCGTTCCGCTTGGTAATGTAACCGGCTCGTCCTCCTTCAAATTCGACGATCATCAAGGCTCGGTGCGCGTTGATCATCGAATTAATGACAGAAATTTAATCTACGGTCGGCATCGTTTTGCCAAACAGACAACCGCCGGCACCGGACAGGTTACGCCGCCCGGACTGACAAATCAGGGCGAACTTCTTTCGCAAGCCACGACATTTGTCTGGAATAGCGTCGTTAGAAGCAATGTAACCAACGAACTGCGGCTTTCCTACGCCCGATACGATTCAAGCACGAATGCGGTTGATCCAAGTTCGGAAACTATTCCTTCAATTGAGATCAGCAACCTTGGATTACTGGGTTTTAATGCTGCGGCGAACCGCACGGCAATCGGTTTGGCTGTAAATCTGCCGCAGTTCCGTATCAATAATACTTATCAAATTCAAGATAGTTTGAGTTTCGTCAAAGGCAACCATACAATGAAATTCGGAGTAGATTGGCGTTGGCTGCAAGTCAAGAGCTTTTTCTTCCCGACAGTTCGCGGTCGTCTGGCTTATTCAACATTGCAAAATTTTGTTGATGATAACGCCGATGTTGCCGCAACAATTAACCGTCCGTTAGCCGGCGGCGACACTCTCGGTTTCTATGAGTGGCAGGAGTTCTACTTCTATGCTCAGGATCAGTGGCGGGTTACGCCGAATTTTACATTGAGCTATGGCGTTAGATACGAATATCCCGGCGATTCATTTACTTATCTGAAAGACCTGAACGAGCGTATTTTAGCGGCAAACGGAAATAATCCGGCTTTTACTTTTACGCCTGTTCCGCAACCGGATAAAAATAATTTTATGCCGCGTGTTAGTTTTAACTGGAATCCGACTACGCGTAATACGGGTGTGTTAGGATTCTTGACCGGCGGAGACCGAATGGTCGTTCGCGGGGGTTACGCACGAACCTACGATGCTAACTTTATCAACATTAATCTTAACGTAGCGACGGCATTTCCGTTTGTCGCTGCGATCAATTTCGGCGAACCGGGACAGCCGACCAGACAAAATGCTTTTGCTTCGATGCAGAGTTTAGGTGCGCCGAATGTGGCAAATCCGAATTTCATCGCCCGCACAATTGTCGGCGATGATTTTCGCGCTCCGGCGGCAGATCAATTTTCTTTGGAAATGCAAAGAGGATTAACCAAAGATACAGTTTTTAAAGTCGGGTATGTCGGAACAAGAGGAACAGGACTTTTCCAGACAATAGACGGCAATCCGCGCACGGCTTGTGTCGGCGGAACGGCTGCCAATCCCTGTCCGCGGGTTGATCCGACGCGCGGTGTAATCCGGCTTCGGGCTAATTCGGCAAATTCGATTTATCACTCGATGCAGGTCAGTCTTGACAAACGTCTGAGTAATAATTTTAGTGCCGGTATTCATTACACATGGAGTTCATTTATTGATACGGCATCGGAAATCTTTAATCCGTCAACCGGAGAAGTTGCGGTTTCGCAAGATTCGTTTAACCGGGCTTCAGAACGCGGACGTTCTAGTTATGACCGCCCGCACCGCTTTACCGGAAACTTTGTTTATCAGCTTCCTTTCTATCGCGGTCAACAAGGTTTCGCTGGAAAACTTCTCGGCGGCTGGCAGCTTAATTCGTTCTTTACATTCCAGAGCGGCGCACCGTTCACGGTCTTGAACGGAGCTGATCCGGCTGGCGCGTTAAGTGGAATTTCCGGCTTGGTCGGAAATGCGATCAGACCGAATCTGATTACCAATACGAATATATCCGGTATGTCCGTTCGGGAAATCAAGGCGCAATGCGGAACGCCGATTCCGGGTAATGCCTGTCCTAACTTTTTCTCTCCGGTAACAGCGGGGCAAAGAGTCGGAACTGCAGGAAGAAACATTCTGCGGGCAGACGGTATCGCGTTGGTTGATTTCGGCGTAATCAAAAATACGATGATTACTGAAAGAGTCCGCGCTCAAATTCGTGTGGATATGTTCAATGTGGCGAATCACCGCAACTACGGTATTCCGAATGCAGCACTTAACGCCGGCGCGAACTTCCTGAACGAAGGTGCGACAAACGGCGGAAATCGCCGCATCATCATCGGCGGAAGATTGGTTTTCTAAACCGCATCTTTCATTACACAAACAGCCCAAAAGCACGGCGGAAAATCAATTTTTCCGCCGTGCTTTTTGGTTTTTCATCGGTTATAATTTCGCCTTTTGAAGAAATTTAATGTTCGAATTAGTTTTAGCCAATTTAAGAGTCCGTCCGTTTCGCACATTGATCAGCGTGATCGGTGTCGCTCTGGGCGTTGTTTTGGTCATTCTTTTTACAGGTTTGGCACAAGGGATGAGCAATGATATGTCGAAACGGGCGGCGAATTGGAAGGCGGAAATTGTTTTTACGCGTCCCGGCGCGATGGAGATGACGAGTTCAAACGCTTCCGTCAGCACGACTTACGCGCAAAGATTACTGGAAATCGAAGGCGTCGAATCAACCGTTCCGGTCATTCGCTACATTACGGCGAATCCGAATGAACGCTGGGGAATTCAGCAGCTCGACGGCGTTGACTGGCAGCCGTTTGCCGCGATGAACGATATGCAGATTCTCGAAGGACGCGCGCCGACCGCCAATGATGAGATCATTGTTGACGAACGGCATCTGACGGAAAATAATTATAAACTCGGCGACGAGATCGAGCTTTTGAACAAAAATTATAAAATCACGGGAGTATTTTCGCCGCCTTCGGGAGCGCGTATAAAAATGTCGCTCGGCGCGATGCAGGACGCGCTGAAAGCCCCGAACCGCTGCACTTTTATTCTTGTCAAAATCAAAGACGGTGCAAATGCCGAACAGGTTGCGGCGCGAATCGAGCAGGAACTTCCCGGTAATAAAATCAATCTGACGCAGGATTTGGTAATTGACGCGCAGGACAGAATTCCCGGTCTGAATACGTTTTTGCGCGTTCTGGTCGGACTCGGCGCGTTTGTTTCGACGATTTTCGTACTGCTTTCGATGTACACGACCATCACTGAACGGCGCAAGGAAATCGGGATTTTAAAATCGCTCGGCGCATCGAAAACATTTATTATCAAAGTGATCGAAGGCGAAGCGTTTTTGATCGGAATTTTGGGCGTTTTACTCGGTTTCGGAGTTTCATTTCTTGCCGCATTTTTGATTCAAAATCAATTCGGTCTGCAATTTGAATTCAGTCGCAATTGGATCATCACCGCGATTATTATCGCCGTTGGCGGCAGTCTTTTCGGTGCGCTTTATCCGGCGTGGCGCGCCTCCGATATTGATCCAGTTTTGGTTTTAACAAACGAGTAAGTTTATTTGCGATTTGCAATTTGCGATTGATTTTTAACAACGGATTAACGCAGATTTTCGTAGGGTTTTCTTAAAATAAACGAGAGAATTTGCTTACTTTTTTGACTTATTTTTTAAACATTTACACCGATGTTTTTTTCAAGTCGCGCCAGTTCTTTTTTCTATTTTTAATCTACAATTCCGACAAAAATAAGCGGAGCGAGAATATCTCGGCTCCGCTTATTTTTAAGCTTGTAAAAACAAGAATTCACTATTTACAATCTGTTAGAAAGTAAATCTGGCACCAAATTGGGCGGTAAAAGGTCTGCCGACCGGCGGACCGAATCCCGGACCATAGAGGGAAGTCGGCTGAAGAAATGTCGGACCGGAAGTAGCAACGCTTAAACCCAGTCTGGCGTTAGAGCCGTAAGCAAGATTTTCCGTATTAAACAGATTAAAGAAATCCGCATTTAAACTAAGTCTGTAGCGTTCCCCGAAATTGAATAGTTTCGACACGCGCATATCCACGTTAAAAAATCGGTGACTGCGTTCTTCAACTGTCGTGCCGTTGACAATAAATCCGGAGCGCAGAGAATTGACAGGTGCTTGAACACAACCGAGCGGATTTAATGCCCGGAGTGCCGCCAGATTGCCGCGAACGGCGAATGCCGCCGCCGGATCAACTCCCCGGCAAAGACGGTCAATTGTCGCAACTCCGTCACCGTCTATGTCAAATCCGGTATTAGCCGAAAATGGTCTGGGTGAACCGTATTGCAGAATCGGCGATACCTGGAAACCCCACGGAAGTCCGATTACGCCGCTCAGCACGATTCTGTGTCTTTCATCCATTCTCGTCGGTCCGTATTCACCTTCAGCGAACTGATTTTCCGGCGTAATAACGATTGCGTTGCCCGAATAAGATGCCGTCGGCTGACCGCCCCACGATTTTGAGCTAGCCAAGACATAACTTGCGTTAAACAATATGTTGTTCGTTCGATATTTGAAAGTTGTTGCCCAACTATCAAAATTTGACCGATTGTTCGTTGAAAACATATTGATCTGACTCAAACGATTAAGTCCCAAACCGGCGGCTTGAAAAGCTGGATCAAGTAGACGTGTATTGATT
This sequence comes from Pyrinomonadaceae bacterium, assembly GCA_041745765.1. Taxonomy (GTDB): domain Bacteria; phylum Acidobacteriota; class Blastocatellia; order Pyrinomonadales; family Pyrinomonadaceae; genus JAHCHG01. Next base: position 2,443 of record JBGTIH010000062.1, on the reverse strand, counting down.
CCGCGAGGGCAAGTAGCCGCATACGCGGGATTATTGGCTTGCAATGCGCCGGGATAATCCGGATTACATACCTTTTGAATTGTCGGATTCACGTTCAAAAATCTCGGTTCGTGCAATCCGAGCGTGTGAACAAAATCGCTCGAAATTGACATAGTTCTCGAAAGCTCGTGCTGAAAACCAATCGAGAATTTCTGAACATACGGTTCTGTCGCGTCGGGATCGTTGATACGCCCAATCGCTCCCGGAACTAAATTGCTGAAATTGAAATTGGCAGGGACTGCCGGTAACGGATCAGTGCCGTATCTAAACGCCGCCAGTTCCGCGCCTTGTAAATTAATCGCTGTTTGAAATATCTGCGGTTCCGATTGAACTTGAGAGAAAAGCGAGAGATTTTGAAAAATTTGATCATAGAAAATACCGTATCCGCCGCGAATAACGGTTTTGCTTTGTCCCCAAGGATCCCAGGCAAATCCGAATCTCGGTTGAAATTCCGTCCAACTCGGTGTCGTTCTTTGCAGTTTTTCCTGATCTTGCGTTAACGCTCTGGCTAAAGGATGATTTAGCTGAGAAAGCAAAAGCATTGTTCGATTTTGATCTTGACGGGGAAGATTACCGATATTCGCGTCCCAGCGAAGACCGAGATTTAATGTTAAATTGGGTGTTATTTTCCAGTCATCCTGAAAATAGAAAGCAAGTTGATCAATTGTTTGCAGATGCGAGCTTGCTCCGTCGGAATATGTAAGTGATTGCAGAAGTCCCGGCGTAGCATATCCCATGGGAAGCGCGGCAATCGCTGTCGGTGTTTGGTTAAAGGTAAGTGAATATCCGCGTGTTCCGAAATAAAAATAACCATCGAGAAGCGTATGAATATAATTTACGCCGAATTTCATCGTATGGTCGCCGGAGATCAGAGTAAAATCATCACGAAACTGGAATTTGCGCTCTAAAGTTGCTTGCGGTGTATTGGCATTTTGACCGATTGTAATACCGCCGGGAAAAGTTAGTGTTAAACCTTCCGCATTCGGCAAAATCTCATTTTTGAAATCTTGAAAATGGAAGATGAAGGTGTTCAGAGCGTTGGGCGAAACATTATAAGTGTAATTTCCAATAAAACTGTAAAGTTTATTGGTGGTCTGGTTTCCGCCGGAAAGATCAGTTCTGGCGGGATTTCCGACCTGATCGTTCGGCGAATCATTTCCTTGGTAGGAAAATCGGAAAAACACGTTGTGTGCATTTGTAAATCTATGATCTACTTTTGCCGTAAATAAAGTATCATCATACGGCTGAGGAATAACCGGAACGAATTGGTTTCCCGGAATAGCTTGAATTTGCGGGACAACACTTCCTAAAACCGCTACATTCTGACGTTCACGAAATCGCTCGAGGGCTAAAAAGTAGAATGTTCTTTCTTTGATGATCGGTCCGCCGAAACTGCCTCCGAACTCTTGACGCGCGAAATACGGTTTTGTATAAGCCGGATTAGTGGCGAGTGTTTGTTTATCAAAAAAGTCTAATGCGCGGAGTTCCTCGCCGCGATAGTTAAAGAAAGCCGAACCTCGCAAACGGTTTGTGCCGCTCTTCGTCACAACATTAACGACTCCGCCAACCGAACGTCCTTGATCAGCCGTCCATTTATGCTGGAGAACCTGAAATTCCTGAATTGATTCGTAGGAAAAATTTTGAAGAAGGCTGCCGACCACATTATCCTTGTTGTCGCCGCCGTCCACATTGACATTTACCTGGCGCCCGTCGCCGCCGTTAAAGGCAACATTACCGACACGGGTTTTTGTCGGGTCGAAATTGCCGACCGGACGCGCTTCCGGCGCAATTACGGATAAACCGGCAAAAGTTCTGTTGAGTAGCGGAAGATTTTCAATTTCTTTCGGCGAAATAGAAGTGCCAATGTCCGATCTCGTCGTTTGAATCAAAGCACCTTCTGCCGTTACTTCAACAATCTCGGAAATTTCGCCGGGTTTCAGCTCCATATTGAAACTAAAATCTACACCGACATTTAACTCAATATTTCTAACTACCGATTTACTGAAGCTCGGGGCTTCAGCAGTTATATCATAACGACCGGGCTGAAGATTCGGAAATCTGAAACTACCTGTCGAATCTGTCGTCGTCGTTCTGAGTGCGCCTGTTCCGAGGCTGGTTGACGTTACAGTCGCACCGGAAATAACCTGACCTGACGAGTCAACAACTGTTCCGACAATATCGGATGTTGTCTTTTGGGCGGTTGAAATGCTTACCAACAATAAAATCAATAAAAACAATGATCCTACGGTTCTAAATTTAGAAAGTAAGCACCTAAGAAAAAGTAATCAGGTATTTTGAGCTGATTTGTGAAAGGATGCTGTCCAATTCTTGTTTCAAGTTTTTCTGCGAACTGTAGGCTTCCCACGACAGCCAATCATACTTGAGCTTTTCCCATAACATTTCT
>JBGTIH010000061.1:0-10198 GCA_041745765.1 Pyrinomonadaceae bacterium | reverse complement strand
TCTGAGAGTGATGGGGTTGAGCGGGGAGAGGAGTTTTCTGAAATATCATCGCGTTCTCGCTCGCGACCGTTGGAGTTCATTGTGGGCGGGCAAGATATTGCTCAATTCGTTATTGAAAGGGTTTGGTTCAACCGATGAGATTGTCATCGGCTTTGACGAACATCTGGAGAGAAGACGCGGAAGGTGCGGGCGCGGCGAAAGGGATTCTATCGGGATGCGGTGCGCTCGTCGGATTCATTTTTTGTTAAAGCGAGCGGCTTGCGATGGCTCTCGTTTATGCTGTTAGCGGAAGTTCCCTTTGCTAAAAGAGTGTGGGCATTACCGTTTCTGACTGTTTTGTGTCCGTCCGAAAGCGTATCACACCGAGAGCGCGGGATTCGGCATCGGAAACTGACTGAGCGGGCGCGGCAGGCGATACTTTGGATTTGGAAATGGCTGCCTGAAAGGGCGTTGATATTTGTCGGCGATGCGAGTTTTGCCGCCATTGACTTATTAAATGCGGTCAGAGAAAAAGTCGTGATGATGACTCGTTTGCGCCTGGATGCCGCTTTGTATGAAGCAAATGAGAAGTTGGAAAAAAGAGCGATTGGGAGACCACGCAAGAAAGGCAAAAGATTGCCGAATTTAACGGAAGTTATAAAAGATGAGCGCACCGTTTGGGAAACAGTTACGGTTAATTGGTATGGCGCAGAACGTGAGATATTGCTGGCAACGGGAAACAAACTGTGCCGATTCGGTGGGTGATCTCGTGCGCGACCGGCTTGGGAAAGTTGAAACACAAGCCGTGCTTTGCACAAAGCAGGAAACTGCCCTGCAGCAAATGGTTGAGTGATTTATCCGGCGGTGGCAGGTCGAAGTCACTTTTGAAGAGTCGCGGCGGCATTTGGGCATTGAAACGAATCGGCAATTCTCAGACAAAGCGATAACGCGAACCACACCGTGTTTGTTCGGCTTGTTTTCGCTCGTTGCAATGATGGCAGAGAAGTTATCAAACAGAGGAGAAATGAAAATCAGAAGTGCCGTCTGGTATGAAAAAGAGGCTGCCACATTTTCAGATGCCATCGGCTGTGTGATGCAGTAAATATTGGATGCACAGAGTTTTCAAACATCGGAAAACGAGTGAGAGATAATAAAAATACCCACGCTCATTTCTGCAAACTCTGACAGGCACGCTCTGCTTTGCCGCTTAATTTGGATAAAGTCGAGCTAAGAAAAATTATCCACAGATGAACACGGATGAACACAGATAAGAAATGATGTTTTAAAAATTTGGTTCTTAAAATTGTTGAAATATTTGGTAAATAAGTAAATGGACAAAATTATTTTGAAAATCAAAGGCAGAAACCCGGGCTGCAAAGGAGCGTGCCGATTAGAATATTTTTGCACGCTCTTTTGCAGCCCGGGTTTCTGCCTTTTTGATTGCATATGTAAATTTATTTTGTCTACTTACTTATCTAAAAAAATCTGTGTTTATCTGTGGACAAAAACTAACTCAGCATCTGCTCGACCGATTTATAACTCGCTTCCAAGGCCTCGGTTAATTTGCTTGCATCGGTTCCGCCGCCTTCCGCCATATCGGGTTTGCCGCCGCCGCGTCCCGCGACGATCGGCGCGATTTCCTGCACGATTTTTCCCGCTTTCACGCGGTCGGTTAGATCATCGGAAACTCTTACGATGAATGAAACTTTATCGTCTTCGGCGCGACCTAAAACGACCACGCCGGATTTCATTTTTGCCAGCAAAGTATCGGATAAATGCCGCATTCCGCCTTTGTCCAACCCTTCGACCGTTTTGGCGATCACTTTTACACCGCTGATCTCGCGTGCTTCGTCGCCGTTTGATGAAGCATTTCCGATTGCTCCGGTCGCGATCTTCATCTTTAATTCATCATTTTCGCGCCGCGCCCGTTTCAATTCTTCCTGCAATTTTTCGATTGCTACGGGCAATTGATCGCGCTGAGTTTTTAGAAACGAGAGCGATTTATCAATTAATTTTTCGTCTTCGCGGAATCTTTCAAACGCGTCAAAGCCCGTAATCGCGCGAATTCGGCGCACGCCCGAAGCGACTGATTCATCGGACACGATCTTAAACGAACCGATGTCGCCCGTTGCGCGAACGTGCGTTCCGCCGCAGAGTTCCATCGAAAATTCGCCGCCGCCGACCGACAAAACGCGCACATCGGAACCGTATTTTTCGCCGAACAGCGCGACCGCGCCCGAGCGCATCGCCTCTTCGATTGCCATCACATTTGTCGTCACAGGCTCGTTTTGCAAAATATACCGGTTGACAAGATTTTCGATTTCCGTGATTTCTTCCGAAGTCAGCGGTTGATAATGCGTATAATCAAACCGCAAAAACTGCGGCGCAACGACCGAACCGCCTTGTTTGACGTGCGTTCCGAGAACTTCCTTGAGCGCGGCGTGAACTAAGTGAGTCGCCGTATGATTGCGCCGCGTCGCATCGCGTTTTTCCTCATCAACCGTCGCCGTTACCGTCTCGCCGACCTTGATCGCGCCGCTTTTGACCTTCGATTTATGTAAAACAATTCCCGCAATGGGCGCAAAAGTATCGTGAACGGCGATCTGCGCGTCCTTGTTAAAAATATTTCCCCTGTCGCCGACCTGCCCGCCCGCTTCCGCATAAAAAGGCGTTTCATCCAAAACGATCAAACCTTCATCGCCTTCCGCTAATTCTTCAACGCGCTCATCATCTTTAACAATTGCGATAACTTTCGCCTCTTCAACCCGCGTCATGTCATAACCGTGAAAATTCGATTTTACGGAAGTTCTTTCAAGAGCTTTGTAAATCGGATTGATTTTTTCGGCTTGTTTCGTTTTGCCAATATCTGAGGTTTGTTGAATCCTTTTAAGTTCATCTTCAATGATTTCTCTGAATCTACTCTCGTCAATTAATTCAACTATATCAATTGGCTCTCCTTTTTCTGTTTCAGAATATCGAGGTATTTTTTCATCAAAAGTGAATCGGCTAACCTCATAAAAATCATCTTCTGAGTTACCTAATTCTTGAAGTAGAATTAAATGATTTTCACTCATTTGCGAAGAAGAATTTAAAACAACAAACATCAAATCAATTGGAGTTCCAAAAGTATCATATAATTTAGCTAATTCAGATATTCGAATCCAATTTGCATTGCCCATTTTTGCAACAGTTCCATCTGGTAATTCTTTAGAAACCAAAACACGCAATTCTTCAGCAACTTCCGATTCAAAAATTAGTTCATTAAGTTTTTTCAATCCAACCGTCAAAGTATTTCCGAATCTTTCTTCCTCTAATTTCACCATTTTGCCGATGAATTCGCGTTGAATTTCGAGTTCGGGATAAGCGTCCTTCATTTGTTCGACGACAAAATCGCAGACTTTGTGAAAAAACAAACCTTCAAATCCCAAATGTTCGCGCCCGTGATAGATGGCGCGGCGCATAATTTTTCGCAAAACATAATTTCTGCCTTCATTTCCCGGCAAAATCCCGTCGCCAATCGCAAACGCCGTCGTTCGCGCGTGATCGGCAATCACGCGCATTGCAAAACCTTCCTGCGTTTCGTATTCGTAATTTTTACCGGCTAATTTGGCAGTAAATTTGATTATCGGCAATATCAAATCGGTTTCGTAATTCGACGAAACGCCCTGCAAAACCGCCGCCATTCTTTCCAAACCTGCGCCCGTATCAACCGACGGCGCGGGCAAAGGTTTCAGTTCAAAAACGCCTTTTTCGATCTCGTTTCGCTCGAACTGCATAAAGACGAGATTCCAGATTTCCATCGTCGTGTCGCCTTCGCCGTTGACATATTTCGGGTGATTTTTTTCCGGATTTTCCGGTTCATTGCCCATATAATAATGGATTTCCGAACACGGTCCGCACGGACCTGTGTCGCCCATCTGCCAGAAATTATCCTTGCGTCCGAAAGGCAAAACTCTTTCGGTTGGCGCGCCCATTTTTATCCACAAATCACGCGCCTCTTCGTCCGACGGAACTTCCGCGTCGCCGCCGAAGTATGAAAACCAGAGCCGCTCTGGATCAAGTTTTAATTCATTAACCAGAAAATCCCACGCAAAATGAATTGCGTCTTCCTTGAAATAATCGCCGAACGAGAAATTTCCGAGCATCTCGAAAAATGTATGATGCCGCGCCGTTTTGCCGACTTCGTCGAGATCGTTATGTTTTCCGCCCGCGCGGATACATTTCTGCGAAGAAGCGGCGCGCGCGTAATCGCGTTTTTCTGCGCCGGTAAAAACGTCTTTAAACTGATTCATTCCCGCATTTATAAATAAAAGCGTCGGATCGTTTGCCGGCAGAAGCGGCGAAGAATGAACGACTTTGTGCCCGTTTTTCTCAAAATACTCTAAAAATCTCTGTCTGATTTCGTTGCCTTTCATCATAAATTCGATAATCTCTTCAGGTAAAATATAAAGAGAGATTTTACCACGTTATAAGAGCAAGCCATAAGTAAGAAACAGTTAGCATTTGATAAAAGCGGAAATTTTCAGTCTTGGAGCAGATTGACAAAAAAATGCCGGATGTCTTGTCACAACATCCGGCTTTAAGTATGAAAAGGAGACCAAAAAGCCACAATAAATAAACATTTTGTGAATCTTTGAGCTTTACATTTTATATATTCGGTTGGAATTTATCTTTGGATTCAAAATTTTTTTTATAATTTTTTTTGAATCCAAGTTATTCGCAAAAAAAAAGCGCGACCTGAAAAGTATCAAGTCGCGCCGGTAGGATCACCTTCTGGAAGGGATAGTTGGCAGGTTAATTTTTCCGTTTAATTTTCATTAAACGAAATTGCTGGGGGATAATAGAAAGGTCCGTAAGTTTTAAGATTTTCCGCATCGAATTGCTTACGCGCACCGCAATTTAAGCAGGCGCGATAGGAAGCGTTTCTGTTGGTAAACGGTCGCGTCAACTGTTTATGCCAACAACCGAAAAGCGATGTAAATACGCCGATTTTTTTGCCGAAAGCACCATTCGTGCGGTTAATAACCTGTTCGGCGATATAATTTTGATCAAGAACTACTGCTTGCATTTTTCGTTTCCTCCTCACATTAAGTTGCAATGCGATGCCTTACAACTTTTAAGACGCATCACAGGGAAAGATTTGCTGTTTATTTGATGTTGCTTCGATGAAAAAGTTTGTCTTTCGAGGTTTAATTAAGGAAAAATTGACATATTTTTCTATAAAACTTTTCATTCCTTTACTTTTGTTAATTCCTCATCTCGGCTAAAATCTTCCATAATCAATATTCGGAGAAAAATATGAGAAAAAGGTTTGTTAAATTATTATTGCTTTGCACTATTGTTGCATCGGTTTCGGTTTCGGTTTCGGCTTGGGACGATGCCGGACATAAAATTTCGGCGTATATCGCGTGGCAGAAAATGTCGCCGGAGGTGCGCGCGAAAGTTTTTGATATTTTGCTGAAAGCTCCCGAAGATTCGCATCTGAGCGTTTATTACAACGCTTTCGAGTCGCGTTCAGATGAAGTGAAAAGACTCGAACTTTTTATGATCGCGGCAACTTGGGCGGATATTGTGCGCGACCGTAAATTCAAAGTTCGCTACGATAATTATCATCAAGGCGATTGGCATTACGCCGACATTTTTTGGAAACAAATTAACGGAAAAGCCGAGATTTTGAAGGATTTTCCCGAAGAAAGCGGCAAGGCGATTCCGAAACTTTACGAAATCGAAAAAACTCTGCGCGATAATTCCGCGCCGGATGCCGAAAAAGCGATAGCTTTAGCGTGGTTTTTGCACATCGGCGGCGATATACATAATCCTCTGCACAACGCTTCACGCGTCACTGAAATTGAGCCGAAAGGCGATCAGGGCGGAAATATGTTCATTATCAGCCCGAAGGATGCGCCGCGCCGCACCAATCTTCATTCTTATTGGGATTCGATTTTTTCGCGTGATATGCCGCGCCGCGATGATGCGTGTGATTCGGATTATATCGCGGAGATCGCCGGAAAAATTATGGAAAGTCATCCGCATTCAAAAATGAAAACCCGTTTGGCTTTGAGCAATTATCAACAATGGAATAAAGAAGGTTTTGACTATTTGTCGATCGATGTTTATGCCGCCGATTTAAAACGCAACGAGGTTCCGTCCGAAGAATATCGAAAGAACACTTTTCGAATCGGTCAGGAACAAATCGCTCTGGCAGGTTATCGTTTGGGCGAAACGCTGAATGCAATTTTTGGAAGCAAGCCGATGAATAATATGGAAGCCTCAAATGTAGAATGTAAAATCATTCGCCGGGTTATGTATCCGGTTTCAAAAACACGAACGCCGGATCAGAAATTACGAATCGCCCTGCTTGATCTTTGCCCTGAAAATAAAGGAATGATAGCGCGTCCGATGACGACGATTTTTGTTGACGGCAAGCCGGCTCATTTTGAATATGATGTCGTCAGAGTTTTTGAAACTGAAGCCGAAGCTAAACAATTTGCCGAAGAAAATAAAATCAAAGACACAAAATACAATTAAATGAATCCAAAAGACTTTTTAGATTATTTTCAAAAAAGAACGAATAAAATCAGCGATTTAATCAGCGAAATCACTGAGATCGAATCGCCTTCGAGAGATGTTCAGGGAAGCCGGAATGTTGCTGATTGGATCGAATCCGAAGCAAAAAACATCTCCGATAATTTTAATGTCGAGCGCATTTTTGTCGAAGATTACGGCGAACATCTGATAATTCGCGGTTTCGATTCACACGAAAAACCCGTTTTGTTTCTCGGTCATACCGACACGGTTCATCCGCACGGCAGCAAATTGAAAAATCCGACGCGCATCAAAGACGGAAAACTCTACGGCTGCGGCAGTTTCGATATGAAGGCGAATATCGTTTTAATTCTGGAAGTTTTGCGCGCGTTTAGTGAATTTAATTTAACACCGAAAAGACCTGTGGCAATTTTACTCAGCTGCGACGAAGAGATCGGAAGTCCGACGGGAAGAGAATTGGTCGAGCGCGAAGCGCGGGTTTCCGAATTTTGTCTGGTTTGCGAACCTTCGGCAAACGGAAAAGTAAAAACGGGAAGAAAAGGAACGGGAATGTTTCGCCTGAAAACGCGCGGAATTCCGGCACACGCCGGACTTGAACCGGAAAAAGGCGCGTCCGCCGTTCTGGAAATCGCTCGCCAGATTCCGCACATTCACGCGCTTAACGATCCCGAAAACGGCACGACCGCCAATGTCTGCACGATTGAAGGCGGCACGACTTCAAATGTTATTCCCGAACACGCAAGTTGCGAAATAGACGTGCGTTTTACGCGCCAAACGGAAGCCGAAAGAGTTGAAAATGCGCTGAAAAACTTAACATCATTTGACGAAAAAGTTTCGCTGGAAATCGTCGGCAAAGTGAATCGTCCGCCGATGGAGCGCACGGAAGAGGTCGTTAAACTCTTTGAAAAAGCGCGAACTCTCGCATTGAGTTTTGATTATAATTTGGAAGAAACGCAGGTCGGCGGCGCGTCGGACGGAAATTTTGTCGGTGCATTGGGCGTTCCGGTTTTAGACGGTTTAGGGCTTGCCGGAAACGGCGCACACACGCTCGAAGAGTTTATTTTTATTGAAGATATTCCGCAACGCGCAACGCTTCTGACTTTGCTTTTGCTTAAAGATTAACGAAAACCGAATAATTTATGATTGCCGAAAAATCATCAAAGAAAAAACGCGCACCGCGCAACCGGACACTTGATTTATCGGAAAATGAAATCGAAGTTTATCGTAAAAATTTGATTTATGCAGAGAATCAAATAAACACGAAAAATTATCTTAACAAAATAATTTGCGGTGATTCATTTGTAGTATTAAAAAAACTTCCCGCAAAAAGTTTCGATCTTCTTTTTGCCGATCCGCCGTATAATCTGACCAAAGATTTTGGGACAAATTCATTTAAGCAAACTTCGCTCGAAGCCTATGAAATCTGGCTCGATTCTTGGCTGCAAGACTGCGCCCGTTTATTAAAAGAAACAGCTTCGGTTTATATCTGCGGCGATTGGCGTTCGGCTTCGGCAATTCAAAGAATCGGGATGAAATATTTTACTTTGCAAAACCGCATCACTTGGGAGAGAGAAAAAGGGCGCGGCGCGCGCAGAAATTGGAAAAATTCTTCGGAAGACATCTGGTTTTTCACCGTTTCTGATAAATATACATTTAATATAGAAGGCGTAAAAATAAAACGAAAAGTTATCGCGCCATATACCGAAAACGGCAAACCGAAAGATTGGAAAAAAAGCGACTCGGGAAATTTCCGTCTGACTTCGCCTTCTAATTTATGGAACGATTTGACCGTTCCGTTCTGGTCAATGCCGGAAAATACGCCGCATCCGACGCAAAAACCGGAAAAACTTCTGGCAAAAATTATCCTCGCTTCGACTGATGAAAACGATCTGATTCTCGATCCTTTTTCCGGATCGGGAACGACCGCCGTTGTTGCCAAAAAGTTAAACCGCGCGTTTTGCGGAATTGAACTCGACGAAAATTATTGTCTTTTAACCGAAAAACGGCTTGCTCTGGCGGAAAAAGATAAAACGATTCAAGGTTTTGCCGACGGCGTTTTTTATGAAAGGAATTATTCAAGTAAAAGTAAATAAATTAAATGAAAATAGCGACCTGGAATGTAAATTCGATAAACGTACGGCTCGAACAGCTTTTAAGTTGGCTGGCAACGACCGAAACCGATGTAGTTTGTTTGCAGGAAACAAAATGCGTTGATGAAAACTTCCCGCTTGAAGCGATTCAAATGGCGGGTTATCACGCCGCGTTTATGGGACAGAAATCTTACAACGGCGTGGCGATTCTGTCGAAACACGAGATCACGGACGTTGACAGAAATTTTCCGAACGACGCGGAAGATGCGCCGAAACGAATGATCGCCGGAACGATCAACGGCGTTCGTATCGTCAATACGTATATTCCGAACGGAACGGAACTCTGGACGGATAAATTTACATTCAAACTCGATTGGCTTCAGCGTCTAAGGAAATATTTCGATGAAACCTGCGACGTAGACGGCAATGTTTTACTCTGCGGAGATTTCAACGTCGCGCCCGAAGAATTAGACGTTTGGAACGTCAAAGCGTGGCAGGGAAAACTGCATTTTTCCAAACCCGAACGCGCCGCCATTCATCACGTCAAACAATGGGGATTCGTTGATATTTTCCGCCAAATAAACGGCGACCTTCAAGAATTTTCGTGGTGGAATTATCGCGAAGGCGCGTTTCCGCGAAATCACGGACTTCGCATTGATCACATTTGGACATCGAAAAATCTGGCGGAAAAATGCGTCGGCTGCTGGATTGATAAAACGCCGCGCGGTTGGGAACGTCCCAGCGATCATACACCGGTTGTTGCAGAGTTTGAGTTGTAAATACCGTTGGAAAATGAAAAACGGATGACGGATAACATCAGAAAGTTTATAAACTCTCTTAAAACCAAAAGTTGCGTGAATAATTGATGTAAAAATCGAAAGTATTTTGAAAGCGATTGAGAATGTTTTTAGTTGCTAATTTAGCAACAGTAAGGATAAACTAACGATATGTTGAGTCAATATATACAAGCCGCGCTTCGCAAAGCAAAATACGAAATTTTGGAAGATGACGGGACTTTTTACGGCGAGATTCCGGGTTTTCAAGGCGTTTGGGCAAACGCCGCAACGCTCGAAGATTGCCGTAATGAACTCGCGGAAGTTTTGGAAGAATGGATTTTTTTTAATATTTCGGATAATACGCCTTTGCCTGTTGTTGACGGCTTAAAATTATCTGTCGAAAAAGTCTGATAAAGTTTATAGACTTTCCCAGGTTTCTCTATCAATTCCTGACTGATTCAAAATTTTTAATAATAAACCCTTGCTAATATCCCCTTCGTGCGAATTTGGAATGCGAACTTTCAAACTATCCTTTTTCATAAATTGGTGATTTCCGCCCGAATACGGTCCGTCGAATCCAAGTTGACGCATATACTTAATCAAATCTTTTCGTTTTATTGGTGTAATTTTTGGCATGAATTAATAAAGTTTTTGCTAAACATTATATAATGTGAATCAAGAGTAGAAACAAAGGAGCAAACTGGCGAATGCTAGTTTGCCATAGCAATGAACCAGCAATCCTTTTTTGGATCTAACTCTTGAAGCGTTTTGATAATCGGTTTTGTCATTGAGCCATTTGAAAAAGCT
>JBGTIH010000060.1:0-60336 GCA_041745765.1 Pyrinomonadaceae bacterium | reverse complement strand
TAAACTATGGCATTCTTCAATTGTTTCCGGTAACTCTACTTTCACATTGTTATCAAATGTCTAATCCGCTAAAATTCCTTTTTGACCTAATCAATTACAAAATTTTTCTTCTTAATAATACTCACCTGTTTTTTTCATTTTTCTTCTTCTTCGGAGTTCGGTCTGTGCGGCTGAACTCCTTTTTTTATCTTAAACACCCGGCAAATTAAATTCGTATATGAAGTTTTACGAGTGATATAATCGAATTTTAATTTTTCGGAACGGTTTTTTTTCGAGGACAGATTTCAGGAGGAAGTTATGTATTGTCCGAGTTGCGGTTTGGAAGAAACTCAATCGAATCAATTTTGCAGAGCGTACGGCATAAATCTTAAAAACGTGCGGACGATGTTGGAAAAACCCGATGCCATAACGGATTCCGCCGCACTTGCCCGCAGCGAGATCGGTCGGGCTTTTGCCGCGCGGATCAATGAGATCAGATCGGCAAAAGATTTGAATATCGGCGCCGAAAATGTTCTGCCGCAAATTGAAAAATTTCTGGAATCGCCCGAAGAAAAAAAACTGCGCCAACTCCGCGAAGAAGTAATCACCGCCTCGGTTGGAATCGGGCTTATTCCGCTCGGTTTGGTTCTCGGCAATTTTCTCGTAATGCCCAGTTTTATAGTGTTCGGCGCGGGGATTTTAGTCTTTTTTATCGGTCTCGGAATTTTTATCAGCGGACGGTGGCTGTCAGTTCCCTCGAAAAGCGTAAGAGATAAATCAACCGAAGCGCAAAGCCAGCGCGAATTGGACAAATCGGCGGAAATTTCCGATACGAGCGAATTGTATCCGGCGGAAGAAAACGCACCGACATTTGTTTCCGCTGTCGAACACACCACGCGCCAGCTTTCCGATCAGCAGATCGAATCTCATAAAAACAAATGATTTTCCGCTCTTTTCCCGATTCCGAAGTATGTATTAAATGCTTCCATCTCGCTTTTTCCGCCGACAATCAAAGGCGTTCTTTGATGAAGTTCGGTCGGGGAAATTTCCAAAATCGGTTTCTCGCCGTTGCTTGCCATTCCGCCGGCTTGTTGGGCGAGAAAGGCAACCGGATTTGCTTCGTATAAAAGCCGCAGTCTGCCGCCGGGAAAACTCTCTGTTTCGGGATAGATAAAAATTCCGCCGCGAAGCAATGTCCGGTGAAAATCCGCGACCATCGAACCGATAAACCGTGAGGAGTAAAATTTTCCTAACTCACCGTTTTTAATACTTTTCACAAATTCGACATATTTCGGCGGAAAATAATCGTTATAAGCTTCATTACACGAATAATAATCGCCCTGCGCGGGCATTCGGATATTTTCGTGCGTTAAAATATATGTGCCGATTGAAGGATCGAGCGTAAATCCGTGAACGCCTTTGCCGAGACTATAGACAAGCACGGTCGAAGAACCATAGACGACATATCCGGCGGCGATTTGTTTGTTTCCGGGCTGCAAAATCCAGCTTAAAGGATCATTGACATCCGCGTTTTCCGGGCGCGGAAAAATCGAGAAAGTCGTGCCGATGGTGACGGCGACATCAATGTTTGAAGAACCGTCCAAAGGATCGAAAACTATGGCATAATGCGCTTCCGGCGCGATGCTGAGAAGAATCGGATGTTCGTTTTCTTCCGACGCGAGAACGCCGACGCTTGCGCGGTCGCTCAGACATTTGATCAAAGTTTCATCGGCATAAACGTCGAGTTTTTGCTGAATCTCGCCCTGAATATTCATCTGACCGTTTGAGCCGATAATATCCGTCAAACCGGCGCGCCGAACCTGCGCCGCGATCAATTTAGTGGCAAGAATAATTCCCGACAAAAGCCATTGCAGTTCAACCGACGAATCTGATAAAGCCGCCGATTCCTGCACGATATGTTGTTGAAAGGTTGTTGCCATTTTATAAATGTTAAGCAGGAAAGTAAAAGTAACAAGATATTTTGAAAAGTTCGGAGTTCGCGCTTTAACGTGAAGACCCCCGCGCTTCGCCGGTGGTTGGCACACTAAAGTTTGTACTTTGAACCCGCAAGCAAAACATCTTTTAACCTTTGCTCAGATGCTTATCTTGTTGACGGCATTGAGGCGAGCGTATCGGCTAATTTCTCCACGACAAACAATAGGGTTCTGCCTGATTCGTGAAATTGTCCGGAGAGGGCTTGATCTTCGGCGGTGCCGCTTATGTCAGAAATTCCTTGAATTTGAACAAGAAACGGTTTTAATTCGGGTTTGGTGCGAAATTCGACTTCCAGAGCGACTAATCCGGCTCGCAGGTTTCTGATGCTTTGCAACACATTTCGCTTAAATTCCGTGTTTTTGTCGGCAACTTCTTTGGAAGCCTTGCGTTCTCTGACGGCTTTATCAATATCTTCGATGCCTTTGGCGATTCCGCCCAAATTATAGAGAAATTTGGTTGTGTTTTTTATCTGAATCGAAACTTTTTCCGCGCCGGGTTTTAAGTTGTTAACCGATACTGCCGGAATTGGTGCGGGTTTTGGTTTTACGGTTCGGCTTCGCTTTCTCTGACCTGAAACGGAAATCGTCAAGCAAACCAAAAAAGTAAAAATTACCGCGAACTGCATCAAATGTTTATTTATTTTCATAACTGCTTTTTCTCTTGATTCGTAAATTTGCTTAGAAAATCTTATCATTAAATTAAAGATGCGGGAAAGACAGTTACAAGTTCGCCGACTCGGACGTTTTGCATATAATGCGGGATTAGAGCTGCAGAAAGAACTCGAAGCCGAAGTTATTGAGCGGCGTGAGCGTGATTTTTTATTGCTACTTGAGCATCCGCACACTTTTACGCGCGGACGACGGGCGAAAACCGACGGCGTTCTGGCAACAGCCGAAAATTTGAAAAAGCTCGGCGCGGAAGTTTTTGAAACGAACCGCGGCGGAAAAGTTACGTATCACGGCATCGGGCAAATTGTCGGTTATCCGATTATTGATCTGAGCGCGGGACGCAAAGACGTGCATCGCTACGTCCGCGAACTCGAAGAAGTCTTGATTAAAACGCTTGCTGATTTCGGGATTGAGGCTTTTCGGCTTGAAGGTCTAACGGGCGTTCATACGAAAGAAGGAAAGGTTGCGGCAATCGGCGTGCATATCAAGCGTTGGGTGACAACGCACGGTTTTGCGCTCAATGTTAATACCGATCTGAGTTTTTTTAACTGGATTATCGCGTGCGAAGGCGAGCCTGTTACTTCGATGGAACAGCTTTTGGGGCGCGAATTACCGCTCGCCAAAGTTGAAGACAGAATTATCGAAAACTTCGCGGAAGTTTTTGAATTTAATAAAATTGAACAAACTGAAAAAACCGCGCAGGCGGCTTAATTTTCAAGGAGGAGAATATGAAATTTTCGAAATTATTTATTTTTTTTATCGGGGTTGCAATGCTTTCGGCTTGCGAACAACCGGCGACCAATACCAACGTCAACACAACTAACACGAATACGGCAAATGCCAATACTTCGTCGGAAAAAATGAATCTGACCGAAGCCCAAACGCCGCAAAACATTATCGCTATGATGAAAGAACGCGGTGATCAAGACGAAGCAAAACCGACTCTGAAATTTATCGAACCTAAAGACGGCGTGACCGTCAACAGTTCGACCGTTAAAGTAAAACTCGAACTCAGCGGAGATTTAAAGGGCTATAAACCGATGATGGATATGGAAACAAAAATGGGAAACCATATTCATATCATTTTGGATAATCAGCCGTATGAAGCATATTACAATCTCGAACAGGAATTTGAACTCCGCAATGTTGCAGACGGCGAACATACTTTAAGAGTTTTCCCTTCGCGCCCGTGGCACGAGAGTTATAAAAACGAAGGCGCGTTTCAGATGATTAAATTTACCGTTGCGGGCGGTGGCGCGGACACGTCGAAACCGGCAACGACCAATTCCGGTCAGCCGATGTCAAACGCTAATTCAAACGCTAACACCGCCGCTACGCCCGAAGGCAAGGAAATGAAGGAAAGCAAGGCGGGCGCGATTGATGCGGCAAAACCGCTGCTCACATATAGCCGCCCGAAAGGCGATTATAAAGGCACGGATGCCGACCCGATTATGATAGATTTCTGGTTGTGGAATGCAAAATTAACCGGCGACGGCGGCGAATATCGCGTTCGTTATTCGGTTGACGGCGGCGAACCGAAGTTTATCGAAAAGTGGCAGCCGCTCTGGCTTTCAGGTTGGACAAACGGTACACACAACATCAAACTCGAACTCGTTGACAAAGACGGTAATTTAGTCGAAAACGGCGGTTATAATTCAACCACACGTGAAATTAACGTAGCAAAATAATAATCAGTAGAGCAATTTTGAAATTATCCGGCAACTGATTTTTGACCGATAAATCTTTTGATTAGATAATCCGAAAAAGTCATTTTTAATACTTCTAACTTGTTGATTTTATTACATTGAAAAGTCTTTTTTGAGAACTTTTTCGGATTATCCGTTTAATTTGAAATTTGAAATACACCGTAAAATTTAAAAATCGCTCTAGTGTTTGAAAAACAATAATTTGTCTTATTGATTACAAAAATGAATTCGGATGAATTTAGTCTTCAGTTTAATAACGCAAAACTGCATCCGACAATTTAAGGTTTTTCAAACACTAGTGTTCAGTCAAGTTTGAATTGACGGGTCAGAACAGCCTGTGTGAGCGGGCTGTTTAAAACTTACTTCTCTAAAATGCCAAGTTCTGACAGTCCGCTCACGCAGACTGTTCTGACATCATCCGCCAATTCAAACTTGATCTGAATACTAGTTATCCATTGGTGCTTACTTTTTTTCAAAAATCAATCTTCTTCTTCACGGAGTTTTTCCAAAACGGAGAAATCTTCGAGCGTTGTCGTATCGCCGTCAACCGTTCCGCCGGAGGCGAGTTCTCTCAAAAGTCTTCGCATAATTTTGCCGCTTCGGGTTTTCGGCAAAGTGTCGGTAAATCTGATGTCGTCGGGTTTGGCGAGTGCGCCGATCTCTTTGGCGACGTGGCGGCGCAATTCTTCTTTGAGCGCGTCGCTCGCCTTGAAAGTTCCTTCCAGAGTTACAAAGGCGGCGATTGCCTGACCTTTGAGTTCATCAGGGCGACCGACGACCGCCGCTTCCGCGACCGCTTCGTGCGAGACGAGCGCGGATTCGATTTCGGCAGTTCCAAGGCGATGACCGGAAACATTGATCACGTCATCAACTCTGCCCATAATCCAGAAATAACCGCGTTTGTCGCGCCGTGCGCCGTCGCCCGCGAAATAGACGTTCGGAATCTCCGACCAGTATTGTTTTTTGAATCTTTCGTCATCGTTCCAGATCGTCCGCAGCATCGAGGGAAACGGTTTGGTAATAACCAGATATCCGCCTTCGTTGGTCCCGACCGATTTGCCTTCACGCGTGCGAATGTCAACGGAAATTCCGGGAAAAGGGCGCGTTGCCGTGCCGGGAACGGTCGGCGTTGCGCCCGGAAACGGCGAGATCATAATGCCGCCCGTTTCAGTCTGCCACCACGTATCAACAATCGGACATTTTCCCTTGCCGATGATCTTGTGATACCACATCCAGGCTTCCGGGTTGATCGGTTCGCCGACCGTTCCGAGTAATCTCAAAGAAGATAAATCGTGTTTCAGAGGATATTGCTCGCCCCATTTGATAAAGGCGCGAATCGCCGTCGGCGCGGTGTAGAAAATATTGATTTTGTGGCGTTCGATGATGTCCCATAAACGGTCGAAATCGGGAAAATTCGGCGCGCCTTCATACATAAAACTCGTCGCGCCGTTTGCCAGCAAACCATAGACGACGTAGGAATGTCCGGTAATCCAGCCGATGTCAGCCGTACACCAATATGTGTCTTCGTCTTTTAAATCGAAAATCCATTTTGCCGAAAGATGCGCGTGCGTTAAATATCCGCCTGTCGTGTGCAAAATTCCTTTGGGTTTTCCGGTTGTGCCGGAAGTGTATAGAATAAAAAGCGGATGTTCCGAATCCAATTCTTCCGCCGGACAATTTGCGTCAACCGTTTTCATCAGCTCGTGCCACCAGTAATCCAAACCGTAATTGATCGGAATTTTCAGACCGATGCGCCGGTAGACAATGACATTTTCAACCGTCGGACAATTTTTCACGGCTTCGTCAACCGCTTTTTTGAGTTCAATAACTTCTCCGCGCCGATAGCCGCCGTCCGCTGTAACGATCACTTTGCAGCCGCCGTCATTGACGCGGTCGCGGATCGCTTCCGCCGAAAATCCGCCAAAAATCACCGAATGAATCGCGCCGATGCGGGCGCAGGCGAGCATCGCAATCGCCAGTTCCGGTACGAGCGGCATATAGAGCGCGACTCTATCGCCTTTCGCAACGCCGAGTTTTTTTAAAACATTGGCGAATTTGCAGACATCCGTGTGCAGCTGCTGATAGGTAATTGTCCGAACTTCGCCCGGTTCGCCTTCCCAGATAAATGCGGCTTTGTTTTTGCGCCACGTTTCCAAATGGCGATCCAGGCAGTTATAGGCAACATTCGTCGTGCCGCCGACAAACCATTTGGCATGCGGCTCGTTCCATTCAAGAATCGTGTCCCAATCCTTAAACCAGTGCAGCGATTCCGCCGCCGAAGCCCAGAACTCTTCGGGATTTTTGGCGGCTTCTTCGTAAAGCTGTTCGTATTCTTCAAAACTTTTAATATGAGCTTGTTCGGCAAATGCGGTCGGCGGCAGAAAAATTCTCTCTTCCTGCAAAATGGATTCAATCGCGGTTTCATTCGGTTCGGACATAGTTTTTTTACTCCTGAAATTCGATGGTAATGATAAAATGCGCGTTTAAGAAAAGCTAAAATGTGCGCCCTGATTTGTCAATTCTTTAACTAATAAATAAAAATATTTTAGGCAAAAAAAACGACGGATTATCAAATTTTATTCCGGCGGACCGAGAAACTTTTAGTTCGATAGCCGCTTTTGCTATTTACCATTTGAAAAAAAACATTTATACTTAACCGCAAGTTTGCCGAATTGACGTTTAATTGAAAACAAATAATTTAACGAAACACCGAAGCAAATGCACAAGATTTTTACAAATTTACTTAAGCAAGATTGAAACAGAAAATTTTGGCGGGTTGCCGAGCGCGGTTGTTTATGAACAGCAAATTTGCGCTCCCTGCTTGAAAACCGGCGGTCAAATCATCGCCGATTGAGAATTAAAAAGAGATTCCTGCGTGAAAAGACTCAAAATTCCAAATCTTTGGAAAAACCGAAAACAGAATAAATCTATTTCGTAAAACGCAAATCTGCTTTAAAGACTTTTGCCAACGGCGAAGTCTATAACTTTCAAGCCTTCAAGCTTTTTCTCGACCTGATTTCACCTTCAATCCAATCAAAACAGGTTTAAAAAACCGGAAATAAATTAAAAAAAACGAAAAGATTTCTAAAATATGTCGAAAGAAATGATTATCAGCGTCAACGGACGCGAGAAAAAGATTGCCATTGTTGATAACGGGCAAGTAACGGAATTTTATATCGAACGCGGCGAAGATAATTCAGGCGTGGTCGGAAACATTTACAAAGGGCGCGTGCAGCGGGTTTTGCCCGGAATGCAGTCGGCTTTTGTTGACATCGGTTTGGAGCGCGACGCGTTTCTATACGTTTCGGATTTCTTCGATGAAGAAGAAGAAATCGAACGCATCGTGATGGAAAAGAGCGAAAAAAGTTCGCCCGACGAAGCCGAACGCGAAGCAACCGACCATATTTATAAAGAGCGTTTGAAACGCGAAAAACAAATGGAAGATGTGCAGGAAATTGCCGAACCTCTAGCCGAAACCGACTCTGTTTTTGAGCCGCTGCCCGATGAAGAAGATGAAGAAGAAAAGTTTCCAAAAGGAAAACGTAAAAAATCGCGCCGCGGCAAACGAACGAAAGACAGCGATCAGCAAAAACCGGAAGAACCGAAAAACGATGTATCTGATGAAGAAAGAAACGTCGAATTTTTGGATGAAGACGATCTGAAAGATACTGAAAAATATGCGGAAGATAGATTTTCCGTTCCGCCTTTTGAATTTGAAGATTCCGGTTTTGAACGCATTATTGATGATACGGAAACAGGCGAAATGTTCAAAGATGCGTATATGCAGGAAGCGATAGTTGATCAGGTTCGCGCGATCGAATTTGATATGGAAAGCGAAGGTTCGACGCAGGTCGGCTCTCTGATTGATTCGGTTTCCGATCTGCCGAACGGTTTTCAGCGGATTGCCGATGAAGATGACGAAGACCAAAAAAACGAAGAATCTCAAAAAGGAAAAAGCCGCACCAGCCGAAGAAAGAAAAAAGCAACCAAGAAAGAAGTTGAAAAGAAACCGGACGAAATAAAGGAAGAATCCAAAGCAGAAACAGAATCTGCTGAAAGCGAAGCAGAAAAACCCCAGACAAAACGCCCGACGAGATCAAGAAAATCTGCTGCCGCCAAGAAAACAACGGCTAATAAGTCTGACGCGGAAGAAAGCGAAGCAGGACAAAATAAACCAGAAAAAGCCGAAACAAAACCCGCTTCGAGAAAGCGAACGTCTTCTCGCGGAAGAAAAACAACTGCCAAAAATGAAAAACTTGCCGATGCGAAAGCGGCGGTTAAAGAAGATGATTCACCGTCGGAAATGGCGGTTCGGCGCGGCGGTCGCGGTCGCCGTCGTCCGGGAAGCAGTCTGAAAGCGGATGAAAAACCTTCAAACGAGAGCGATAAGAAAACTTCTCGCAGCAGCAGCGGAAATCGGCGGCAAAGTTCGCAGCCGACAATTACGGATCTATTGAACGAAGGACAAGAAATTCTGGTTCAGATTGCCAAAGAACCGATTGCCCGAAAAGGTGCGCGAATTACTTCGCATATCGCTTTGCCGGGCAGATTCATCGTTTATATGCCGACAATCGAACACCTGGGCGTGTCGCGCAAGATCGAATCGGCAAAAGAACGCGCCCGTCTGAGAACCTTGATTCAAAAAATCAAGGAAGAAGTTGATCTGCCGTCGGGCGGATTTATCGTCAGAACCGCCGGAATCGGAATTTCCGAAGAAGATTTGCGGTTGGATGCGCGCTACTTGGTGCGGACGTGGCTCGATATCAAAAAAGATGCCGAAAAAGCAAAATCGCCCGAACTCGTTCATCAGGATTTGGATATTATTCAGAGACTTCTGCGCGATCATCTCTCCGATGATTTTGCGGCGATTCGCGTGGATTCCGAAGACGAATACCGCCGAATAGTCGAATTTATCAATCTGATTCAGCCGCGAATGGTCAAGCGCGTTAAATTCTACACGCGCGACGAACCGATTTTGGAAGCCTTTGGCGTTCAGGAAGAGATCAATAAAGCCCTGAAACCGCGTGTTTGGCTGAGATCGGGCGGTTATCTGGTGATTAATCAAACCGAAGCACTTGTCGCGATTGACGTTAATACCGGAAAATTCGTCGGCAAGGGAAATGCGCGGCTCGAAGATACGATCACGAAAACGAATATGGAAGCGGTCGAAGAAATCGCGCGGCAAATTCGTCTGCGCGATCTCGGCGGAATCATCGTTCTCGATCT
Source organism: Pyrinomonadaceae bacterium (assembly GCA_041745765.1). Taxonomy (GTDB): domain Bacteria; phylum Acidobacteriota; class Blastocatellia; order Pyrinomonadales; family Pyrinomonadaceae; genus JAHCHG01. The sequence goes on along the minus strand of JBGTIH010000060.1, from coordinate 50,762 downwards.
GATTGATATGGAAGACCGCCGCAATCGCCATAAGGTTTTGGGAATGCTGCAAGACGCGCTCGCTTCCGACAAATCGCCGACCAAAGTCTTATCTTTCAATGATTTCGGTCTGATTATTATGACCCGCAAACGCGTCAAACAATCGCTCGAAAGAACAATGTGTTCGCCGTGCGAATATTGCGACAGCGCAGGTTGGGTTAAATCGGCACAAACAATTTGCTATGAGATTTTAGATGAAGCCAGACGTTTATCAAAAGGAACGGCTGACGTTCATCAGACGACTTTGCGCGTTCACCCGGAAGTTGCCAAAGCGATGCGCGAGTCCGAAAGCGCGGTTTTAGAAGAGATCGAAGCCTATTTAGGCAATGTTGATGTAACGGGCGATTCGTCAATTCACCAGGAACAATTCGATTTCGCCTTCATTTAGAAAGCTTTAAATATACCGATTCTAAAGGAACTAATGAGTTTAGAATACATCTTCTTAAATTCTTTAATTGATCTTAAACTCGCTTCAGGTTATTTTTTTTGAATTTTCGGCGAGTTCATTTACAATCATCTGTAAAAAAAACAGGCAAAAGATTTGAATAATAATCTTTTGCCTGTTTTTTTTGTTGATTGGTTAAACTTTACAAAGCGAAGTTAAAACTGATAAATCCGGTTGCACGGACGGGTTCGCCGTCGCGTGTGAAAGGTCTGAACTGCCACTTTTTCACAGCATCTTGCGCCGCTGACTGAAGCATTATCGGACCGTCCGCATTTTGAACTTCGGCAACTTTTCCTTGTTCGTCTATGACAACCTCAACTTTGACAACTCCAGTCATTCGCATATTTCGCGCCACCTGCGGATAAACCGGATTTGCTCTTTTAGTGGCGTATCCGATTAAAGAACCGACTGATAAAGGTTCGGTTGTTTTCGGTGTTTCTTCGGTTTTTGCAACTGTTTGCGAGTTTTCGGAATTTTCTTCCGTCGCAGGTGTTTCGGTCTTCGGTGCAGAACCGACGACTATTCGGTTTCGCCGAGTTTCGCTCGAAGCCGTATTATTTGCGGTTTGTTCCGTTTGTTTAACTTCTTGTTTCGGCTGCTCTTTGGGAGTTTCGACGGGTTTGAAAGCTGTTTCATTTTTGGCAACGGTTTCATTTGAAGTTTTATTGACAACGGGCGGCGCAGGCTTCGGATCATCTTTGGAAACCGGCAGCAAAATCGAAGATTGTTCCGTCGGCGGCGGCACAATCGGCGGATTTGTGTTTGAAGCGACCGCGTTTTCCATTCCGGGCGTTTCCGGCATCGCTACAGCGTTGATGACCGTGCTTCTCGACTTTGTCAATTGTTCGCGGGCGTCCGCAACTTCTATTTTCCAGCGGTTGGCATCGTAAGTATCTTTGGCAAAACTGCCCCGCGCCGTCGTTGCGCCTTCGAGCAAAGCCACGGCATTATCCATATTCCTTGCATCGTTGCCCAATTCTTTCGACTGAGCGACGACCAATTCCAGAGTTTCGCGCATCTTTTCGATGTCATCGGTCGCCGGTTTCGGCAAGTTGCGGTCGGAAACATTAAAACCGAGCGCACGGTAGCGTTCCAGTTGATTTTTGGCGTTTTTGATGACCTGCGAACCGACCGCAAAATAATTTGCCGTCGCATTCGGTTTGTTCGACTTTAAATCTTTGGCAAGCGTGTTCAGAAAATCCTGCGCTTGCTTATAATCGCCTTGTTCCAGAAAACTGTTCATCAGGAGAACGTTGACGACGCTGTGAACCGTCGGATCGGCACTTTCGCGCTTGATATTATTGAGTTCGTAGATCGCGGCAGGATAATTTTTGACAACGATAAACGCTCTGGCTTTTGCCACGCGCTCGCGCATCACATCCGCCGAAGACATTACAACGGGCGTTGTGTCCTGACCGAAAGCAGTAAATACAAATGTTGCGATTAACAAAAAAGTTGTGGAATATGTTTTGATTTTTATCGGCATTTTTCTTTTTTACCTCTTTTTTAAACTTAAAATCTAAAGCCGAAAACCTGCAAAGGTTTAGGTTTGCTTGTGATAATCCGTTTATGTTGCTTTGAAAAGCCGTTTTAAAGCAATTTTTCAAGACTTGCTTTAAGGATTCGATAAACTATTGATGATTTTTACTCGATATGCGTTTGCGTCTTTTTTTATACCGTTTTCGTTCAAAGTAATCAAGTTTCGATTACGCATTATTATTTTTCCGTCAATAATTACGTCGCGCACATTATGCGCTTTCGTCGCATAGACGAGATGTGAATAGACGTTAAAATAAGGCGTTTGATGCAAATCATCAAAATCAACGATGACAATATCGGCGCGTTTTCCGGTTTCGAGCGAACCGATTTTATTTTCCAGATGAAGCGCACGCGCACCGCGAATCGTCGCCATTTCAAACGCTTCAAAAGCGGAAACAACCTTCGGATCGCCGGAAAAAACCTTGTGCAGTTTCGCCGCTGTGTCCATTTCTTCCCAGATGTTCAAATCGTTGTTTGAAGCCGCGCCGTCCGTTCCGAGTCCGACCGGCAAATCCATTTTCAGCATCTGCGGAATCGGCGCAACGCCGGAGGCGAGTTTCATATTCGACTGCGGATTGTGCGCCGCGCCGACTCCGCGCTTTTTCAAAATATCAATCTCCGCATCGTTAATGTGAACTGTATGTGCGGCGATGACGCGGTTATTCAAAAATCCGATGCTGTCGAGATATTCGACCGGACGAAATTTTTTGTCTGCCAGCAAATCGTCAACTTCTTTTTTGGTTTCCGCAACGTGAATCAGAATCGGCGCGTTTAATTTATCGGAAAGTTTTTTTATATTTTGCAAATGTTCGGTCGAAACCGTGTAAGGCGCGTGTGGCGCGAGCGCGGGCGTGATTAGCGAATTATTTTTCCATTTGTTGATAAACTTTTCCGTGTAAGACATCGCCTCCGCGTGAGTTTTATTGTCGGGCGCGGGAAAATCTATGATTGTCTGCCCCAAAACGCCGCGCATTCCGGCTTTGAAAGTTTCATCCGCGATAGCATCTTCAAAATAATACATATCGCAGTAAGTCGTCGTGCCGCCGCGAATCATTTCGGCGAGTCCGAGACGAGTTCCGGCGCGGACGAAATCTTCCGTCACATTTTTCGCTTCCGCCGGAAAAATATATTTCGTCAGCCATTCTTGTAAATCAAGATCGTCGGCGATTCCGCGAAAAAGCGTCATCGGAATGTGCGTGTGCGTATTGATTAAACCGGGAATGACGACTTTGCCGTTAGCTTCAATCGTCTGTTTTGAGCGGAATTTATTAGTGATTTCGGCGGAAGTTCCGACGGCGACGATTGCGCCTTTTTCCACGGCAATCGCGCCGTTTTCGATCAGACGTTTTTCCGCATTCATCGTGACGACCGTGCCGCCGCGCACGATCAGATCAACCATTTTCTTTTGGGCAAAAATTGTTTGCGGGAGAAATAAAAGCAGCAGACTAAAAATTAAAAATAAACTTTTCATACCGAAATTTACTATAAATTTGCCCTAAAAATCAATCTCAATGTTTTTCTTCGCAATGATTCGGACATTTTTTATTTGAATTGCCGCGCGGTTTTAGTTGACGGACAATAAAATCATCAAATACAAGGCTAAAGCTCAAAGGGTTGGTTGCTTTCTTTTCTTTATCTGGAAAGAACATATTAAGCGAATTTTATTCGCGTTCATTTTTCAAATCTCTGCATTTCTTGTAGAGGGTGGTTTAGTTGAGCGGCTGTCACTTGTTTTTACAGGCTTCATCGGCGTCTGTCCCCGCGCTCCGGTCGTGAGTAACATCAATTATTATTATTCGACATTATTGCCCGAAGTTCTTCAATCCGCGCTTCCCAACTTTCCGCCTTGATCGAATCGCTGATTATCTTTTTTGAAGTTTCATCTTTTAACGCCGTTTCGATTTTTCCGATAAAATCCGCGTGATTTTCACCGATCAGACAATGATCTAAAATCCTGACTTCGGGAATATCCGTCGAAACGACCTTCAAACCCGCCGCCAGATATTCGCGCACTTTCAGAGGATTTGCCGCCAGCGTTAATTCATTGATCGCAAACGGATTGAGCGCGACATCAAAACCTTTGCAAAAACTCGGAAGTTCCGCGTAAGGTTTGCGCCCGAGGAAATGAACATTTTTAACTTTGTCTAAAATTTTAACTTTCTGTTCGGCATCAACCGCGATTTTTCCGATCAAAACGACCGAACCGTTTTTGAAATGCTCCGCCGTTTTTTTGATCAGTTCGAAATCAACCCAATCGGCAAGAAGCCCGTGAAAGCCGATAACGGGCTTCGGCAAATCCCTGATTTCAGCCGGAATTTCGGTTTTCTCATCCAAAGCCGTGCGAAAATGCCGCCAATCCGTGCCGTGCCGGATAATATGCGTATTTTCGTTGAATTTCCTTTTATCGTCAAAAAGCTTTTCCGCCGAAACAATGACCAGACCGGCTTTTCTGAAAAGTTCTTCCTCTATTTCCTTCAAACCACGTGATGCGCCCGTAAATTCGGTGTAATCGTCAACGCAGTAATAAATCAGTTCGTCCTCGCCGAGCTTTCCCGCCAGAAGTCCCGCCGCCGGATTAAAAACCATATTTATCGGTTTTTCAAACTTTAATTTTCGCATCGCTTTTTTGACCTGCGAAATCAGAAATTTTTGATTAAACCGGCGAACCGCTTCCGTCCCGTAAGCCGGAATCGCCAACGGATTGAGAACAAAAATATTCGGTTCGACTTCTTTTACGGGTTCGGTAAAACGCTTTAATTTACTGAAGATGCGTTTGATATCTTTCGAGGAAGTCGTCGGCATCCGATTGGCGATCGCATTGATCCACAAAATCCGGTTTTCCTTTGAAAGCACGCGCATCAGATGAGTTTTCGACAAAGGATCGCCCGTCCAATCGTGCGAAAAACACAAAATATCGCGCCCGCGCAAAACGTCTGATTTTTCTAAAATTTTATTTTCCGATTCTGCAATCAACATAACTTATTATTTTTGTTTTATTTTATACCGAAACCGCATCTTCAACTCTAATTTCTCTGTTTTCAGTAATTTCTTGGTCAATAAAACGTCGATTCCATATCTCGAAATTCACCAAAAACCAGATTCGCTCGTCGTGATTTTCGCCCGCATTATGTTTTCGGACAATTTCGCGGACAAAATCTTTTTGAAAAATTCCGCGTGAAAGCGAACGCTCGCTCAAAACATATTCGTCAACGATATGTTTGAATTCATTTCTGAACCAATTGCCGACCGGAACGGGAAAACCCATCTTCGAGCGCGTTAAAATCTCTTCGGGCAGAATTCCCTTCATCGCCTCGCGCAGAATCCATTTCGTTTCGTTTCCGCGAAGCTTGTATTTTTCAGGAAGTTTTGCCGTAAATTCTACTAATTTATGATCGAGAAAAGGCACCCGCGATTCGATCGAAGCCGCCATCGACATCTGATCCTGCTTCATTAAAAGTTCGTGCAGGTAGGTTTTCGAATCGGCGTAGAGCAGTTTATCGAGCAGATCTTTGGCATCGGTTTCGGCGAGCCATTTTTCCAGTTCGATATAGGGATTTTTTTCAGCGATTTTCTCTTTTGTTTCATTTGTCAAAAGATTTTCCTGCATTTCCTTGGTAAAAATCGCAAAATTATCGAAATAGAGATTTTCAATATCAGCGGTGCGCGATAAAAAAGTGCGCGATAATTTCCGGCTCATCGGCAAATTTCCGACGTTGTTTTTAACAATTTTTCGCACAAATTCCGGCGTTAAACTTTCATATTTTTTGCCGTAATTTAAAAGCTGCAAGGTTTTATGATAACGCCCGTAACCGCCGAGAATCTCGTCGCTGCCTTCGCCCGTCAAAACAACTTTAACGTGCTTTTGCGCCAGACGCGAAACGAAATAAAGCGGCACGGACGCGATAAAACCGAGCGGTTCGTCCTCGTGCCAGATAAGATTCGGCAATTCGGCAAAAAATTGTTCCGGCGTGATCGTGATCTCGTGATGTTCGGTCTTGAATTTTTCGGAAACAAGCCGCGCATAGCGAAATTCGTTTGCCTCGCGCTCTTTGAAGCCGACGGAAAACGTTTTGATCGGCTCCGAAACCATTTCCGACATCATCGCGGCGATCGCGCTCGAATCAATGCCGCCCGACAAAAACATTCCGAGCGGAACGTCCGCCATCAGGCGCAATTTGACCGATTCTTTGAAAAGCTCGCGCCACTCATTGACAAATTCCGCGTCCGGTTTCGGCGCGTGTTTCGGCTGAAATGAAATATCCCAGTATTTTTCGATCTTTATTTTCCCGTTCGTCCAGAGCAAAGTGTGTCCGGGCAGAAGACGTTTGACATCTCTGAAAAGCGTTTCATCGGCGGAAGTTCCGTGATTTGCCAGTTGATCGGGAAGCGCGGCGTAATTTAATTCCGCCTTCAAAGCATTTGCCGCCAGAAGCGATTTGATTTCCGACGCGAAAAACAAATTTCCCTGTGAGTCGTGAACATAATAAAGCGGTTTTACGCCGAGGCGGTCGCGGGCGATAAAAAGCGTTTTTTCGCGTCTGTTCCAGATGGCAAACGCAAACATTCCGCGCAAGTGTTCGACGCATTTCGCGCCGTATTCTTCGTAGAGATGCAGAATCGTTTCGGTATCGCAGCTGGTTTGATATTTGTAGCCTTTCGCTTCAAGCGCGGGGCGGTAATCGGCGTGATTATAAATCTCGCCGTTATAAACGATGACGCTTGATCTCTCCGCGTTAAACATCGGCTGATGCCCGTGCGCGACGTCAACAATCGAAAGTCTCCGATGTCCGAGCGCGACGCGTTCATCAAAAAATTCGCCCGCGTCATCCGGACCGCGATGCGCTATGACATCCCGCATTTTCCGCAAAACGCTTTCACCGACGGCGCGTCCCGATTTTTCCGAAAAAGCTATTCCGTTAATTCCGCACATTTTTATTTTCTCAATCTTTGTTTCAATGCCTCAAAACCACTGACGCTTTGGGCGAAATTTTCAATACCGTATAAAGCGTCAATTCTATTCAAAAGGAATTTATTTTCCGCTTTTTCGACAAAACCGTAGCGCGTTGTAACGGCGCATTTATAACCTGAATTTTCGACCGCTTGCCGGACATTTCCGTCAAACGCGCCGTTCGGATAACAAAAGGTTTCGACCTTTTTATTTAAATTATTTTCGAGTCTTTCCTTTGAAACCCGCAGTTCGAAATCGAGCTGTTTTTGGTCAATATTGGTTAAAATCGGATGCGTTACGGTGTGCGATTCGATGCTTAAATTATTCGCGTTCATTTCGCGCGCCGCGTCCCAATTCAAGGCGGCGTAATCAGCAGGCGGAACGTCGGGAATTTCGACATTCAGAGATTCGGCAATTTCCGAAATTTTCGCTTCCTTTTCCGCGTTCGGCAATTTTTTCAAAACCGAATTCACCCGATCCGCAAGTTTTAATCTCTCAAATTCACCGGTCAAAGTCTTTTCTATGGTAGCGTAATTTTCAAAGGAGACGCACAGTTTTTCCGCTTTCGTTTTCAATAAAACGAAGCGCATTTTGTCAGTCCAAAGCCAGATTTTTCCTTCCAAAAAATCTGTAATCGCAAAAAGCGTCGCCGGAAAACCGGACTTTTTCAAAAGCGGAAACGCAACTTCGCAGGCGTCCGCATAACCGTCATCAATCGTGATCGCAACCGCGCCGGGCGGCAGTTTTTCGCCGGTTTCGATCGATTCGGCAACCGTCTTCAAAGATAAAACATTATTATGTTTGTTCAAATATTCGAGATGCGCCGCAAATTCTTCCGATGAAATTTTGAAAGGATGTTTTTCCCTCGAAAAACGATGATACGTCAGAATCAAAACCTTATCGCGGCTTGCCCAATGAAACGGAGCAAACCCGCCGAGTTTATAAATTGTTTTAAGAATCTTCTTTTTCAAAAAAATTTACCTTTTACTTTTTACTTTTTACCTTTCGCCTTTCGCCTTTCTCGTAAAACTCGAACCATCGCATCTTTTTCAGATTTTACGGGCAGACGATACCGCTTGCCGATTGATAAATCCTGTTTGATTCTCTGCTGCGCACCGCCTGCAATTTGCCGGACGGCTTCCGTAATCATTTCCGCCATCGGCTGTTTCAGATTTTCACGAAAATCTTCTAAAAACCGCTCGTAATCCAGATCGAATTTCTCGAAATCATATCGCAGCGGAAATTTTTTCTGCAAGATCACATCGCCCGTATCAACCTTTGCCGCGACAAAATGGACAGTTACGCCGACCTCTTTTTCATCGTTGAAAAGTTCCCAGAAAATCGAAGGTCCGCCGCGATAATCCGGCGTAAAACCTTGATGAACATTGATCGAACCTTTTTTGGGAATTGAAAAAACTTCCTTTTTGATAATATTCGTGCCGTACAGAATTCCCAAATCCGCACCGCTCGCGCGCAGAAGTTTTTTCGCCTCCGCGCTGTGATAGTTTTCGACCTTTTGAATCGGAATCTTTAATTTTCCGGCAAATTTATCAAGTTCAGCCTGGTTTTTGCGGACGGTTTCCAGGTCTTCCGCGCCTTCGGATCTGCCGATGATTTTCACGGCGAATTTTTTCAAAGTTTTCCAAATCCCGTCATATTTTATCGAACGCTCGAGCTTTTCCCTAACACTTCTTTCCGGCTGAGTTCTGGTTTCGACAAAAACTCCGGCGATTTCAACCTGTTCGAGTTTCGCTAAAAGCTCGAGAAGAAGATTCGGATTGCCGTGCGTTAAAATTATGACTTTGAATTTTTTTTCGTTCATCGCCGCCGCTGATTTCGTCCCGTTTTTATTTTCCAAAATTGCTATTACAAGCGCCTCGCGTCTTTTCTGTTAATTCGAGCCGAACTTCATCAGGACGGCGTTGATCCGAAACATCGCGCATTTTCTGCAAAATGCTTTTACCGGTTTGTCTGTTTGAATTAGATGAATAAGTTATTTGGTTGATTCCGCGCATAAGAGATAAGAAACTGTTAATTGGAAGGATTTTTCAGCTTTTACAAACTATTTTAATCTTACAATGTTTGATTTATTTTGGCGAATTTTTCCGGGATTTTCTGGAGTACGGTTCTTGCAAAGTCGTATCGAAATAGATAAAGACTTAAAAATTTCCCGCGAAAGTGCGTGAAAAGACACGAAAAAAAGAAAAGTTATTTTGGATTTTGTTTTATTTCGCGCTTTTTCGCGCACTTTCGCGGGAAAAAAAAATCTTTCTTTTGACTTTGCAAGAGCCAGATTTTCTGGAGAAACGTCTTTGTTTATTATTTAAGTCAGTTTAGTGTAAATTTAATATAACATCTAAAAAACAGATATAATTCAATCAAAAAATGAAAACCTTTATCCAATCCGACTTTACGTATCGTTTGGCGATTTTGGCAGCAATTATCATCTTTCTGGTCATCGCTGCCGGAAGTTCGCTCACAAATCGTCCGCAGGTAGATGATGGAATGTTTGCTTCTCCGGCTCTGAATCTTGCCCGCGAAGGTTTTTTCGGAACGACCGTTTTGGAAATGGAAAATTCACCTCTGACGAGAATTGACCAGCGCACATACTGGGTAATGCCGCTTTTTCTGCTGAAATCCGCTGCTTCGTTCAAAATCTTCGGCTTTGGCATTTTCTCGATGCGTCTGGTTTCGATCTTAGCCGGATTGATGTTCATTCTGGCGGGTTATCTGATTGCTCTGAAATTATCGCGGGATAAAAATATTGCGCTTCTCGCCTTAATTTTGCTGGCTTTTGATTATATGGTTTTGGACACGGCTTCGCAGGCGCGTCCCGATATGCTCTGTGCGGCATACGGACTTTCGGCAATCGCCGCGTTTCTGGTCTGGCGCGAGAGAAACCTTTCATTGGCGATTTTTATAAGCCAGACACTCGTCGTTCTTGCCGGACTCACCCATCCGAACGGCATTCTCGCATTTTTCGCGCTTGTCTTTCTGACGCTTTATTTTGACTTTAAGCAAATCAAATTAAAACATTTCGGTTTTGCGCTAATTCCGTATTTGATCGGCGGCGCGGCATTCGGTTTATATGTTTTGCAAGACCCGCAGGCATTTAAAGACCAATTTATTGACAACGCTTTAATGAGCGGACGAATGGGCGGTTTTCGTTCGCCGTTGTCAGGCATAATCAGAGAATTTACCGACCGCTATCCGCACGCTTACGGACTGCAATCAACTTCGAGCGGACATTCCGGTCCGATTTTTCTCAAAAGCCTGATTTTAGCCGGCTATGCGCTCGGCGTTCTCGGCGTTTTATTGACGAAGCAGTTGCGGCAAAACCGTAATTACCGCGCTTTACTTATTCTGACCACGATTTATTTTCTCTGGATGGCTTTTATGGACGGGCAAAAACAGACTTATTATATCATCCAAATTCTGCCGTTTTATCTGGTCATGCTGGCGATTTGGATAAATCATCTGTGGAGCAAAAACTTTCTGCCGCGTCCTTTAATCGCCATCGGTTTAAGCGGATTGCTGCTTTTGGGAATCGGCGGAATGTCTCTGCGGATCAAACAAAATACGTACGGCAACTTTTATCAACCGACGATTGATTACTTAAAAACAAACGCCGGCGAAAACGATCTGATTATGGGCGGTTCGGATTTGGGTTTCGGTCTCGGATTTCCGAAAAACCACATTGACGACGGACGATTCGCTTTTTATACGGGCAAACGACCGAAATTCATTGTTTATGATAGCGCAGTGGAGCTTTCCTGGCAGGAATCAAAATTATTTTTTCCTGAATTTTATGAATATTTCCCGCGCTTTTTACGGGAAGAATATGAAATTGCGTATGAAAATCCGGGCTATAAGATTTATGTCCGCCGGGAAAAGTAAAAGTTAAATGATGAATGATGAATGATGAATGATGAATGATGAATGAGTTCATTTTCAACTGAAGATTTTCAAAAAAAGTTTCTTTACAAATCGAAATCGAAACGGTTTAAGAGGTTTCATTCATTATCCATTTTCCATTGCCCATTGTCCGTTGTCCGTTGATTCTTATTTTCCGCCGACTGTTTTCGGATCAAGATTTGCGCCGATTTGTTTTCCGTCAAAACCTCTTGTTAAATACGGGCTGTTTGCGGACAAACGATAATCATTTTTGCTGAGATCAGCAAAGCCGATCTGCATTACGGATGTCGGGAAAAAATTGCTCTTTCCGTAATTTACGGCATCGCCGCCGATAATAATGTTGTTTGTAACTACGCTTTGAGGAAAATATTTGATAAATGTCGCCTTGCCTACCGTTCCGCCATCACCGAAAAAGCCGTATTCATTTTGGAAAACGATATTGTTGCGAAAAACAAATTTTGTTACGGGTTCGCCGTAAGAAATGCCGATCGCTCCGTCTTGAAAAACCGTATTATTTTCTATGACGACATTATCAAACGTCGTTGACATCATAAAAAAACCTCTTCCGCCGTATTTTTCCCTACTGATATCTTCAAACCTGTTATTGCGAATCGTCAGATTTCTGCCGCCTTTGCCTTCACCGCCGAAAATGTTGACCGCGCTTCCCGAACCGCGCACAATATTATTTACAAATTCAATATCTTCGACGACCGCCTGCTGTCCGCTGTCCGTCCCGGTGCGAAAAAGAATTCCCGCGCCTTCCTGCGCCATCGCCCAATTATTCGTGAATAAATTATTTTCGATCTTAATACGTCTGCCGCTTTTGATTTCAAAAAAGTTTTTGACCGCCCACTTCGTTTCGCGCCATTCAAGCGGCTTGTTCATCCAATTATCGCGCACGACGCAATCGCTGGCGACCAGTTTCAGATGATTTTCCGCACCGCCGAAAAGAATATTCTCGGCAGCCGCTTCGAGATAATTATTAATGATTTCGACCTGTCCGTCCGTCGCCCACATCGCAATCGCCTGACTTTCCTCGCCTTCGCGCACGATGCCTGAAATATGGCTGTTGATAATTTTAAGAAAACGCCCGTTGGCGGCAATTCCGCGTCTTTGCCCGTATTTCGGATCGCCGTATATATAAACGCGGTCAAATTCAATATGATGCGGCAAATCTTCGATTCTTTTCTCTTCGGTCGAACCGATTTGAATGATGTTGTAAAATCCTTCAATCGTCGGACCGAATGCGATTCCGATAAAGCGGTAATGATGAGCTCCGTTGACGGCTAAAATTGCCGGTTCGCCTCTGACATCCGAGATAATTTTCGGCAAAACGGCGGCGTATTTTTTCGGATCGAGGCGAGTGTCAGCCGGAGGCAGCTGCGAATCGCTTGCCGAAGTGCGAATCGTAATAAATTCGCTTCCGGCTTTATTCGGCAGTTTAAAAGCACCTTTAAAGGTCACGCCTGCCTCTAAAAAAATCGTGTCGCCCGGTTTGGCGCGATCGAGCGCGGCTTGAAAATCGCCGCCCGCTTTTACGGTAATCGTTGCGCCGTTGACCGACAGATTTTCGCCGAAGGAAACATTCCTAAAAACGAAAACACTTGCGACAACCAGCGGAATCAGCAAAGAAATGCCGATTATTCCGAGCCAAAATTTTCTCCTGCTCTCATGTTTTTTTTGCCAGACCGGTTTTTCCAGATGCTTCATTTATTTTATTTTAATTCAAGTTTCCAACTATAGATTAATTATAACCGATTAGGTCAAACTTATTTATCAAGTCTTTGAAATAATGATTTACTCAATTAATTATTCGCTCTTATCTCTAAACTATTGCAGAAGAAAAAACTGCGCGAATTAGATAAATAAGTTTCTTGCAAAAGTAACATAAACAAATAAAGTAAAGCAATAAAATATACTCTACGAAAAACTTGATATTTCTCCGCCGCCAATTTTAATTCATATTGTCAGGAAGGAACATAAAAAATATCTGAAGTGATCTAGTAAAATGGAATCTGCCGACATTGCCGGATTCTTTCTGCCCGCTCAATAAGCATTTGATTATTTTTTGATTTTTGATTATTTTTTGCTCCCTAAATTATTGAAAACATTACCGTTTTCTTCCATTTCAGCAGTATCTTCTTGTAATAATTCTGCCCAATTCCGCATATATCTATGCAGAGTGCCTAAATAATTCAATACAACCAAATGCGAAAATGTCTGTTTACGACTTAAGAAAATCCTGGACGGACTTCGCTTCATAGTTACTTCGGACAAGTTTCATTGTCCGGCTAATCAAAACCCGGAAAAATTTCCGGGTATATACAATTCACTTTACGAAGGAGAGTAAGAATGCAACAAAAAAATTCAAAAAAAATATTAGTAATTGATTAGGTCAAAAAGGAATTTTAGCGGATTAGACATTTGATAACAATGTGAAAGTAGAGTTACCGGAAACAATTGAAGAATGCCATAGTTTAATCAAGAATCTGTTGTTGGTTATCGAAAAGATGCAAACTGAGATTGATGAGCTAAAAGCGCGGTTGAATCAGAATTCTCAGAATTCATCGCGTCCGCCTTCGGGCGACGGTTTCAATCAGCCGAAGGCGGCTTTCAAACGAAGTAAGAAACGGCGCAAAGGCGGGCAAGCGGGGCATCGCGGGAAGACTTTGAAACGAGTTGCCGAGCCGGATGCGGTAGTTGATTGTGAGCCGTTGATATGTGAGTGCGGTGAGGCGAGATGGACGGCTGAAAGTGAAATAGTTGATTCGAGGCAAGTCTTCGAGCTGCCTGAGCCGCGTCTGGAAGTTACTGAATACAGGCGGATAAAGCGCAAATGCGGATGCGGGCGGACGGTGTGCGGAGAATTTCCCGAAGACGTAACCGCACCGGTTCAATATGGAGAGCGGGTGCAGGCGATAGTTTCATTATTAAGTGTTCACGGATGTTTGTCATATGGGAAGATCGGGGTGTTATTTGCCGACCTTTACAGCTACCAACTGAACACGGCAACCTGTCAAACGATGGTCAACAAAACGGCGCAAGCGATGCCGATGGAAGCTCTCAAGACAGAGATCAGGCAAGCCGAAGTGGTTAATTTTGACGAAACGGGGATGAAAGAAAACGGGAAAACAAAGTGGCTGCACACGGCTTCGACCGATAATTTGACGTATCAATTCGTGCATCCGAAACGAGGGCAAGAAGCGATGCGGAGTGAACAATCGATCTTGCCGCAGTTCAGCGGAATCGGAGTTCACGATTGTTGGGAAAGTTATTTTACATTTCCCGGCATGGAACACGCGATTTGCAACGCGCATATTTTGCGGGAATTGACGGGAATCATTGAAAATAACGAGTCAAAATGGGGCTTGAAGATGAGGGAATTATTGCTGGAGATGTATCGAAAGAGCGATTGCGGCAAAGGAATAATCAAAGAAATCGGCGGATTTGAGCGAAGATACGACAAAATCATCAAGGAAGCCGAAGATGAAGAACCGCCGCCCGAAAAGGTTCACCTAAAAGGAAAACTCAAGCGGACGAAAGGGCGCAATTTGATGGAAAGATTAAAGAAACACAAAGGAGCAGTGATGCGCTTTGCGACTCGGGCGGAAGTTCCGTTCACCAATAATCAAGCCGAACGTGACATCCGTCCGGCAAAAGTGAAACAAAAAATGAGCGGCGGATTCCGCGCGGAAAGTGGAAGCGAAAGCTACTGTCGAATCCACAGTTTTATCTCAACCCTGAGAAAACAAAGCCGCCAGGTGTTTCAAGAATTAGTGTCAGTCATCAAAGGAAATCCGTTTGAAGTTTTTCAGACCTAATCAGTTACACCTTTTTTTAATTTCAAGGCAATAAATATCAACATAGATAATAATAAATATCAATCTGTATAATAGCTGTCCTTTTGTTTCTTGATATTCGTAAGTGTTATATTTTTCTATTACAAAATTTTTTTATTTATAAAATTTAAGCTATATGATTGGAACTTTTGAAAAAGAAAATATAATAAACAATGATTTTGATCTGGGAATAGTCGGATTTAAATATTCCGATCTTTTTGATGCGTATAAATTAAAAGAACTTGCCGAAAATTTTTACGACGAATTAAAAGAGGAAAATCCGGTTCTGCACGAAGCCTTGATTCAGTATATTTCCGCGCGCGGCGAAAATTATGAACCGAAGGTCGAATCGAATATTCTGACCGATTCTGCGCCGTATCTGTCTGATTTTATCGGGCGAATGTTTAAGATCAGCCGCGAGCGCGGGATTTTGCAGAAAGAAATTACCACTCAATCACCGATTTGGAAATACAAGTTTTTTGTTCAACGCCGTGCGATCCGAAATTATAAAGCGGAAAATCTCAAAGATTTTAATCAAAATGAAATAAATCAAGCCGTAAATGATCTGAAATACGAAGCGTTCAGCGAAGTTTTGATTCACGACGAAGAATTGTCAATCGCCGATATTACGGCAAAACTGGTCGAAGCGGAAGAACTTTTAACGAAAGATTTAGATTTAACACTCGAAGCGCAAAACACGCTTAATAAGATCGGCAAAGCGTTTGATAAATTAAAAGACAAAACCTTCGGAAAAGTATTTTCGCAATTTGTCATCGAAACCGAAGGAACGGGCGAATTACTGCAAATCAAAGCCGTTTTGAAAATTCTGGAAGTTTGGTCGGCAAACGAATTTTATAAAGGCGCGAAAAACTGGTACAGCTTTAAGACTCCGCATAATCTCGATTACCAAAATCTCGTACATCTCGTTCGACCGAATGAAAAATTGCCGAATGCGCTTGCCGGTGCGATTGAAGATTTGCGGCGGCGCGACGGTTTTAAATTGACCGACGACCGCGGCACGATGCGCGACGCGCTCTATGAAGTTGATTACTGCCTGATCTGCCACGAACGCGAAAAAGATTCGTGTTCAAAAGGTTTGCACGAACCGAAGACTTTTGAAATAAAACGAAATCCTCTGGGCATCGCGCTCGAAGGCTGTCCTTTGGACGAAAAAATCTCGGAAATGCACCAGATGAAACGCATCGGCGATTCGATTGCTTCGCTTGCGCTCGTTACAATTGACAATCCCATGTGCGCCGGAACGGGACACCGAATCTGCAACGATTGTATGAAAGGCTGCATTTTCCAAAAACAAGAGCCGGTCAATATTCCTCTGGCGGAAACCGCGACTCTGACCGACGTTTTGGATCTGCCTTACGGTTTTGAAATTTATCATCTGCTGACGCGCTGGAATCCTCTAAACGCCAAACGCCCTTTCACGCTACCGTATAACGGCAAAAATGTGATGGTCGTCGGTTTAGGTCCGGCAGGCTACACGCTCGCGCATTATCTTTTAAATGAAGGTTTCGGCGTGATCGGCATGGACGGACTCAAAATCGAACCGCTTCCGGACGAATGGACGGGCAAAAACGGAAGCGTTTGTCCGAAACCGATCAAGGATATTAATGAGATCAAAGAGGAACTCGACGAAAGAATTCTGTCGGGCTTCGGCGGCGTTTCCGAATATGGAATCACCGTTCGCTGGGATAAAAACTTCTTGACGATGCTGCAATTGATGCTTTCGCGCCGCAAGCGTTTTCGCGCTTACGGCGGCATACGCTTCGGCGGAACTCTGACGATTGAAGACGCGTGGGAATACGGTTTCGATCACATCGCGATTGCGACGGGAGCGGGACGACCGACGATCGTTAAAATGAAAAACAATCTGATTCGCGGCATTCGTCAGGCTTCGGATTTTCTGATGGCTTTGCAGCTTACGGGCGCGTTCAAAAAAGATACGATGTCGAATCTTCAAATGCGTCTTCCGGCGGTCGTCATCGGCGGCGGTTTGACGGGAATCGATACGGCGACCGAACTTTTCGCCTATTATCCGGTGCAGGTCGAAAAAATGCTCGAAAAATTCGAGAGCATTGCCGGAGACATCGGCGAAGAAGCGGCTTGGGCGAAATTTGACGACGAAGAGAAAAAAGTTCTGGGCGAATTTATCGTTCACGGCAAAGCGATTCGCGAAGAAAGAGAGCGAGCCGAAGACGCGGGCGAAGATCCCGATTTCGTATCGCTGATTCAAAGCTGGGGCGGCGTTTCATTAGTTTATCGCAAGCGTCTGCAGGATTCGCCCGCTTATCGCCTGAATCACGAAGAAGTGCAGAAAGCCTTAGAAGAAGGCATCAATTTCGTCGAATGTATGAATCCGACCGAAGCCGTGCCGGACGAATTTGGCGCAGTTCAGGCAATTGTTTTCGAAAGATTAAATTACAACTTGGAAACCGGAAGATTCGATAATACGGGCGAAATGCGCGAGTTTCCGGCGCGAACCGTCTGCGTCGCTGCCGGCACAAGCCCAAATGTTATTTACGAAAAGGAAAAACCCGGAACTTTCAAACTCGACGAATGGAAACAGTTTTTCCAGCCGTTCAAGGTCGAGAAAAACGGCGACGGACAGTTTCACGCTGTCGAAGCCGAAAAGGGCGAAACAGGATTTTTCACGTCGTATGAAGATGGCGGAAAATTCATTTCATATTACGGCGACAATCATCCAAAATACGCCGGAAATGTTGTCAAAGCAATGGCTTCGGCGAAAAACGGTTATCCGAAGGTCGTCGAAATTTTCTCGGACGAACTCGAAAAACAGGGAACTTTAGCACAGGCTGAAAAAGATCAAATCTTTGATAATTTGATCGCAACTCTTGATGAAGAACTCCGCGCTTATGTCGTTAAAGTTGAACGCTTAACGCCGACGATTGTTGATGTTATCGTCAAAGCACCACTTCAGGCGCGAAAATTCGAACCCGGACAATTTTATCGTCTGCAAAATTTTGAAACGAGCGCGCCGCTCATCGAAGGAACGCGGATGATGATGGAAGGTCTGGCATTGACCGGTGCGTGGGTTGACGAGGAAAAAGGCTTGCTTTCGATGATCGTTCTCGAAATGGGAACTTCGTCGCGCCTTTGCCAGCTTCTCAAAGAAGGCGAAGAAGTCGTCGTTATGGGACCGACCGGAACACCGACGGAGATTCCCAAAAATGAAACGGTTCTGCTCGCCGGCGGCGGTCTCGGCAATGCCGTTCTTTTCTCGATTGCGCGGGCGATGCGCGCGAATAATAACGAAATTATTTATTTTGCGGGCTACAAAGACGGCGCGGATTTATTTAAAAGAAAAGAAATCGAAGACGCGGTTGATAAAGTCGTCTGGGCAACCGATTACGGCGTGGAAATCCAGCCCGAAAGACCGCAGGACGCGCATTTTCGCGGCAATATCGTGCAAGCGATGATCGCTTACGCCGAAGGAAACTTGGGCGACAGAAATGTTGATTTAAAAGACGTTGACCGAATCATCGCCATCGGTTCAGATCGGATGATGAACGGCGTTAAAGAATCACGTTTTACGACATTAAAGCCGTATTTAAAGGCGCAACACACGGCAATCGGTTCGATCAACAGCCCAATGCAGTGCATGATGAAGGAAGTCTGCGCCCAGTGCCTGCAACGCCACGTCAACCCGCACACGGGCGAAGAATTTTTCGTTTTCTCGTGCTTTAATCAAGACCAAAACCTCGATTTTGTTGATTTTAAGAATTTGAACGATAGATTGAGAGCAAATTCAATTCAGGAAAAACTTTCAAATATGTGGCTTGATAAAGTTTTCAAAGGCGAGAAATTAAAAGCTTTTACGGAAGATTAAAGGTTAAACTGTTTTAGTTGTATGGCAGATAGATTTGAATTTGAAAATTTTCAGAGATCATCTGCCATTTTTATATTTTAAATTCATCAACTTCGCGAAATAACAGGCTTAAATTTGAATGAGGGATAATGACGGTTACAAATCCGTCGTTATCCAATCCTTTTATTTCAAGATCGGTATTGCTGATTACGCTTATCTGACTGATGGCGATTTCCTTACTTCCAAACGCCGTAAAAACTTGCAGGTCTTTGCCTTTAGGTAAAGAAGCTTTTCGTTTATCAATTTCATCCGCAATAAATTTTAATCTCTTTAAGGCAAAGATAATCGGTTCTTTATTAAAAACGCACGGCTGATAATTAAATACCGGAATTTCCGATATTTTATCTACACTAATATCCGCAGACGGGTTACGATATGCCTCTGCAACTCTATTAACTATCCCATTTAAGTCAAATGATGTGGCAAAATTTCCTCCAATTTTGAAAAGTTCGGCAATTGTTTGTTTTGGCAAAGTAAGCACCGAAATACGCGGTAGAAGTATTTCATTTATTTTCTTGGTGAACTCTCGTTTTTCTTCTTCATTCATCTCAAGAATTGATTTTTCGCCGGATATAAAATCTCTAAATGTGACCATATTTTAATTCCCGTTTATAAATCTCCAACCTGTTTTTTAATTTTCTACTAAGTAGATTGGCACTGATTCGCGCTCTGCAAGGTCAACTAAACACCTGAGCAAAAGTATTGTAGTATTTTTACCTAACGTAAAACAGGCTGTCATCCTATTCAAACAGAGTAACAGTCTGTTTTACGCTATTTTCGGAATGCCTTGTTACTTTTGCTCAGGTGCTTATTAAATTTTGAATGAGAATAAAATAGCACAAATTTTTTTTATTGTATTGTTTTCCGGTTTTTTTGATAAATTTTTTGTCCATTATATTTGTAGTCGAAAAAGAACAAAACACGATCTTTTACGTAAAGTTAGAAAGAATAGTTTTTAATATTGCGGCAAATTTTTCAAGGATGAAAAAAATGTCTGCAAGGAAAATACGGAAGCGATTCAGTTTCAAGTTTGATAATTGTGGTTTATGTAAATAATTATTTTACTGAATTTGCAAAAGAAGTCTGCGAAAACTAATATTTCATTAAAAAGATAAATTTAGAGATAAAAGCACTTATGTTCACAGGAAACATAAAAGAATAAAGAAAATGTCTTTATATCTCTTTTCTTTTCAGATAGTTACAGGTGCAAACGGATAAAGCGATTCGGCGGCTGTATCGAATATGGTATCTATCTGAAATTTTTTAGACTGCTTTTGCTTGTCTTATTTCCATATTTTGAATTGCCTCGGCTTTTCGATCTTCGTTGACATGAGCATATCGCATCACTTCATCGAGGCTGGAATGTCCGAGCAAGTGAGCGAGCGTTAAAAGGTCGGTGCCGCTTTCGACGGCGCGTGTAGCAAAAGTATGACGGCAGTCATAAAGCCGAAAATTTAATTTTGTTCTTTTCCGAGCCGTATTATGTTGATCGTTTAAGTGATAGGTCGCTTCATTTCCGTCTTTGTCGCCTTTCGGAAAAAGATATTTCCCGGTAAATTTTTCGAGTCTTGACTGCAAAACCTTTGCCGCTTTTCCCGTTAGCCAAATTCTGCGATTGGAAGATTTTGTTTTGCTTTTTTCAATATTGAGAAATCCTTTTTCAATCGAAACATTTTCACGCGTTAAATTATAAATTTCAGACGGGCGCATACCCGTTTCAAGCATTAAAAGGGCAACATCCCGAAGCGGTTGCGGCGCGGCAAACAAATACCGCTTTTCTTCATCAACCGTTAGAACGTGAAATTTACGCTCATTTTCGGGAAGCTGCTTAACTTCTAAAGCCGGGCTTTTGGTTAGAATATTCTGCGCGATCAACCGCTTGAAAATTGTTTTGAGCGCGATCAACTCTAAATTGACCGTATCGCGTGTAATTAATTCGCCTGTCTTTTTCGACTTTTGCCCGGAACGCCGGATCACGAATTTTTCAATATGTTTCGGCTCGATGCGATCAACCTTTATTTTGCCGAAAAACTTCTTTAGAGCTTCGCAGGAATACGCCACTCTTTTATATGAGTTCGGTTTATCGGCGTGATTTACCTTTGACCATTTCAAAAAATCTTTCACGGCTTCATCAAACGCCGGGGCTTTCGCTTTCGGTTTAATTCCGATGCGCCCGAGAACGAGTTGATGCCGAAAAGCCGCTTCGACTTCGCGCGCTTTTACCTTTGAAGTGCATTTGGTTGACTGCTGAATAAGCGAGCCGTCAAAGGTGAATTTCATCCAGTAGAATTTTGAGTTGGTGCGTTTATAAATTGCCATTTTTTATTTTTTCCTCTTTTATTTTATTTGTAAGTTTTTCGACTTTTTTTTTCTGATCGGAAATAAGACTGTTTTCGGGATTTAGGTTTAATACCAATTTTTCCAGTTTTGCTTTTTCGTCTGAAAGCTGCTTTTCATAATCCTTAATTCGCCTTTTTCTTTGGTGAAAATTGTTTGAGCATTTTCTTTTAGAACAAGTTTGAGCTTCGATTCTTCTTGCCCAAAAGATGTTTTGGCAGATAGGACATATCCGCATTCGTTTTGCGTCAACACCTTGCAAAGCTCTGACTAATCTATTTGCCGCGAAAGTGATCTTACCCTCTGCTATCCGAAAATAAAGAGTTTGCGTAAAATCCATTTCATATTTTGAAAAAGCCGCGCCGCCGCTTCCGTATTTATTTTGAGCAAAATCAGTACAATTTTCTGCAATGTATCTTAATTGCCGTTTCAAATCTTCAAGCCCAACACCAAAATTAAAGTCAAAATTAAAGTCATCATCCGGCTTCTTTTCCGAGTTGGCATACTCAATCAATTCTTGGAGATCGGGCGGACATATAGATATTTTTTCATATTCCATAAGATTTATTTCTCTTTTTAGCTAATTATCTCTTTAATTGCTATATTTGTTTTAACACTTGTTATTATTAAGTGTTATAGCGAAAATAACGTTATCAAAGCCGGAAAAGATTTGCAAATTAAATCTTACAAAAATGAATATTACCAGTTCTGAAATAGCACGATAGAGCGTGAAAAAATAACACCGATTATTTTTAAGTAGGCTTGAGAAGTTAGAAAAATTACTACATAGGAGAATAAAAAAATGATTCAAACAAACACCGTAGAAACAATCGCTAAAATGGCGTATTCCGTCGAAGAAATCAGCGAACAGACATCGTTGTCCAAGTCTTTCATCAGAAATGAAATTACCGCCGGAAAGTTAAAAGCAAAAAGAATCGGACGGCGTGTTCTGGTGCTGAATGAAGATTTGAGGGCGTATTTGAACAGAGATGTTGAAGTTAATTAATTTGGGAGGCAATAAATGCAGAAAAGGGAAAAAAATAAAGCCAAGGCTTGCCACAGCCTTGGCTTTCAAAAAAATATGAAAAATACAAAATTGAATTTTTACAATCATACCACGCCCACGCAGATCGGACAAAGTCTTTTGCCAAACACGCGCGGCGTTTATTTAGAAAACGAGAACGGCGAAAGCAAATGTTTTTCTTGTGAAAAGTTTTTTCGTCATTTGCCGTTCGGCGTTTTTAATCCGGGCAAATTCGGCGCGGCGTTTGCAGCGATCTGCGGCGAATGTCATAAATCGCTGCTGATCTTGCCGCCGGGCTTGGTTGATAAATTTTTTCAAAGGGTTGAGCGCAAATTAAAGAAATCTTTGGGAGGTCAAAATCATGGATAAACCGCAAGACGATTTTTTAGGCGCGACGCTAACCGATGAAGATTTAAAGGATATTCCAAAGCCGGATTTAAGCGGCGTGTCAATTGATGACTTGGTAAATGATGAACATTCAAGCGGCATCAATTTCGATGACATCAAAGCCGAAGCGGATAAAATTTTGACCGTGAAAACCAGAATCACGCACGATTTAGTTTTGCGTGAAATTATTGATAACTTGATCCCGATAAAATTTCGGGATCTTGCCGGGCTTAAGCCGGATGAAAAAATAAAGTCCAAACATTTGGTCGTTTTAACAATTCGGGAAGTCTTAAAAACAGCAGAGTCATTGAATTGCGGTTTATGCCGTCATCGTGACTTTATTTATTCTTACAACGGCGAATATTGGGAAATGCTGGAAAAAGAGGATTTAAAGGTTTTTCTGGCTGAATGTGCCGAAAAATTAAGCATAAACGACATCACGGCGGATTATCACAGATTCAAGGACGAACTTTTTCAACAATTTCTTTCTACCGCTTATCTGCCGAAACCCGAAACAAACAGCAAAGCCGTCTTAATCAATTTTCAAAACGGAACGGGCGAAATAACTAAGAGCGGAATAAAAATTCGTCCGTTTAATCGTGCCGATTTTCTCACACATCAACTAACTTTCGCCTACGATAAAACGGCAAGTTTTCAGAAATGGCAGACGTTTCTTGATGAAGTTTTACCGGAAAAAGACAAAAACGGAACTATTATTGATGAAGAAAAATCACGGCAAAAAGTTTTGGCTGAATACATCGCTTATATTTTCACCAAAATGAAATTAGAGAAAACTTTAATTTTATTTGGCACGGGCGCAAACGGTAAATCGGTGTTTTTTGAAGTGATTTATGCGCTTTTAGGAAAAGAAAATATATCGAATTACAGTTTAGAATCACTTTCCGATCAATACTACCGGGCAATGCTCGCCAATAAACTTCTCAATTATTCGTCTGAAATCTCAAACCGTCTCCAAGCCGAAAAATTCAAACAATTAACAAGCGGCGAACCGATAGAGGCAAGATTGCCATACGGTCAGCCGATGACATTAACCAATTATGCAAAACTGGCTTTCAATACAAACGAGCTTCCAAAAGATGTTGAACTTACAAACGCTTATTTCAGACGTTTTTTAATTATTCCTTTTGACGTAACAATTCCCGAAGAAAATTGGAATCAGAATTTAGCGAATGAAATCATCGAAGCGGAATTATCCGGCGTGTTCAACTGGATTCTTGAAGGATTAAATCGATTATTGCGGCAGGGTAAATTCTCCAAATGTGATGCGGCTCAAAAAGCGGTTGAAACCTACCGGGCGGAATCTGATTCGGTAGCAACATTCGTTGACGAATACGGTTATCAAAAATCAATTGATGAATTTGAATCACTTGCCGACTTATATCCGAGCTACAAAAACTTTTGCGTTGATAACGGTTTTCGCCCGGTGCATTCAAGAAATTTAGCTAAACGCTTGGAGGCATTAGGTTTTGACGCAGGAAAAAAGGCTTTCGGCAAAATAATTTACCTTTCGAGGAAAAAATAAAAGTTTTTTTTTAACTGTCATTATCGTCATCATCGTCATTTTTTTTTATCGTGAATGACGATGATGACGCAAATGACGATCAAAAAAAAACTTTTATTTTTTAATGAAATTTGATCTAACTCGAAAAATACCAAAGCGCAAAGGCGCGAAATCTTTCAAAATAATGAGTAAATATTCACTTGAAACAGGCTCAAAAAAACATATTTGCCCGGATTGCGGTCAAAAGCGTTTCGTTCGGGTTATTGATTCGCAGACGGGAAACTATTTGCCGCCGGATGTCGGTCGGTGTGATCGTGAATCAAATTGCGGATATGAATATACATACGGGCAATTCTTTGCCGATAATCCGCAGGAATCAAGCCCGGTTGCTTATTTCGGCTCACTTCGGGCGAATCATCCTTTGCCGGATAAAAGCGGCTCACAGCCCAAACCCCAAGCGCAAACCATACCGACAACGTTTGATTACATTCCAAAGGACATTCTGATTAAAACCTTGGGAAATTATGAGAAAAATAATTTTGTGCAATTTCTTTTTGATCTTTTCCCGAATTGCCGCCGGGAAGCTCGGCAAGCGGTCAAAAATTATTTGATCGGAACTTTTCCAAGTAATTACGGTGCATTTGCCTGTTTTCCGTATATTGACCGAATGAGGCGGATCTGCAAAGGAAAACTGATCAGATTCAGCAAAACGGGAAACAGGCTCAAAGGTGAATTTGACACATCTTCACTTTCGGCAAAATCAGGACTTGGAAAAAACTATAAACAAGTTTTTTTTGGTGAACATCTTTTGATCGGCAATCAAAGCCCGGTTGCAATCGTCGAAGCCGAAAAAACCGCCGTGCTTTGTTCGATCCGTGACCCGGAATTTATTTGGCTTGCCGCCGGCTCAAAGCAATGGCTGAAAGTCAGCAGATTAAAACGGCTCGGCAAAAGAAAAATCATTCTTTACCCGGACGCGGACGGCTTTATACTTTGGCAGAAAACAGCGCAGGAAGCTCGCGCCGTCGGTTTAGATGTTGTGATGTCATCTTTAATCGAAACCAAAGCCACGGATGCACAGAAAGCCGCAGGCTTTGACCTTGCCGATTTTTTAATTGACGAACAAATTACGAAGCTGGAAAAGCAAAAATCCTTTGCCGAAATTTACAATTCAAAACTCGAAAAGGTTTTGACCGATGCGAAGCTGCAGAATGATTTTGAAACGATTCTCGATGAACAAAAAGCGGTTTTGATTGATCGCGGAATGTCGGACTGGGAAGCTGAAAGTTTTATTACAAACTTCGATAATCTGCGATCAATCGTTTTAAGTATTTAAGATTTAATTAAGCGGGGCAAAGAAAACCGCCTAGCACAAAAAATGTATGATTTTTATATTGTATGGCTTGGGAAAAACGCGGAAATAATTTTTATCTTTATGAAAAGGTCTGGATCGGTGGCAAGGTAAAAAGCCTTTATTTAGGGCGTTCGGATGCCGCCGTATATCTTGACAGATTAGAGCAAAACAAGCGTTATCTTGAGCAAAACAAAAAAGAAAAGCAAAAACAGGCGCGGGAAAAAGAGCAAAAACTTGACGATCTGATAGATGAAATTTCAGAGATAAATAAATCTTTGGTTGACGCGCTTTTTTTATTAAACGGATTTCATCAACATAAAAGACAATGGCGAAAGAAACGAAAACAGTCGAAATAAACAGTCATGAAGAAATGATTGCTTTAATTAAAAGAGTAGATAAAAACAAACCGAACCCGGAAGATTTGGAGGCTTTATCAAAGGAAATGGATAAAAACCCGGAACCCTTTTCGGGTTTTGGGAACGTCCAGAAACACGTTTTCGGTCGGGTTTTGGACGCTGTGATAACTTCGCGCTTTCAAAAAGAATGTACCCTCCGATATATCGAAGAAATGAAATCCGGGATGGGCTATCATACGTCAACTTTCGTCGAAAAAATGCTGATTGACGAAATTGTAATGCGTTGGCTTCGGCTTCAAAGTGCGGAAGCAAGTTATCAATCCCAGATTATTGATAAAACCCATACCCTTGAAGCCGGAATATATCACGAAAAATTAGTTGAACAGGCTCAAAGACGATATATCCGCGCAATGGAAACGCTGGCAAAGGTTCGTAAAATGATCGGACAAACGCAAGCAAGCGGCGCGAAGATGTTCAAAGATTTAATGAAAGCCGATTAAAAAAAATTGCCGCACATGAATTACAGAAACCGACACTATAAAAAAGAGAAAACGCCCATTTCGCCGGGCGTTTTCTTTTTGATTTATTTTTTTCGACGATTTTAATAAATTATGTCTGCATCTAAAATCAAATTATCATCATATTCCAAAATCAATTGATTGATGACATATTCCTGCAAAGGCTCGGAAAGTGATTCATTGACGAAAATAAGGCTTTCGCCGTCGCTGGATTCGATAAAATAGCCGTCTTTTTTGAGCGGCATCTTAATAACGCGGAAACCGCCCGTTTTATAGCTTTGATCTTCGATCCTGTGAAACTCATCTTTTGTCATTATTTCGCCTCCAATGATCTGAAAATATGAGAAATCACGCCGATTATTTGTTTGCCGCTTGATTCGATAAAAGGCAAAATTTCCATTTCGCTACTCAAAACAAGGCTCGTATCATTCGGCGTTTCATCGAGCCGGACGGAAAACAGATCGCCCGGCTCGATGCCGTATTTCGCACACGACGAACGCGCATAAAATACCGAACCGGGTTGACAGTTTTCCGTCACAATTTCATCGAGCGAAATCTTTTTATCCGTAAAAGAGGGTGCCGCCGGAACGGCAACCCTTTTAATTTTCGGAAATTTTAAGATATTTGATTTTTTTGACATTTAATAACCTCCCGGAAAAATGGAATTTCCGCCTAAATAAATTGTATTAAATGTGTCAATGTCCATGGACGGGCGTTCGTTCATTCTTTCGAGCTTTTGCCGAAGCCGGAGCCAAAAGTTTTTTTGATCTTCGGACATAGTTTCGAGAAACGAATCAATATGTTTGATCGCCGCGCGGCGTTCATTTGTCGAAGCCGATGCATAGACTTCGATTGTCTTTTCGAGTTGGTTTTGCAGATATGCCGCTTTCGCGTCTTTTTGTTTCTGTGATAAATTATTCATGTATTTTCTCCGATTGATTTTTTGATTGGAAAAATTAAAGAGAGGCTTTCCCGGATTGACGTTTAGGAAAGCCTTTCGTTTTTATGCCGCTTGCCGTTTCATTGATTGACGAATGATGTTGACTTGCGCCGCGCTCGTGATGTGATAGCAGACAAGACCGCGCTCACTTGCCTTACATTCGCATTGTCCAAGTTTTTCGCCGTTCTGGACATCGAAGCGAACCGTGTATGAATTTTCGTTATTTGCCGATTTAACTTCAAATGTTCTATCTGAAATAAAGATCACTTTCGGTCGTAATTGTTTGGCTTTGGCAATCGCGTTTTTTGTGTTTTCTGTCGTTAATCGAATCATAGTATTTTCTCCAAGTTTTTTTTTATTTGTTAATTGCTTAACTTGAATACAATTATATATGATTAAATCATAGTTTGCAAGTATAGAATGACATTTAATCACATTTATTTAAGAAAATTTGCGAAAAAAAGAGGATTATGTCATACTTTCAAACTATTATGACGAAGGATGAATTTAAACAAAGACGCGAACGAATCGGAATGACGCAAGGACATCTCGCCGATTTACTTGAAATGTCCACAAGCACGATTTCAAAATATGAGATCGGCGTGAATGAAGTGCCAAAATATTTCGAGTTTATATTTGAAGCTCTCGAAGCGCGGCAAATTAAAAAGCTGCAAGCTCCGATCAGCGAAAAAGTGAGCGTATAAAATAATTATTTGAAGATTTTAAAAAGAAAAAAAGCCGCCAGTTCTCGACAAACTAACGGCGCGGTCTTTGATAATTGAATATCAGACTGAATAAGCAAAAGCAGTCTATCAAATCCAACCTGCATTTTCAATACTATGTGTCGAGAAATGTAGCTAATACTCATCACTTTTGAGTGCTACTAAGTGAAAAGGCTTTATGTAGAAATACAGTCAAAACCACTCCGTAACACTCCGTAACTATAAGGAAATAAAAGAGTTAATGTTCACAGGAATTATCGAAGAATTAGGGGAAATCGCATCTTTAGACAATTACGCGGGCGGTGCGAAGATAAAAATTGTAGCGCATATTGTTACCGAAAATACGAACGAAGGCGATTCGATTGCGGTCAACGGCGTTTGTCTGACGGCTTTGAATATCAAAAAAGATTCTTTTACGGCAGATGTTTCGCGGGAAACTCTGAATCGTTCGACGCTCGGAAATTTAAAGATCGGATCGAAAATAAATCTCGAACGCGCCGTTACGCCCGCAACGCGTTTGGGCGGACATATTGTTCAAGGACACGTTGACGGGCGGGGAAAACTTTTGCAAGCCGTGCAGGACGGCGATTTTTGGACGGTGCGCGTCGCGTTTCCGAAAGAAATCGGGCAGTATCTCGTTTTAAAAGGCTCGGTTTCGGTCGAGGGAATTTCGCTGACAATTGCGAGTTTAGCGGACGAATTTTTTGAAATTGCCGTAATTCCGAAAACCTGGGAATTGACGAATCTTTCGAGCCTAAAATCAGGCGATGCGGTAAATTTGGAAGCCGACGTGATTGCCAAATATGTCGAGCGGATTTTGCTTTATAAAGAAAAAGATGCGGAAGGAATCACTCTGGAAAAATTGCAAAACCTTGGATTTGCCTGAGTCAAAAATATGCTTGAAATAATTAATGCCGAAACACCGGAACACATTGAATATGCACGAAAACTTTTTTTTGAATACGAATCGCTGATTGGCTTAAACCTTTGTTTTCAGAATTTTGAAGAAGAAGTAGCGAATCTTCCGGGCAAATATGCTGTTCCTGACGGACGCTTATTTCTTGCTTTTTCAAATGAAAAAATTGCCGGCTGTATTGCTCTCAGAAAATTGGAAAATGAAGTCTGCGAAATGAAAAGGCTTTTTGTCAAAGACGACTTTCGCGGACAAAAAATCGGTATAAATTTGATTGAAAAATTACTGGAAGATGCACGAAAAATCGGCTACAAAAAAATGCGGCTCGATACCTTTCCGCCGAAAATGGGACAAGCCGTAAAACTCTATGAATCTTACGGTTTCCGCGAAATTCCGCCGTATTATCAAAATCCTTACGGCGAAACGCTTTTTTTAGAAAAAAAATTATAAACACCAATGGATAATTGAAATCGGATATTGAACGATAAGCAGTTCACAGAAAGTTTTGAGTTACAGGCGAGTTGCAGAAAGTTTTTATTTTCAACAAATTGTATTTTTCAAATTGGTATAAAATTTTTGCTCATCCGCTTAAAAGATTTTATGATTTAGTGAAAAGTATTTAACTTTTATTCAAATTATCTTAGGAAAATCGGATTAGAAATAATCCAAGGCATTTGATCAAAAGGACTTCCGATTGAATCGAGATAAATTTCGACGCGGTAAGTTCCTTTTTCAGTTACGGGCAGATTTAATTCTTTAATATCAGCTGTTTCGGAAAATTTTTCACCGTTTTTAAAAATTAAAAAACGCGAAGTTTGCGGCGAAATTATCTTTAATTCGGTTTGATTTTCGATAAAAGAAATTTCGTCGCCCATAATGCGTGATTCCTGTCCGTTTCCCGCCGCAAAGAAAAAACCGCGTGTGTCCGAAAAAACATCGAAACCGATAAATGTATGACCGTTTTTTATCGCTTCGAGCAAAGTCTTTTCGGTAAGTTGTTTGTCTTTTTCAAGTATAATATGGGTGCGTACGATCTTTAAAATACTTTCGTAAGGATCGAGTTTGATGTTGAGCAATTTATTTCCCGCGTCGTCGCCAAATAGATGAAAGCCGATATTTGAGTGAGCATCAGTTCCGGCAGTCAGCATAATTTTTCGCTTTGCCGATATTTCATCGAATTTTTTCAAGTTCTCATCCGGGCGTGTAAAGTAACTTGCCAGAGTCAATTCAGGATATGTTCCGTAAGACCAGAGCGCGTCAAAAAATAAATACGGCGCATTCATTTTTTTTGCTTTTGTGTGCATATTGAAAACTTCGATGCCGTCAAAGTCGGAATCCCAGGCTTTGAATTTTTCGGGATAAGTAATAATCGCGAGTTTTTCCTGTGAATGAATAATGGAAAGAAAATTTTCGGTGCTTTCGCGGGTCATTTCTTCGGCATTTTTCATTCCGGGAAGAAGCAAAAATCTATCTTGATGTTCCGTATCCATCTCGTTGCCGCCGACAAATAAAACGCCTCCGTGAAAGCCGTTGAGCGTCATCGCGGCAGTGTCAAAAAAAGCCGAAGCGTGTTCGGTCATCACGACAAAATCGAGTTCATTTTTCTGCGCTCCTTCGATTAATTCATTGAATTGTCCGGTGCTGTGTCCGCCCAGAGATGTGTGAACGTGCATTATTCCTTTAAATTCATTGTATTCCTCATTTAGCAGAATTGAGTTTTCGGCTTTCATCAAAGCTATCTTCCGTGTCAGACTGCCTTTGTGAAATCGTTGATAAATAAAAGGAAGCTGCGCCAAAAACACAACGCCGAAAAGTATCAAAACTATTTTTTTCCAAAGTTTCATTCGTTTAGAAAATCAACTGAAACAACCCGTTCGGCGATTTCTTTGCCCAAAGCCGCGACTTTTTGATGTTCGGCGTGATCGGTATAAAAATTCAACGCTTCAATATCTGGATAAACGGCAACCAAACCCGTATCAAACGATCGTTCGAGATGCAGAATATCGCTTCCGACATTAAAACTTAAAATATGCGGAATCACATTCGGCAAATTCTTCAGTTTTGCAATATGTTCTTTGCGCTGTTCTTCGGTAATTTCAGATTTATATTTCCAACAAACTATATGTGTCAGCATAATTATTTAGTCCAGGAAGTCCAGGAAGTTTAGGAAGTCTGGAAAGTCAAAAGATTTTTTTCTGGCTAGACTTCCTAGACCTTCCAGACTTCCTAGACTTTTTCATCTTCGCACCATTTTCGCGTAACTTCGTGTCGATATTCAAACATTTTTTCGATTTTCGGGGAAACGATAAACGGTGTCATCGCCATCCCGAGATACGACATTGGCGGTTCATATTCGATTTCATCGCGCAAAATCGCGCCGGTTTCGTGCGGTAAAATTATATGCCGATGCCGCCAACTTTTAAATGGACCGGAAATCTGTACGTCTTCAAACTCGCGCGGCGGATCGTATTTCGTATGCTCGGCAACCCAGCGCGTCGGGATAAAACCTAAAATCTTCTGCTCGATAATCGCCCGCGAACCGATCACGGAAATATCCGCTTTCTGAATAATCTTCGCGTTTTCCCACGGCGGAACTAAACGCTCGAAAGCGTCGGGCAATTTGTGGAACGCAAAAACTCTCTCCGGCGAGGCTTTAATTATTGATTCTTTGACGAATTTCATTTATCAAATCCCAAACCTTTCGCAAATGTCTTTCCTCAACTCTAATACTTCCGACCGATAAACGTAAAGTAAATTTTCCGTTAAGTTTTGTATGCGACAGATACGCATCGCCCGAAGCGTTGATTTCATTCATTATTTTTTCATTGAGCGCGTCTAAATCATCAATATTTTTCGGGCAGGCGCGAAAACACACCAGCGCGAACGGAACCGGCGCGAGCATTTCAAAATCCGTCGAGTCATCAACCCAATTGGCAAACAGCCGCGCCAGACGGCAATGTTCGCGAATTCGGGAAATCAAACCTTCCTGCCCGAAATAGCGCATCACAAACCATAATTTCAGCGAACGAAAACGCCGACCGAGCTGAATTCCGTAATCCATCTGATTCGTAACGGTTTCAGAAACCTTTAAATATTCGGCGACGAGCGAAAAGGTTTGTTTAAGCAAATCCAAATCTTTAACATAAAGCACGGAAAGATCAAACGGCGTGAACAGCCATTTGTGCGGATTCGTCACGACCGAATCGGCGCGGTTGATTCCCTTAAAATAATTTTGAAATTCCGGCACGATTGCCGCGCTTCCGGCATACGCCGTGTCAACGTGCAGCCAGAGATTATTGCGCTCGCAAATATCGGCAATGCGTTCGACATTATCAACGCTCGAACTCGAAGTCGTGCCGATGGTCGCAATAACGCAAAGCGGCAGATGTCCCGCCGCTTTGTCATCGGAAATCGCTTCGCGCAATTTTTCAACTTCAATTTCAAAGCGTTCATTGGTCGGAATTTTGACCAGAGATTCTTGCCCTAAACCTAAAAGAATCACAGCTTTATCAATCGAAGAATGAGTTTGCTCCGAACAATAAACTCGCAAAAGCGGCAAATCGGTTCGTCCGCTCATTCCGCGCTCGCGGATTCCGAGATTTAATTTTTCACGCGCCATCGAAATCGCATGCAGAGTCGAGATCGAAGCCGTGTCGTAAATTATTCCTTTGAAATCTTCGGGTAAATCCATCATCTTCCGCAGCCAATCAAGCACGACGGGTTCGAGTTCGGTCGAAGCGGGAGACGTGCGCCAGAGCATCGCCTTCATATCGAACGCGGCGGAAAGCATCTCGCCGAAAACGCCGACACTGCTCGTCGAAGTCGAAAAAAGCCCGTGAAAATTCGGATGATTCCAGTGCGTAACCGCGGGCAAAATCAATTGATCAACATCTTTTAAAACATCGGCAAAATCCTCGCCTTTTTCCGGCGCGGATTTGGGCAGACTTTCTTTGAGCCAATTCGGCTCGATCTGCGACAACACGGGCATTTGTTCGAGGTTTTCAAAATATCCGGCGATCCAATCAACTAATTCATAACCGATCTTGCGGAAATCTTCCGCGCTCATATCGCCTTTTTCCGGCGCAAAAGTGCCTGAAATTTTTTCATCTTCATTTTTCATATAAATTTTATTGTTGCTCAATCTTGCCGAAAAGTTTAACAGTTTCTGTTTTATCTTTCTATTTTACATAAATTTAATGATTGCTCGTGCAATTGTTTTTAAAATGGGCTACAATTCTTGGAATTTCTTAACTTTCCCTTATTGAACGGCGTATCGCGCCATACGATTCAAGGCAAGCAAATTTTTAATCTAACGCAGTAATTTTAATTTGAGAGGTATTTATGAAACTTAAAGTTTTCAAATATGTGCTTTCGCTAATGTCTGTTTTGCTGTTACCGATACTGGTTTCAGCTCAGGAAAAAGGTTTGGATCAGAGAATTGACGAAGCATTTAAGCCGATTGCCGATTGGTGGGGTTGGCTGGTTTTTTTTCCGATTTACGAAGGCGTTCCGATTGTTCTGGTTGTTTTGATATTCGGCGCGGCATTTTTTACCATTGTCTTCGGCTTTGTTAATATCCGCTTGTTTCCGCTGGCTCTTCAGGTCGTCAGAGGAAAATATGACGAGATTGAACACGCCAAAGCCGATTCGCACGCGGAAGTCAATATCGTTGACGGCGACGTGGTTGATACGATCAGAGACGAATCGCACGATGGCGAAGTCAGCCATTTTCAGGCGCTTGCCACGGCGGTTTCCGGCACAGTCGGTTTGGGGAATATTGCGGGCGTGGCGGTTGCCATTGCCATCGGCGGTCCGGGGGCGACGCTCTGGATGATTATTGCCGGACTTTTGGGAATGTCTTCCAAATTCGTCGAATGTACGCTCGGTGTTAAATACCGTGATATTGAACCGGACGGAACTGTTTACGGCGGTCCGATGTATTATCTCTCGAAAGGTTTTGCCGACATTGGCTATTCAACGGTCGGTAAGGTTTTCGCGGTATTTTTTGCGATTATGTGCGTCGGCGGAAGTTTTGGCGGCGGCAACGCGTTTCAGGCAAATCAGGCAACCGCGCAATTGATGACGATGATGGGAGCTGATGGCGGCGCGACTAAAACCATCATTGGAGTAATTATGGCGGTTTTGGTCGGAATCGTGATTATCGGCGGCATCAAACGCATTGCGAAGGTTACCGAAAAACTCGTTCCGGCAATGGCGGTCATTTACATTATCGCATCATTGATTATCATTCTGGGACATTTTACCGAGATTCCTGCCGCGATTATGCAAATAATTTCCGGCGCGTTCACTCCCGAAGCCGGTGTTGGCGGCATTATCGGTGTTATCATTCAGGGTTTCCGCCGCGCTGCTTTTTCAAACGAAGCGGGCGCAGGTTCGGCGGCAATCGCTCACTCGGCGGTCAGCACGAAATATCCGGCGAGCGAGGGCATCGTCGCTTTGCTTGAACCGTTTATTGATACGGTCGTCATTTGTACTCTGACGGCACTCGTTATCGTTCTGTTTAATATGAATAACGAATTTTTTGTCTATGGCGGACAGGGGGGACAAGTTTTGATCGGCGGCGCGTCGGTCGGCGGTGTTGATTTGACTTCACGCGCTTACGATGACGTTTTGCCCGGTTTCCGATACGTCTTAACGATTGCCATTGTTTTATTTGCATTTTCGACAATGATTTCGTGGTCATATTACGGTTTGCAAGCGTGGAAATATCTGTTCGGACGATCAACCGCTGTTGATTTAACCTTCAAATTCCTGTTTTTGGTTTTTGTCGTTATCGGTTCGGCGGCATCGCTCGGTTCGGTTATAGATTTTTCCGACGCGATGATTTTTGCGATGGTTTTCCCGAATATGATCGGTCTGTTCTTCTTATTCCCGAAAGTCAGGGAAGAACTTGCCAGATATTTAGCGGCGATCAAGTCTTCAAAATAAGTCTGGAATACTGGATAATAAAGTATGGTCTCAAAGTTCATTAAGGAATTTGAGACCATACTTTTTTTGATTTTTGAGCAGTTAAAAAAAGATTAGATTGGATCAACCGTCGGAATAGAAGATTGATCTAATCGCAACAAATTTTATCAGTCATCATCTTTTTCCGAAGAGTCTGACATTTATTTGTGAACTAGAGCGGTTAAGGAATAAATATACGGTTCTGACCCTATATCCAATCTTGAAAAGCTCTAAGAAACAGATAAATAATGATTTATGACGATCAAAAATAAACTCCATAGTTTAATTTGCGGCAAAAAAAAGCGGACTTGAAATTTCAAGTCCGCTTTTTTATTGTTAAATTCTTCTCCGCTCTATTGCTGCGGCGGAGGCGGAGCTTGTTGCTGTTGCTGCTGCATTATTTGTTGTTGAATTTGCTGTTGGAGCATTTCCTGCTGCGAAGGTTGTCCGGCGGTCGGAAGTGCGTCGAGCTGTGCCAAAGCATCTTTATAGATTGTTATTCTTCCGGCACTTTCCATTTCGCGCTGACGGCTTGCCAGATAATCGGAGAAAACCTGCTGGCGTTTGCCTTGCGCCATTGATTGCGTCAACTGATCGCGCTGTTGGGCAAATTCTTCCATACTGGCTTCCGCACGTTTGTTTGCGCCGACAATAAACCAATTTTCACCAATGTTAATTGGTGTTTTTGTAACTTCACCGGGTTGCAGAGCATAGATTGCATTTTCGAGAGCTTCGGAAGTTGTCGCGGTCGGACCTTGACCGAGCGGCGAACCGATAACAAAATCTTTCGATTCTTCAGCTTTCAAATTTTTGCTCTGAGCGGCGGCGTTCAGACCGCTTGCCGAACCGGCATTTGCGGCGATTTCCTTGGCAATTTCTTCAACTCTGTTACGGGCTTGTTCAAGTTTGAGGGCTTCCGTTACTTTTTCCCGGACTTCGGCGAGTTCGGCAGCACGCGGTTCGCGTTTTTCAACGAGTAGCGGAACGGCAAAACCGTTCGGAACGGGAACTTTATCACCGACATCGTTGGCATTTTCGAGTCCGGCAATGCCTTGTTCAAACTGATCGGAAACGCCGACATCTTTAACCTCGTCGCCCGGTTTTACAAAACCTGTTTCTCTGACCATCGTGTCAACGCTCATATTCGCTTGCGCGGCAAATTCGGCAGCGACCTTTTGCACGTCTTTTTCCGCTTTCAAACGCTCGGTAACTTTATTGGCAAGTTCGGCGGCGGCGGCATACGCGCGGCGGTTTCGCATACTTACTTCGAGTTCGTTTTTAGCGGTTTCAAAGGTTTTCGGGACTGCTTCGCCGCGCCGCAAGATGAAAAATCTGTTTTCGTATTTTATCGGCTCGCTGACTTCGCCCGGCTGCATTGCTAGAAGTCTTTGATAAGGATCGGTCGGATTTGCCGGATTTTCACGAATCAAACCGGGAATTTTCCCGCCGTTCGAGGCGGTTGCGGGATCTTCCGATTGTCCTTTGGCAAGTTCGCCAAAGGCTTCTTCGGAAATTTTCCCGCCGTCTTTTCTGGCTTGAGCCGCAAGCCCGTTAGCTTTTTGCTGATAATCGGCTTCCATTTCCGGTTTCGGAACACGCAAAACAATTTGTTGCCCTTGAACGCCGGCAATTTTACGGTCTTCCGGCAATTTGTCGAATTCAGCTTTAATATCTTCGTCCGAAATCGTTAGTTTTTCGCCGATTTTTGCTGTGTTCAGAAAAATATAGCGAATGTTCTTTTGCGGCATACTGATAAAATAGCTCTGTTTGTTTTTTTCAAAATAAGCCTGAACTTCTTCATCGGTCGGTTTTAAGGTTTGCGCCAAATCTGCGACCGTAACCGGAACATAGCTAATATCAAATTTTGTATTTTTTCGTTTGTAATCGTCCAAAACTTCCGTTTCGGAAACAGTCA
Organism: Pyrinomonadaceae bacterium; assembly: GCA_041745765.1. Lineage (GTDB taxonomy): Bacteria > Acidobacteriota > Blastocatellia > Pyrinomonadales > Pyrinomonadaceae > JAHCHG01. Next base: position 14,181 of record JBGTIH010000060.1, on the reverse strand, counting down.
CGCCCGAAGTCAAAAAGGCTTCGAGTTTTTGACCGCTGATTTCGTCGCGGACAATCTGTTCATATGCGACAACGCTGCCGAATTGTCTGGTTACGTTGTTTTCGTAAATCTTCGGATCGAAAGGCTTTCCGTCATCGGATTTAAATTGTTCACGTATCTGCGCGGCAACTTCGGCATCGGTTGCCGTTAAACCGAGTCGGGCGGCTTCAATGCGAATAATTCGCTCACGAATCATTCCGTCAAGCATCATTTTAGCGGGAAAAGATCGTCCGAACTGGCTCATCGTTTCCTGTTGCCGCGCAACTTCTGAAACCTTTATCTTTTCGCTGTCAACTTTGGCAATTGTTTCCTCATTGCGCGTCAGATCGGTTGCGATATTTCCGGTCGGCGCATAGAACAAAACCATACTGGCGACCAATACAATTGAAAAAAGCAAAAGAACGAAATTTCTCGCTCTTTCCATACGTTTGAAAAACTTTAACATCTTTTAGTTTCCTGTATATTGAAGAATTTTATTTAGTTATTATCCGGAACAATCCGCGATTTTATCAGATAAATTTGTAAAATCCAATGCCGCCGCGGTCAATCTTGCATTTTTATCTTTGATGCACGGAATAAACTTGCAGTTTGACATCAATTATTTAATGATTAACCGGGTTTTCAGAAGTTTTCAGAGTTTTCAGAGTTTTAGAACTTTCTGAAAACTTCCTGAAAACTTCCTGCAAACTAAAGATAAAGATGAAAAATAAAGAAATAAAATGTGTCGGTATTGTCGTCAAACCGAATGACGAAGAAGCCTGGGCGACGGCTTGCGAATTGCCGTCCTGGTTTAAGAAGCGTGGAATTTCCGTGGTCGGCGAACCGCGCCGCGAAGCCGAAGTCTGCGAATTTGAAGCGATTGACGTTGAAAAATTCAAAAAAGACGTGGATTTGATCGTCGTCTTAGGCGGCGACGGCACGATGATCTCGACCGCACGCCTGACGGGCGAAAGGGAAGTTCTGGTTTTAGGTATAAATTACGGAAGTCTCGGCTATCTGACCGAATTTCGCATCGAAGAAATGTATTCCGCGCTCGAAGCGATTCTCGACGGAAATTATCAAACCGACGGACGCGTAATGCTCGATGCCGAACTCTGGCGTGGCGATGAAATACTCGCTTCCGGAAGAGTTCTTAATGATGTCGTTATTAACAAAGCTGTTTTAGCGCGGATTATCGAGGTCGAAGTAAATCTCAATAATCTTTTCGTCAACTCATTCCGAGCCGACGGTCTGATCATTTCCACGCCCACGGGTTCGACCGCGTATAATCTTTCCGCGGGCGGACCGATCATTTATCCTTCGATGAACGCCGTCGTTTTAACGCCGATCTGTCCTTTTACACTGACAAATCGTCCGATTGTGATGCCCGACACGGCGGAAATCAGTCTGCGCCTCGTCAACAAAAGCGATGGTGTTGTGATGACTCTTGACGGACAAGTCGGCTATCAAATGCAAACCCACGATTACGTAAAAATCCGCAAAAGCAAAACGAATTTTAATCTGATCCAACCGCAAAACCGCAATTATTTTGACGTTTTAAGAAATAAATTAAAATGGGGCAGATGAGAAATGAAAATTGAGAAGTGAAAAATAAAATTTTGACTTTTCGTTTTATTTGCATTAAATTTAATGCAAATATGATGTTAAGGAGAATTAAAAAATGATCAACTTGCGGGATGAAATAAATTCGCTTTCAAACTTTAAACGAAACACAAACGAATTTCTCGAACAGATGAGAGAAACGGGAAAACCTATTATTTTAACAATTAACGGCAAAGCCGAATTAGTCGTGCAGGATGCCGGAAGCTATCAAAAACTGCTCGAACTGGCGGAAAGAATCGAAACAATCGAAGCTCTTAAACCTGCTATTGCGGAAATGAAAGAGGGAAAAGGCGAAACGGTTGAAGCGGTTTTCAAAGAATTATTTGAAAATAAACCGGAGATTATCGGATGAACTACCGGGTTCTCATCACACCGTCCGCCAAAGCCGATATTTTTGAAATAAACACATGGTTTTTAGAAAATAATCCCGAATTTGCCGAAAACTGGCTTTGGGGAATCAGCGAGGCAATCGCGACACTTTCCAAATTTCCCGAACGCTGTCCGGTAATTTCGGAAAGCGACGCTTTCGATGAAATTGTCAGACAACTTTTATACGGCAAAAAGCCGAATGTTTATCGCATTTTGTTTTCGATCAAGGAAAATGAAGTTTATATTTTAAGAGTGCGCTTGACCCGGGAGCAAAATGTGTGAAATGAAATTGGGAAAATAAAGTTAACCAAATAAACTCGGCTGTTTGTCGCTATCTTTCTCCTCAAAACCTTCGGGAAACCAGCGGTAAATATTCAGATCGCATTTGCCTTTTTCGTTAAAAACAACGCCTTCGTCTTCGAGGATTTTTTGCTGAATATTGTGCGGCAGCAATAATTTATCGGTCGAACATTTCCCTTGCGAATTGATAACTCTCTGCCACGGAACATTTTCCGTTTCCGCCGCGTGCATCACATAACCGACCGTTCGCGCCGTGTAGCCTTCGCCGAGGATTTCGGCGATTTGCCCGTAAGTCATCACGCGCCCCGACGGAATTTTGCGGACGATTTCATAAACCTTTTCGCGATAGCTTTGTTCATCAACATTCATAAAAGAAATTTACCACAAAAGAATTTTAGCCACGAACAAACACGAATGGACACGAAAAATAAAATAAAGTTTTCGTGAAATTTTGTGTTTGTTCGTGGCTAATTTTTATCTTCGGTTTCCGATTCTGAGTCTTAATTCTCTTAATTTCCTATCCAAATCTTCGGGTGTCATATTCTCGTATTTTTTCGGCAGAAAGCGGCGGCTCGAAGATTCGAAGACGGCGAGAAGTTCCATGTAATCAAGCAGTTCGATGTCGCGGCTCGGGAAATAATCTTCCGCTGCTTTGGTGAAATGTTTTTTCTCGACCATTGCATTGTCGCCGAGTTCGCGCGCCGCGTCGTCGTTTGCCATTAAAATTACGGCTTCGATATCGGCGTTGCTGTAGCCGACGAGTTTTGCGGAAAAATCTTTGGTCAATTTTGCGAGATCAACTTCGGTTTTGATCTTGTTTTTACGAAGCAGAGCTTTAGCAATATTTTCGACTTCTTCCGGCGTTTGCACGTAGAGAAAGGGGATTTTGCGGTCGAGCCGTCCGGCGCGTTTTAAGTCAACGTCTAATTTATCGGGGCGATTAGTCATTACCAAAAAAAGAATTCGCCCGCGATTCGATGTGTCGGACATAAATTCTTTTATTCGAGCAATTACGCGCGAAGAAGTGCCACCGTCGCCGTCGCCGTCGGTGTTGCCGAAAGCGCGGTCGCCTTCGTCAATTATCACGATCACCTGTCCGATCGCTTTGATGACGTTGAGAATTTTTTCTAAGTTTCCCTCGGTCGCACCGACCCATTTCGAGCGGAAATTTTTCATCTTGATCGTTGTCAGACCGCATTCTTTGGCAAACGCTTCGGCGACAAAGGTCTTGCCCGTTCCCATCGGACCCGTGAAAAGAATTCCCATCGGCACGCGGCTGCGATTTCCTTTTTTAATACTGTCGGTAATAACGAGCAGATCTTTTTTGACTTCTTCCATGCCGCCGACGACCTCGAAACCGTATTCCGGCTGGACGAATTCGACCAAGCCGAAGCATTCGCGCTCGATGATTTCGCGCTTTCTTCTGGCAATCAATTTATCGGCTTCTTCCTTAGCGCGTTCGAGCGGGTTTGATTTGCTTTCAACTGCCTGCGCGTCCGGCGCGACGATTTTCTTGATCTCATCGCGGCTCATTCCGGCGGTCAGCGCGGCGAGTTTGTGAGCGCGTTCTTTGGCGTCGGGCGAATTTCCCAAAATCGTCGAAATATAATCTTCGCGGTCGTGTAGTTCATTTTCCTGCTGCGGCGCAGGCAATAAAATCGAGGAAATTTGAACCGATTTCAAACCGGCGGTCGCTTCCGCGTAACGCTTGCAATCTTCTTCTGAAAGACGCGAATCGGTTAGTTTTACGACCTGTTCGCGTGTTTCATATTCGGGCATCGGAATTTCGATGACGGAGACTTTCGGGTTTGAAATGATCTTTGCCGCGAGTTCGGCGATGTTTTCGGCGATTAAAATTATGATATTATCGCCGCGTTCGATTTCCGGCAAAAACGACCAGCGATGCAGAGTTACGATCGAAGCGCGGTCGGTGTCCATCTGAAAACCCGGATCGCCCGCCGGAGCGATTGATTCGGCGTATTCGAGAATGACCGCCGTTTTTTCCGTCAAACGAATGGCGCGTTCGATCAACGTCAAAACTTTCGCTTTGTCCGTTTCGACGGCGATTGATTGCCAATCGGGAAAATTTTCCGCACGTTTCGGAAACCTCGCGCCGGAAGAAACATTGTAGGCAACGATCGTATCGCGCGAATCTTTGAGCAGAACATCGGTTAAAAATTCGGTTAAACCGAGCATTTTCCCATCATTTAAAACAACGTCATAAACATTGCCGTGCAAAATAAACATCGAAGATTCGCCGCGCAAATAACGCTTGCGCAGGTCTTCCGCCCAATTCGGTAAAGTCTTTGTTTCGCTCATAATAACTGTTTTTTTTCGGGAAAATATTTTATCCACAAATGAACACAGATACACACAGATATTTTTTTGATTTTTAAAACTTTGATCTTATCATTTTCTTAAATCTGTGTTCATCTGTGTTTATCTGTGGATAATTATTCTTACATTTTCGCGGTTAAATATTCCTACAAAGTTTTCAAGATGTTTTCAGTTTCGATCGCGGTTTCCTTGATGCTTTCAACGCCGTCTAATAATTCGTCAAGCTGACCGGAAAGCTCGCTCGGCGATTGCATTGTCACGATTTGGTCGGCGATCAATTTAAATGAATTTTCGATCAGATCAAGCTGCCCGTAGGCGACATTTAAATAACGGCGGATTTCCTGTACGCGTTCGATTCTTTTTGATAGAACGATCAAGTTCTTGTTCGCAATTTGAAATTCGATCTCGGAAGATTTGTCTTTATTAGCATCAACGTAATGTTTCCAGCGTGCCAGTTCGTCCGTAAGTTCTTTAACGTCAACCGTATTCAGATAATTTTCGTAACGCGCGCAGGTCAGACCGAGATCGATAAACGAATTGACCAGAATCGAAGTTTTTGCCAGTTCATCGCGCAGAAGATTTCCCGTAAACGATGGATTTTGCGCGGCAAGCTGCTGAATCTGCTGTTCTCTGCCGATCAGATTCATCACGCGCTGCTGCCCGTATTGGCTCAAACTGTTGACGCGTTCCATCCGGTGCTGTTTGTCGAATTCGAGTTTTTCCTGTTTGAAAATCGGATCCCAAAGGGCGCGTTGCATAAAGCGCGACTGCGAACCGTGAAGCAGCCAGAGACCTTCGAGTCCGAGCGCAGCGACGGCGATAAACGGATTAAGCGTCAAAATGGAAGCGGCGACCGCGCCGCCGAGTAGCGCGAGATTATACGGATTGGCAAAAGCGTATTTTAAATAAGAAGGCTTTTCGGGAAATTTATCTTGCGTGGCTTCGAGATTCGGAATTTCCGACAAATGAATATTCTGCGTCGCTTGCGCGGCACGATTTTTCTGCTGCGTCATCTGCCGCTGATTCGGAAATTTTTGTTTTTGCGAAGAACTCATTAAATTTAGTCTATCAAACTGTGTACCGCCAGCGTCTCGCTGGCTGTCCTGGCGGCATCTTGCCGCCACTTCGTGAGTGCGAGACGCCGTCACGACATCCGCCGGGACGGCGGCGGTACGTTTTTAATTCTCATAAAGCATTTGCAGTAATTGATTTTCGACGGCGCGAAATTCCGCTGTTGATTTTAATGTAATATCCTTTGTCGGAAAAAGCGGAACGTCAATGCGGTGAACGATTTGCGCCGGGCGATGCGATAAAACATACGCCGTATCAGCCAGATAAACGGCTTCGGAAACGTCGTGCGTAACGAAAATGATCGTGTTGTTTTCCTTGTGCGAAATATCGAGCAATAAACTCTGCATTCCCCAGCGCGTCTGCGGATCGAGCGCACCGAACGGTTCGTCCATCAAAACGACGCGCGGATTATTAATTAGTGTTCGCGCAATCGCCACGCGTTGTTTCATTCCGCCGGACAGGTCTTTCGGATAACGATTGGTAAAATCCGCCAGACCGACCTGTTTAATAATTTCATCGGAAAGCTCGCGGCGTTTTCCTTTGTCAACGCCTTGGAGCTTCAAACCGTATTCGACGTTTTGGCGAACGGTCAGCCACGCAAACGATGTGTAAGCCTGAAAAACCATTCCGCGATCACGTCCGACATCCGTAACTTTTTTATTGTCAACAAAAATCTCGCCTTGAGTCGGCGGCATTAAACCCGCAATTGCCTTTAAAATCGTTGATTTGCCGCAACCCGAAGGTCCTAAAAAAACGATAATTTCGCCCGCTTCAGGTTTGTCGGGAACGTCAAACGAAACGTCTTTGACAGCTTCCGTTTTTTCGCCGTCGCGCCCGACGTAAGTGACGGAAAGGTCTTTGACGCTTAATTTGAGCGCATTATTTTCTGTTGAATTATTTATTATTTCAGTTTGTTCCTGCATTTAAGTATGGAAGGCTTTTTCGCGCCAACGGAAAAGCAAATTTGAAATTCCACGAAGTATAAAATCGGTGATTAATCCGATTCCGCCGATGACGATCAAACCCGCAAACGACCACGAAACTTTTTGATGTGTTCGCGCCAGTTCGACCATATAACCCAAACCGCCTTCGGGATTTACGGCTTCGGCTAAAATTACATAAGTCCAGAGAATCGCGTTCATTACGCGAAATGAATCAAAAATATCAGGCAGAGCCGCCGGAACTAAAACGCTGTAAATCACCTGAAATTTACTTGCACCGAGCGTCAAAGCGGTTTGCACCAACTCTTCCGGTACGGCGCGGATTGCATTGACGACGACCGGCAGAAGATAGACGAAAACACCGATAAAAAGAAAGGCGATCTTTTGCTTTTCATAAATTCCCAAATACCAGATAAGAAGCGGAATAAACGCCGAAATCGGCATATATCGGAGCGGTGCCATAATCGGCTCAAAAAAACGATTGACGGGTTCAAATGCGCCCATAAAAACGCCGAGCGGAAGAGCAACCGCCGCCGCTAGCAGAAAAGCAAAGACAATTCTTTTGGTGGAAACCCAGACCGAACTTGCCAGATCATATTGAATAAAAAGCTGCAGCGTTCCGCGCACGACTTCGGTCGGAGTCGGCAAAGTGTCTTCACTGACGAAACCTCCATAAGTCAGAATACACCAAACCGCAATCAGCAGAATCGGCGCGATAAAACTGATGGTAAGTGCTTTCGAGCGCGGCAATGGTTGTCGAAGTTCCATACTTTATTGGTGAATGGTGAATGATGAATGGTGAATGATGAATGGTATTTAATTCACCATTCTTCATTCACCATTATTAGTTATTCATTTGCCAGAATTACCTTAATATCGGTACGGCGATTCATTTGCCGTCCGGCTTCGGTCGTATTATCGGCGACCGGATTTGCCGAACCGCGTCCGATGGTCTGGAAGCGTTCGGGTTTGATGTTCGGGAAATTTTTTGTGATGTAATTTTTCACCGAAACCGCGCGTCTTTCCGAGAGCGGCGCATTGACCGATTGTCCGCCGGTGCTGTCGGTATTGCCTTCGACGCGCAAAACCGTGCTTCCGAACGAAGTCATCAATTCGCCGAGTTTATCGAGCAAAAAGAAAGATCCCGCCATAATCTCGTCGCTTCCGGGTGTGAATTGAATTTGAATCTGTTGCTGCAAGATCGGCACGTCTTCTTTTGACGGTGCTTTGGCAACAACCGCTTTTTCTTCAACCTTTTGTCCCGGATATTTTGACGCGAGATTGGCGACAAACCGCGAATCCGCCCAATCTTTTGCCGAAACCGTTTTATTGACCAGACCTTTTTTGCGCCAGATGACGAACGCCGTATCGAAAAGCGTTTCATAATGCGCCTTGGCGCCGGTCAAACCGTAAAACTGCGCGTTATCGGCGTACGGCGTAAGTTTCAAACCTGAAAGCATTCCCGAAACGGTTTCATCGTCGAGTTTTAATTCTCTGCCGACGATATTATTTGAAGGATTAGGATTCGTCCGCATCATTTCGATGCCGTCAAACCAGCCATTGACAAAATCGCGGATCGTTTCAGGATATTTATCAATAATGTCCTGCCGCGCAACCAAAGTGTCGGCAATCACATTCGTCGCCGCCGCGGTCGAAACAAGAATTCGCGCTTCATCGCCGCGGGCTTCGACCGCGCCGGATAGATCCGGTTCCCAGGTTACCGCCGCGTCAACATTTTTCGAGCGAAAAGCCGCTGCTGCGAGCGAGGCATCGGTTGTGAACACCATATTTTTTTCCACAGCATTGCGGTCTTCCGGCGACAAACCCGATTGCGACAATAAATACAGAAGCAGAAAATGCGACGGCGAAAACTGCGTTACAGCAACTTTTTTGCCCTTCAAATCTTCGATTGATTTGATTGACGAGAGCGAAACGATGCCGTCGCCACCGCGCGACCAATCCTGCATAATGATTGATTTTGCCTGTTGATTCTGCTCGGCTAAAATCGAGGCTTCACGCGCCCAATTATCAACCGTGTTCCACATTATATCAACATCGCCTTTGCGAAACGCCGCTAATTTTGCCGAAGGGTCTTCGATCAACACAAACTTTACGTCCATTCCGAAATTCTTTTTGTAGAAAGAATTCGCGCTTGGATTAAGTCCTTGATTATAAACGATTCCGGGCGCGTGTCCCGCCCAGGTATTGATAGCGACAACCAACGGACGATTGATTTTTCCCGTGCCGATCGGTTGGACATTAACGCCTGTTGAACCGTCTTTATAATTCGGATCATTGATCGGATTTTTGAGCGCACTAAAGTCCTCGCTTTTAATATCTTCCTTTGCGACAGTGTCGCCCGTCGCCCAATTTTTGATCGAGCTTCCCGTCCAATACCAAAGTGAAAACCCGATAACTCCAAGAATTACAACCGTAATAAATCCTTTTGCTAATGGTGTCAGTTTCATAATTTTAATTGTGAATGATAAATGATGAACGATGAATGATTAAAAAAATTAGCCATTCACAATTCACAATTCACCATTATTTATAGTGTTTTTTGTTGGTTTTGCTGTTGCTGCGCGGCGCGTTTTGCCTTCATTTCTTCAAGCTGTTTTTTTGCTTGAACGTCGCCGACCTGATTTTTCAGTTTATCGAGCCGTGCATCCAAAGAAGATTCGGAAAGTTCTTTGCCGAGATTGGCTTCGGCAATCGTTGTTTTAATATGCGAGCGCACATTATCAAGCGCGCGAACTTCTTCGTCAACCGAAAGCCCGTCGAGCTGTTCCTGAATTTTGACGCGTGCCTGCGCCGATTGAAATTTCGCCATCATCGTATCGCGTTCGGCTTGCAGTTTTTTAATCTCCGATTGAACACTCATCAGAGAAGTTTTCGCGGAATCGGCATCGGAACGCGCATTTTCGGCTTCGGCGGTCAGTTCGGCGTGTTCGGTCTGCAAAGCGTTTTTCTTTTGAATCAAAACCATTGCCAGATCGTCCTGATTGGTTTCAACCGCCGTGTCTAATTCGGCTTCGGTCTGCTCCAATTCCGCCGTAATTCTCTTAAAACGTTCGTCAATATCATCACGCCGGCGAATGATTCCGGCGGTAGCGGTTTTCAATTTCGAATATTTTTCGATCATCGAATTGATCGCGTTCTCATAAGCGATTTCGGGATGCTCTTTTTCAATATCGGCAATCCACAAAGATAAAAAACCCTTCCACAAATTTCCGATTCTCTTAAACAATGACATTCTTTTTTCTCCTTTTTTTTCAGTTGACCGAGTTGACTGAGTTGACTGAGTTTTTTGAGTTTTCTGAGTTTCTAAAACTTGCTAAACTCGCTAAACTCTGCAAACTCAGTCAACTTTTTCCGTCGGTTCGTGCAGTTTCGGCGAATCTTTGACGACTTGCGCGACCGTTTCGCGTCCGAAAAATTCTAAAATCTTCTGCGTTTCCAATTTTTTCGCGTTGCACGTCGCGACTACCGTATTTTGTTCTGAAACTCTTTCTTCCATTATTTTACGAAGATTCTGGACTTCCAGTTCATACTGCTGAATGCGTTCGGTTGATTCCCTTAAAAGTTTTTCGGTATCGGTTTTTCCGCTGCGGATATAAAATTCCAGAGCTTCGATCTCCGCCACGCCCGCTTCGATAATTTTCTCAATCGGCACGCCGAACGCTTTCAAAGACGCTTCGACGATTTGTTTTTTCGTTGCAAAATCGGTCGTTTCCGGCAAAGATGCAAGTAATGATTTTGCTTTTTGGACGCGCTCGCGTTCTTCCGCATCAACTCCGCCGGCTTCATAGACGGCTTCAAAATTAACTTGACCATTTTCGACGGGCGGCGGTGTTATATATGTTGACGGAACAAAGTTGTCGGTTTGCGGCGGCGCGTCTGAAACTTCGCCGGAATCTGCCGCGTCGAAATCTGCACCGAGCGGCGTTTGGTTAGCATATTTGGCGATCAGTTCGTCAGCAGTCAAATCCGCCTCGCCCGCCGATGCGGAAGGATTATTTTGATCTTCATCTTTGACAATAAACCAACCGACAACAGTTTCGCCCCAGTTTTTATTATCTGACATTAATTAAAAAAACTCCTTTTTTACGCCTTAGAAATATAGGCAAATATATGCAATTTTTAAACTGAAAAAGTGGGAAGGTTAAAACTTTGAGAGATTATACACTAAGTTTTAGGGATTTAATAAATTCTTGAAGTAAAGTTTTCTAAAATAGTCGTGAGTCTTTAGTCTTTAGTCGTAAATAAATCAAGACTTAAGACTCAAGTTAAATAAAGCGTTTCTTAAATTTTCCGGCGCGCGCTTTCCACCAGATTTTCCATTCTTCGACAGCTTTTTCTCTTTCCTGCGGCGAACTCGCCGATTTGAAGTTCAGTCAGGTTGAAGTTGCATCGCGCAGACACATTTCGGCTAAAAAACGCGTTTCGAGGTTTTCGCTCGAAAGCAGTTCGAGCAGTTCATCAATCGAATTTTTCGCCATTTCACGGCGTTTTCGCGCAAATTCCTTACGATTCATAAATTTCCAGAAACTTCGGCGGAACTTCCGCGACGAGCCAAACACCGTTCGCCGAAATGAAAAATTCAAAACCTTCATTTAACATTTCTGCTGTTTTAATTTTGAAAATAATGGGTTTTCCGTGTCTTTGTCCGACTTTTTGCGCCGTTTCCGTGTCAGCCGAAAGATGCACGTGATGGCGGTTCATTTTTCGTAAACCGTCCGCAAAAATCACGCCGAGATTTTTTTCAGCCGTTCCGTGAAAAAGAATTTCGGGCGGCATTTTTTTCTCGAATTCGATTTCAATTTCTAAGGAATGACCTTGATTGGCGCGGATTTTCGTTTTTGTTTCATCAAACGAAAATCTCTTTTTATCATTCGTTGCAACGACTTCTTCGAGTTCTGTGATTGTAAAAGATTTCCCGTAATCGGCACATTTATTTCTCAGATCAGCGACATTCGCCCAGCCGTTTTCGTCCAAAGTCAGACCGATTTCTTCGGGTTTATGCCGCAGAATAAGGCTTAAAAATTTGCTGATTTTCGTTCTTTGTTTTTCGTTCATCAACTATTTGGGAAATATATATTGTTCGCCGGACTTTTTTTCAAAAACAGATAAAATTTCTTATTCGTCTTATAAATTATTTATCGGTGCTTATTGCCTTTAATCAACGACGATAAACTATTTTGCCGCTGACAATCGTAGCGACAACACCGCCCGTAAATTTCCAATTATCAAACGGCGAATTTTTCGATTTCGATCTTGAATCCGCATTGCGATAAGTCCATTCGAGTTCGGGATCAATAATTGTAAGATCGGCAAACGAGCCGGGAACAAGAGTTCCGCGATTTTTCAGTTTGAAAATCTTTGCCGGATTCGTCGAACATAATTGGACGAGTTTCGCCAGATCAATAATTCCTTTATGGACGAGTTCGTTAAACGCCAGACCGATGGCGGTTTCCAAGCCGGTAATTCCAAACGGTGCGCGGTCGTATTCGAGGGCTTTTTCGTCCGCGTGATGCGGCGCGTGATCGGTCGCAATCGCGTCAATCGTGCCGTCTTTGATGCCTTCCAAAATCGCTTTTAAATGTTCTTCACTTCTTAAAGGCGGCGACATTTTCGTGTTCGTGTCATAACCTTCGACCGCCGTGTCGGTCAGAGTGAAATGATGCGGCGTGACTTCGCAGGTTACGTTTATTCCTTCATTTTTCGCACGCCGCACGACTTCAATCGCGCCGCGCGTCGAAACGTGCGCGATGTGAATATGTGCGCCCGTATCTTTCGCCAGAATAATATCGCGCACCGCGTCAATCTCTTCGGCAAGCGCAGGCATTCCTTTCAAACCTAATAGCAGAGAAATTTTTCCTTCGTGCATCACACCGCCGGACGACAAAGATTTGTCTTCGCAATGGTCAACGACCGGCAAATCGAAATCCTTCGCATACTGCATCGCGCGGCGCATCATTCCGGCGTTCGGCACAGGTCGCCCGTCATCCGAAACGGCAACCGCGCCCGCCGCTTTCATCTCGCCCATCTCGGCTAATTCCGTGCCGTTCGATTCTTTCGAGATCGCGCCAATCGGAAAAATATTTGCAAGTCCGGCGTGTTCCGCCTGTTCGATCATATAGCGCGTGATCGCCGCGTTGTCGTTGATCGGCTGTGTATTCGGCATCGGACAAACGCTCGTCCAACCGCCCGCCACCGCCGCCGCGCAACCCGTCGCAATCGTTTCCTTATGCTCCTGTCCCGGCTCGCGCAAATGAACGTGCAGATCAATAAATCCCGGCGCGACCAGCAAACCCGAAGCATCAAAAACCTCCGCATCTTCCGGCGCAGACTCATCCGGTTTTAACCAAGCGGAAATTTTTCCGTCCTCGATCAAAACATTCATTCCCGTATTTTCCTGTCCGATTGGGTCAATCAAATGACCGTTTGCGATTAAAAGTTTCATTATTTCTTAAATTTTGAGAAGGAAAAGTCTAACCATTCCTCATACCAATTTTCAAAATTGATAGTTTGAACTTGATTGTCATTATCTTTTCTTCCTTCTGGAAGCCAACTTGAGTTTTCACCATTGCATTCGACATTCCAAACGGTTCCAAAAAGTTCACCGCTTGTTACCAATACAATTTCATAGTGACATCCGGGATGACAAATTAAAATATTTCCGTCTAGCGGATGATTGGCAATTTCAGCACAATCTCCCAAAAACTCCCAATCTTCGTTTTGTAATCTCAGATTTATGTAGTCAATATTATTTTGAGTTAAAGGAAAAGGTTTTGCAGGATGAACTTTGTTTTCATCGAAAGGATTTTTTGATCTGATACCCGCTGCGTAAAGTGTTAATTCAATGGGTTTCGAAATATAGTCCACCGGAAACCAGTTTTCAATATATCTAGAGATTTCCTTCAAACTGCGAATCCCATAATTAGGACCTGCTCCGTAGCCAATTTCGTGCAGAAACAGTCTAAAATTTTCAGGAAGTCTGAATTTATATTTTTGCTCGAAAATTTCGATCTCTTTTATTGAAACGGGATTATTTTTATAATTATGAGTTTCTGAGCCAAACACCGTGAAATGTCTATCTCGCTTTGCAAGTTCTTGAAGTTTTTCTTTGATTACTTTTATTTCCAAAACTAAATTTCCCGTATCGAAGCGTAATCCGTATAAGGTCTCAAACTCGGCGGTTGAAAGCCAAGCACGATGTCGCTTTTGTCAATGCCGTGTTTTTCCAAATCCGCCGCCGCGCCTTCCTCGGTGTTGTCTTCCTGAATCCAGATTTTATTGCCGATTATTTCGATGTGAATCAGCAGAGAGTGAATTCTTTGATTACCTTTCCAACCGGAAAACAAAAGCAGATAGCTGTTATTTTCGTCATCGAAAACGGTTTTGGGTTCGAGTTTTTGATCTTCGGGTTCGATGCGCGGCGTGAGAAAATCCTTCCATTCGAGCAAAGATTTTTTGACGGCTTCGCGCAAAGTTTCTATCTTTTCCATTTTAAAATCTCCTC
>JBGTIH010000059.1:0-10388 GCA_041745765.1 Pyrinomonadaceae bacterium | reverse complement strand
TGTTCCAGTACGCTAGTAAAAGCTATGCGCTTTTAGCGCAAGAATTTATTAAGTTTTCTTTTCTTAATCAGAAAAGAGCAATAAAGCGAATTTTATTCGCGTTCCGATTCCAAAACCTCTGCACTTGCAGTGCAGAGTGGTTTAGTTTGATTTTTCTGCTTCGGCTTTTGTTTCTTCCTCCGGCGGATCTTTTCGCAGAAACATATCCAAAATCAAAATTCCCGCGCCGATGCAGATCGAAGCGTCGGCGACGTTAAAGGTCGGATAATGCCAGCTGCCGAATTGAACATCAATAAAATCAATGACAAACCCGAGCCGTGCGCGATCCAGCACATTTCCGACGATTCCCGCCAGCAGCAAAGCGAGCGCACCCAAAATTCGATCATCGGAACGCGGAGTTTTCCAGAAAAAATACAGTACGAGAGCCGATGCAACGAAAGCGATGCCCGATAAAACCCAGCGTCCCGCATCTCCGTAATCGTTAAACATTGAAAAAGCCACGCCCGTATTCTGCGCGTAAGCGAAATTCAGAAAGCCCGGAATAATCTCCATATCGCCCTCAAAGCGCAGTTTTCGAATCGCCCAGGCTTTCGTCGTCTGATCAATCAGAAAAACCGCGCCCGCCGCGACCAAATAACCTAATTTCCAGAAAACATCTTTTTTATTCACTTCTTTTTAACTCTCCGCAAAATCTTCTGCCGTTTTTTCAATTTATACGTTCGAATTCATTATAAACCATCAGACCAACTTCGTAACTCTCACAAAGCCGTCAAGCGCGTTCTAACAAATCCAAAATCCAAAATCTAAAATCCAAAATCCGTCTATTCCGTGTAGGGAAACACGGCTTTCGGTGCTTTATGATCTTTCCACCACATCGCGTAGCAAACGTCCGTGCAGCCGATGGCGTGCGTGACAACGCGCCATTTTCCGCCCGTTTTCTTTAACAGCGCGAAGAAATTATTGTCGAACATATCGGCTCTGACCTGTTCCCAATATTTCGTTCCGCGATAGTTCGGGCGATCCCCCGAAGCATCCTGCGGCTCGCCGCTGACAAACGCCCACGTTCCCGAAACATTGAAATCATTGATCGAAAATTGAATTTTCTGTTTCAATTCCTTTTCAACCGGAACTCGCAAAGCGTCTAAAATCGCTTTTCTTTCCGCCGAACCTTTTTCCGGCGTGTAAACCTTTTGTCCGAATGCCGCAAGCGCGGAAATTAAAATTACGAATAAAATTATGATTGATTTTTTTTGCATATTTTTTGAAACCGTAACTTCGGAATAGTTGATAGATTAAAGATGATAAATAAAAATCTGAGAAAAATCTATCAGTTATTATCTATCATCTTTAATCTATTTTGAAGTTTTTCATAAACTGCGTAACTTCTATACTTTTTACTCTTCGTATTGCAGATTTCTAATTCTATCGGTGTAGAGTTCCTGATGTTTGGCGGAAGCGTCAACCCAAGAAAGCGGAAATGTTTGTTTTTCTAACACTACATCTTCAATTGCTTTTTGAACTTGTTTGGCACACGTATTAAATCCGATGCGTCCGATTCCAGTCGCCAATCCGGGAAACGCAACGCTGTTCACAATTCTACTGATTGGTTCGTCTTTGTAATTTCCATAAAAAAATGTTCCATATTTAATAAGTAGAAAAACGGCACGAGCCGCAAGATACGGATTTACCGAATCTTTGAGAATCATCGGCACGCGCATCGTCGGCGCGGAAATCACAAAAGGAATTTGCAGATTATCAGTTTCGACGATTTCCGCTTGTCCAATAAGAAGTTCTCCATGATGTTTTTCTCTGAGGATTTTTTGGAGTTTGTCTTGGACTTGCCAACCGAAATGATGCGAATAAAGCAAATCAATTCCGCCGTCCATAAAACCGTAACTGTTTGCAGGACTTACGACGGCATCAACCGATAAGTCCAAAATCGAACCGTGAAAAACTTCTACATTCGGCAGCTCGCCGCAAAAAGTTTTCCACGCTTCATAAAGTGATTTTTCAATTGCCGTGAGAATTATTTTCATTGCCTTCTTTCAATTTCGTTCAAAGCCGCAACGCATCTTTCGCAAACGGTCGGATATTTTTCCGATTCGCCGACACGAACCGAAAAATTCCAGCAGCGTTCGCATTTTTCGCCCGCCGCATTTTCGATCTTGACGCTTAACGCTTCGCCTTCGTGAACTTCAACCTGCGAAACGATGAAAATATACCGCAAATCTTCGTAATACGGCAACAAAAACATCATCGTTTCTTTATCAACCGTCAGAATGACTTTTGCCTGCAAAGATGAGCCGATCTGCTTTTCATTGCGCGCCGTTTCGAGTTCTTTCAAAACAACATCGCGGATCGAAAAAAGCCGTTCCCAATTGGCTTTCAGTTCGGAATCATCCGCACCGGAAACCTTCGGAAACTCCGCCAGATGAACCGATTCGATTTGTTGATTCGGCAGATTTTCCCAAGCTTCGTCCGCCGTAAATGCCAGAACCGGCGCGAGCAGACGGCAGAGTGTGTCGGTGATCTCGTAAAGCGCGGTTTGCGCCGAACGCCGCTCAACCGAATTCGGCGCGAAAATGTAAAGTCTGTCTTTGATAATGTCGAAATAACGCGCCGAAAGCGTGACAGTTACGAAATTATAAACCGTTTGATAAACGCTTTGAAAATTATATGTTTCGTAGCCTTTTATAACTTTTTCCGTAACTTCGTCCAGACTTGCGAGCGCCCAGCGGTCAATTTCGAGCATTTCCGAAAGTGCTAACTTTTCGGTTTCGGGATTGAATCCGTCGAGATTGCCGAGCGCGTAACGCAGAGTATTTCTGAATTTTCGATACGCATCGATGACGCGGCTTAAGATTTCATCCGAACAGCGCACGTCTTCGGTAAAATCAACCGCTGCCGCCCACATCCTGAGGATTTCCGCGCCGGATTTATCAATGATTTCCTGCGGCGCGGTAACATTTCCGACCGATTTCGATTGTTTTTTGCCTTCGCCGTCAACCACCCAGCCGTGCGTCAAAACCGTTTTATACGGCGCGGAATCGTGCGCGGCAAGCCCGCACATCAAAGACGAATTAAACCAGCCGCGATATTGATCGCCGCCTTCAAAATAAACGTCCGCCGGAAAATGTAAGTTTTCACGTGTTTCCAAAACGGCAACGCAAGACGAACCCGAATCGAACCAAACGTCGAGAATATCGGTTTCTTTTGTAAATTCCGTGCCTTCGCATTTCGCGCATTTATAGCCTTCGGGTAAAAGTTCGCTCGCTTCGCGGTTATACCAGGCGTCGGCGGTTTCCTGCAAAAAGATGTCGGCGACGTGATCTACGATCTTTGCGTCGGCAACCGCTTCATCGCAGCCCGCGCAATAAAAAACGGGAATCGGAACGCCCCACGAACGCTGGCGCGAAACGCACCAATCGGGGCGACCCTTGAGCATATTCGCCATTCTGCCCATCCCCCAGCCCGGATGCCAGTTCACATTTTCGATCTCGCGCAGGGAATTAGTGCGCAGGGAAATTTCTTCGCCCGTCGTTGCCAAAGCATCCATCGAGATAAACCACTGCGGCGTAGCGCGGAAAATTACGGGATTTTTGCACCGCCAGCAATGCGGGTAACGATGATTGTAATTTTCGGTGAAAAGCAAAGCGCCTTTTTCCCGAAGATGTTCGACGATCAAAGGATTCGCTTCAAAAACCTGTTTGCCGTGAAAATATTCGACGTCTTCCTGAAATCTGCCGCCGCTGTCAACCGGACAATAAACTTCCAAACCGTATTTGTTGCCGATCACAAAGTCGTCGTGTCCGTGTCCGGGCGCGGTATGAACGAGTCCCGTTCCGGCTTTTGCCGTTTCTTTTTTCTCACGCGAATCCGAAACATCGAGCTGCGTTTCCGCATCAGATTCGCCGCCAAGAGTTACGTGTTCGCCGTTCATTATCAGCGATTCGCGTTCGATCCAAGGGTGTTTAGCCCGCATTTTATCGAGTTTTGATCCCTTAAATCGCGCCAAAACAGGCGGAGTCTGCCGTTCGCCGTTTTCGTCTTCCTCGCCCAGACAGCATTTGACGACGACAATTCCGATCAGTTCCGCCGCGACGATCAGAACCTCGTCATCGATTTCGACGGCGACATATTCAAAATCAGGGTGAACCGCGATTCCTAAGTTTGCCGGAATCGTCCACGGCGTTGTCGTCCAGATAACGAGCGAAACGCGTTTTCCCGCAAGATTTTCGTCAATTTCCGCAGGGTCGGTCACAAGCGGAAATTTGACATAGATCGAAGGCGAAGTGTGTTCGCGGTATTCGACTTCCGCCTCGGCAAGCGCCGTCTGATCGTGAACGCACCAATAGACGGGACGCGCTCCCTTATAGACATAGCCGCGCTCCAGATATTTCCCGAACAGCCGCGCCGTTTCCGATTCGTATTCGTTTGACATCGTTAAGTAAGGATTTTCCCATTCGCCGAGAACGCCGAGCCGGCGAAAATCGCGCGTCTGCCCGTCCATCGCTTTTGCAGCGTGTTCGCGGCAGATTCTTCTAAACGAGCCGACCGGAATATCGGCTTTATTCTTGCCTTTTTCCGCCAGTTTTTTCTCGACGTGCGTTTCGATCGGCAAACCGTGGCAATCGTAGCCCGGAACGTAAGGCGCGTTAAAACCCATCATCGAACGCGATTTGACGATGAAATCCTTTAGAATTTTATTCAGCGCCGTGCCGATGTGAATATCGGCATTCGCATACGGCGGACCGTCGTGCAAGATGAATTTCTCCGCCGTTTTGCGCGTTTCGAGAATCATTTTATAAAGATCCATCTCATCCCATTTCTTCAGCCGCGCAGGTTCGCTCTGCCCCAAATTCGCTTTCTGCGAAAAGTTCGTTTTCGGTAAATTTACTGTTTTTTTCAAGTCTAAAGTTTCGCTCATAATTTCGGTGGTCAGTGGTCGGTGGTCAGTTTCCTGCTTTGCCGACCTCTTAATTTATAAAAATGAAATTCTAACATTTAACTATTAAAATAACTTAATCCAAAATCCAAAATCTAAAATCCAAAATAAAGAAAGAGTCCCAAGCCTTTTTTTAGACTTGGGACTCTTTTCAAGCAAAGTTTTACCTTCGGCTCAAAAGCTTTTCAAAAAGCTCAAGTCCCTTTCGGTAATAATGCTGTCTATATTAAATCTAAACTTCATAAAATCTTTTCCAATTCAGTTATGCCAAATTTTTCGGATTGAGTCAAAAGTTTGGCAATATATAGTAAAATATTTTCCAAATATTTCACTTGCTAATTATTGCGGAAGCGAATTTTTGTTTTACAAATATCATTGAATTACCGGAATCCGGATCACCTAAAGTGATTTCTATTAAGTATTTAGGATCACCGTTGAATCTGTGTTCAAGTAATCCGATACCTGTAAGGAAATTGGTAAGTAAATTGGTAAATTTCAGCTCGATTGACCAGCAACAATTACTTTTTTTTAAATTCCATATTCCTTTATTTGAAATACCTATAGATTCACCTTTCCACCAATGAGGCACATTTTCCGCTTTAAAACTTCCATCGGCGCTAAAAATTAATTTAGTAGAAATATCCAGATTATATTTGACTCGAGTTGACTCGTCCGGCATCCATATCCCGATAATTTCAGTTTTGTGCGGTTCGGTAAAAGCCAGACCGTAAAAGCTAAATACTCTATCTAAAGGCAGACTACAGGAAGAAGTATTCAAAACGAGTAAAATAAATAAAACTTTACAAATATATTGATATTTCATACTTGGAGGAATTTATACTTTGTTTTTTATTGTGAAGTCAAGAATTATCGGCTTTGAGATTTTTTGTAATTTTTTTTTCTGAAATTATCTCCAAATAATTCAAACTTCCGAGCGATGCCGCTTGCTCATGGCGCGAAATCTTTTCGGTCCGTACCAGAGCCAGAAACCCGTGATGGTAAAGGTTAAAAGCGCGATGCCCATGATGGAAGTATAGACGAGTTTGATCTGCCCGTAATTGGTCGAAAAAAGGTAATCGAGATACGAGCCGTCGTGGATATTTTCGATAAAATCCGACCGCCGTCTTTCGATGTGAAGCAGTTCGCCGGTCGTGCAGTCGAGCTGCAAGCCCCAGTAATCGTAGGCGAAAACGAATTTGACCATTCCTTTATCAGGGCGGATGTCAATGCGTTCGAGTTCGGGCGAAAGTTCCGTTGAAATTTGTTCTCGCGCGATTTTTAAGGCTTTTTCGTGCAGCGCGTCAATCGAAAGCCAGTCCTTCGGATCAGTTGATTTTCCTTTATGCGATTCGGGCAAAATTACGCCGCCGCTGTGTTTTTTCCAGCCGAGCAGCAAACCCGTCGCGGCGATTATAAAGAAAAAGACAAACAAAATCGCGCCGCTCGTGCGGTGGATTTTCCTCAATATTCGCAGAATATCAGCCTGACGTTTTCTTCGGGTGTTGTCCATTTTCTAAAATTAAAGCTCTTTTTTACGAAATTAATTGATTAACTTTTGCTTCGACCGTTTCGCGGATTTTTCGCAGATTTTCCTCCGAATCGGCTTCAAAGCGTAAAACTAAAATCGCCTGTGTGTTCGACGCGCGAACCAAACCCCAGCCCGTTTCGAATAAAATTCTCGCGCCGTCAATCGTGATTACTTCGTTTGTCCTGGAAAATTCTTCAGCAATGCGCTCGACGATTTCAAACTTTCGGTCGTCCGCGCAATCAACTCTGAGTTCCGGCGTGGAAAATGTTTCGGGCAGATCGCTAAGAAGTTCGGATAAAGTTTTGTCGGTTTTCGACAGAATTTCCAGAACTCTTGCGCCGGCATAAGTCGCGTCGTCAAAGCCGTAAAATCTGTCGGCAAAGAAGATATGTCCGCTCATCTCTCCGGCGAGTGCCGCGCCCGTTTCCTTCATTTTCGCTTTGATGATCGAATGTCCGGCTTTCCACATAATCGGATTGCCGCCGTGAGCCGCGATGTCGTCGAAAAGATTCTGCGAGCATTTTACTTCGGCGATAATCGTCGCGCCTTTGTTTTCCTTTAAGATTTCGCGCGAGAGTAAAACCATCAATTCGTCGCCCCAGATGATTCGTCCGTTTTCATCAATTACGCCGATTCTATCGCCGTCGCCGTCGAAAGCGATTCCCAAATCTGCGCCGGATTCTTTGACTGCCGCGATGCAATCCTGCAAATTTTCCGTCACGGTCGGATCCGGGTGATGATTCGGGAAACTGCTGTCGGGTTCGGTGAAAAGTTTGACTAATTCGATGCCGAGTTTTTCATAAACCGGAACGCCCGTAACGCCGCCCATTCCGTTTCCGCCGTCAACGACCGCTTTTAATTTTCGATTTCCCAAATTTATTTTCGACAAAATATCTTTTTCGTAATCTTCTAAAACCTCGATTTCTTCGATCTTGCCTTCGCCGCTTGCAAATTCCCCGGAAAAAGCGATTTCTTTAATCTCTTGGATTTGCGAGCCGAAAAGAGTTTGTTTTCCCAAACAAATCTTAAAGCCGTTGTGATCGGGCGGATTGTGCGAACCCGTAATCATCACGCCGCCGTCAACGTCTTTGGTGTAAACCGTGTGGTATAAAACCGGAGTCGGAACTTGATTTATCAATACCGCGTCGCAGCCCGTCTCATTAAAACCTTTGGTCAAAAGCTCGCAAAAACGCGGCGAACTCACCCGCGCATCGAAACCGACGGCGATCCGTCGTGCGCCGTTTTTATTAAAAAATGTGCCGATTGCCTTGCCTAAAACCGCAACAGTTTCGTCCGTTAAATGTTCGCCGACAATTCCGCGAATGTCGTATTCTCTGAAAATGTGTTTGTTCATAAATATTTATAAATGATAAATGATAAATGATAAATGATAAATGTTTCTGATATAATTAACCACTTTAGATCAGGCAACAGACTTTCAGTTTGAGGCATCGAAATCAGTTGAAAGCAGTTGAAAATATCAATTCAAAATAAATCAGTTATGAAAAATTTATTCCGCTTTTTTTGTTTGGCAAGTTTAGTTTTGTCTTTTAGTTTGACGATTCCGGCGCAAGTTCAGACCGATGACGACGGCGGCGCGGTTAAAACCTTCGAGGTACGTCTGCCCGTAACCGTTACGGACAGAAAGAAAAAGAGAAACGACAACCTCGTCGCCGGATTAAAGCGCGGCGATTTTGCCGTTTTCGAAGACGGCGTTCAGCAAGAAGTTACGTTTTTTACGGATAAAGAAACGAATCCGCCCGTTTACGTCGGCGTTTTGATGGATACGTCTTCTTCGACCGCCGGAAAATTGCGTTTTTCCAAAGAAGCCGCCAAGAATTTTATTTATACCGTAACGCGTCTTCGCAAAGACAAGGCGGCATTTATGACATTCGATCATCAGATCAGTTTGCATCAGGATTTTACCGACAAACTCGATCTGCTCGACCGGGCGGTTGATAATGTCAGCAAAGTCGGCGTGCAAACCGCGCTCTATGATGCGGTCTGGCAATTTTCCGATGAGAAGTTGCGTTCCGCGCCGGGCAGACGCGTTATCGTCATTATTACCGACGGCGAAGACACTTTCAGCCGTGCAGATATCAACGACGCGATTGATATTGCCCAGCGGACGGAAACGACCATTTTTGCCATTTCGACCAAAGCCGGATTTTTAGGATCGGTTCCCGGTGTTACCGCCGGAACGGTTAAGGGCAAAGAAGACAGATTTTTGACGCGCCTGTGCGAAGAAACTGGCGGCGAAGCCTTTTTTACGGGCGATATGTTGGAACTCGAAAGAGCCTTTACGCGCATTTCCCAGGAATTAAGCGGTCAATATATCATCACTTATCGTCCTGAAAATCAAAATTACGACGGCAAATTGCGCAAGGTTGAAGTGCGTCTTACCGATAATCAGTTGGCGAATAAATACAGAATCCGCACAAAAAGCAGCTATCGCGCTGTAAATGACAGTTTGAGATAGATGATTGATTTTTGAACTTTGAACTTTGAACTTTGTTTTTTGAAACAAAAGGTTTTTATTTACTCGAAATTCTTAATTAAAAGAACTTATAAAGATCAAAAATCCAAGATCAAAGATCATTTATAGAAGTTTATTTGGAGTCTTTATATTTATATGAGTTGGAAAAGAAAAATTACAATTGTATCGGTTTCATTAGTGTTTATCGGCAGTTTGCTGTTTAATTCGTTTATTTCAAATGCCCAGCAAACGCCGACGGATCAAACCGTTTCGACCGAACCGACGCCGCCGCCGGTCATCGAAGAAATTGACGATATAATTACGATTGATACCGAGGTCGTCAATGTTCTTTTTACGGCGCAAGACAGAAACCGCCGGCTGTTGACTGATTTAAAAGAAACCGACATCAGATTGCTCGAAGACGGCGTAGCACAAGAAACGGTGGCGTTTTACAGACAGGTTGATTTGCCGCTCAGTTTAGCGATTTTGATAGATACGAGCGGATCGCAGGAGAGAACTTTGCCGGAAGAAAAAATGGCGGCGAAATCATTTCTCGAAGCGGTCGTGCGTCCGGCAAAAGACGAAGTTGCGATCATCTCTTTTACCGGCGAAGCCACGCTCGAACAGGGAATGACAAATAATATCGCTCGTCTTCGCCGCGCGGTTGACAATGTGCAGTTCGTTCCGCCTTCAGGTTATATCGGGGGCGGCGTAATTACCGGAGGAAGTCCGCCGATTTCCGGCAGAAATCAGATCGTCCAAGGCTCGACGGCAATCTGGGACGCGATTTGGGTTGCCTCCGAAGATATTTTGGGACCTGCGCCGGAACGCACGCGTCGCGCCATAATTTTGCTCAGCGACGGCGTAAATACCTACGGCAAGAAAAAAATGGATGAAGCCATTCAAGCCGCACAGCGCAGCGAAGCCGTGATTTATTCAATCGGCATCGGCGATAATTTTTATGACGGAGTTGACGAAGGCTCACTCAGAAAACTCTCCGAAAGAACCGGCGGACGCGCTTTTTTCCCGCGGGATGAAAGCCAGTTGCGCGAGGCTTTCCGCTTGATTCAAGACGAAATGCGCTCGCAATATCTGATCGCTTACGCGCCGACCAATCAGGAACGCGACGGTTCGTATCGCAAAATCGAGATTCAATTGACCAATCCGCAGCTTGCCAGAAATAAAGTTATGCTGACGCACCGGCAAGGCTATTTTTCAAAAAAATAAGTAGAAATATCAAATAAATAAAGACCGGACGATCAAACATTTTGATTCGTCCGGTCTTTTTTACTGTTCCAGTACGCTAGTAAAAGCTATGCGCTTTTAGCGCAAGAATTTATTAAGTTTTCTTTTCTTAATCAGAAAAGAGCAATAAAGCGAATTTTATTCGCGTTCCGATCCCAAAACCTCTGCACTTGCAGTGCAGAGTGGTTTAGTTT
>JBGTIH010000058.1:0-15290 GCA_041745765.1 Pyrinomonadaceae bacterium | reverse complement strand
GGCGGCGGCGGCTTCGCTTCGCAACTAACGCAACAGCTTCGTGAAGGAAAAGGCTACACTTACGGCATTAATTCCAACTTTTCGGGAACAACATCGCCCGGCGCGTTCACGATCTCCAGCGGAGTCAGAACAAACGTAACCTTGGAATCGGCGCAGCTTGTCAAAGAAATTCTCGGAAATTACGGCAAGAATTTCTCGGCGCAGGATTTGGAAACGACCAAGAGTTTTCTGATCAAAAGTAACGCGCGAGCCTTTGAAACATCGATGGCAAAGCTGAATATGCTCGAAAACATCAGCAAATACGGTTGGAAATACGATTACGTCAAAGAACGCGAAAAAATCGTCAACGCGATGACCGTCGAACAGATCAGAAATTTATCGGCGAAATATCTCGATCCGAATAAAATGATCTTTCTGGTCGTCGGCGATGCCAAAACGCAATTGCCGCGTTTGAAAGAACTCGGTTTCGGCGAACCCGTTTTGCTGAACAAATAAAATTGACAGGAAATTTACCTGTAATTACAATGTAGTTATGAAAACGCACATCGTGACAATCGGGAATTCGCAAGGCATCAGAATTCCCAAGATTTTGCTCGAACAAAGCAAACTCAGCGGCGAAGTCGAACTGGAAGTAAAGGGCGAAAGCATCATAATTTCGCCCGCCCGCAAACCTCGCGAAGATTGGGACGAAAAGTTTAAACAAGGCTTAGCCGAAGGCGGCGAAGACGAAGAAATCCTCGGCGAAGCTATTCAAAATCGTTTCGACGAGTAAGAATGGGAATGGTAAAGCGTTTCGAAGTTTATCTCACAAATCTCGATCCGACCGTCGGCGTAGAAATTCAAAAACGCCGTCCGTGTCTGATCGTTTCGCCCGATGAGATGAATCGAAATGTCAGAACGGCGATTATCGCGCCGATGACGACGAAGACACGCTTTTTTCCTTCGCGCGTAGCTTGTGTTTTTGAAGGTAAAAGCGGATTTATCGTGCTTGACCAAATTCGTGCGGTTGATAAAACACGCTTGGGAAAAAAACTCGGCGAGATTGAAGAACAAACACAAGCCGAGGTTTTGTAAAAGCTCAAGGAAATGTTCTCAAAGTGAAGTTTATGAAAGTCAAAATTATTATATCTTTAGTTTTCGCCGTTTTTCTGGTTTGTGATGTTTTCCCTTGCACGATTAATATTTCAAATATAAAAACAAGTGCGGTTTACGGAAAAGTTGTAGATGAAACAAAAGAAATAATTCCAAATGCAAAAATTCAGATTTATAAAAATACGGAAGACGGCAAAGAAATTTTGGCAGAAACAACGGCTGATGAAAACGGAAGATTTGAAATTAAAAACTTTCCGGCGGGCATATATATGATCAGGGCTAAAGCGGAACATTTTACATATAGTTTTGCTTTTATGAAATTGAAAAAGTCGTCATCAAGTAGGAAAAAAAGAGAAATAGTGATTACACTTGTTCCGGAATTTGATTGCAGCGGTTGGATAGAAATGCAAAAGATTCAAAAATCAAGAGTTTAAAAGATTGATTCGGTGTTATTTTTTTTGGAATTAATGAAAAGAGGTAAAATGAAATGCTGCAAACTTTTAAGGCGACACTAAACGGAAATCAATTGGAATGGAACGGCGAAGTTCCTGAAGTCGTACAAACTCTTGAATCTGTTAGCGTTATAGTCACGATTTTGGACGAAGAGCCGAATGCGAAGAATTTACGTCCGTTTGGTTTGAGCAAAAATGAATTCGTCGTTCCCGAAGATTTCGACGCGCCTTTACCTGAAAATGTGTTGGCTGATTTTGAAAACTGATGAAATTGCTTCTCGATACGCACGTTTTTCTCTGGTATATTACTGCCGATTCGCGCTTGCCGTTATTTTTCCGTGCTGCGATTCGTGATCCGGAAAATGAAGTATTTTTGAGTATTGCTTCGCTTTGGGAAACGATTATTAAATACAATCTCGGAAAACTTCCTCTGCCGCAATCGCCCGAAATTTTTATTCCCAATGAACGCCGCCGACATCAAATTAAAAGTCTTTCATTACACGAAAACGCGGTCAAAGAATTGGCAAATTTGCCCGCTCTTCACCGCGATCCGTTCGATCGAATTTTGATTTGCCAGTCGTTGGCAAATGACTTGACGATTGTTACGATTGACGTGCAAATTCAAAATTATAAAGTTTCGTATTTGAAATAATGGCTGAGAAAAAAACAAAAGCAGTAAAAAAAGCGGAAAAGAAAATTTTAATTACCGGCGGAACGGGATTTCTAGGAACGCATCTTGTTCAGAAATTTCTTGATTCAGGCGCGAAAAATCTGCGCGTGATGGCATCATCGGTTCCCGAATGGATGAAGGACGCAGGAGTTGAACCGTTTGCGGGTTCTGTTACGCGCAAAGAAGATGTCGGCGCGGCGACAAAAAATTGCGAAGCAGTTTATCACTTGGCAGGAAAGGTTTCGTTTGCTTACGACGGCGCGGCGCAGATGAATAAAATCCACGTTGAAGGCACGCGGCTGTTGTGCGAAGCTGCCAAAAAAAACAAGGTTAAGAATTTTATTCTCGCCTCATCTTCCGGAACGAGCGCAATAACGGAAGACGGCGAAAATACGGACGAAACATATCCGCAGCCCGTCGAGATTTTGACGAAATGGGCTTATTACGCTTCGAAATATTATCAGGAAAAAACCGCACTTCGGGCATTTCAGGATAAAGGCGAACGTCTCGTGATATTGAATCCGTCATTGCTTTTAGGCGCGGGCGACGAGCGTCTGAGTTCGACAAAACCGGTTCTTGATTTTATGGCGAAAAAACTGCCGACAACGCCTTCGGGCGGTTTGAATTTCGTTGACGCACGCGACGCGGCAAATGCTTTTTTTAACGCGCTCGAAAAAGGCAGACATCAGGAAAGATACCTGCTCGGCGCGGTAAATTGGACGTTTCAGGAATTTTTCAAACGGCTTGAAAGATTGACCGGAGTATCTGCGCCCGTCTTGAAAATCCCGAAATCGGTCGCGGTTTTCGGCGCGAATTTTCTCGATTCGGTCTATAAAAATTTTAATAAAACGATGCCGTTTGAAGCGTCGGAAGTCGAAATGGGCGAATATTTCTGGTATTTCGATTCGAGCAAGGCGGAAGAAGAATTAAATTTCACAATCCGCGATCCGCAGGAAACTCTGCAGGATACTATTTCATATTTAAAAGAAAATTTCCTTGGCGAAGGCGTTTTTACATAAAACCGAAGCTTTAATTAACAGGGATGAGCAGGATAAGCAAGGATAAAAGTCTATTCCTTGTATTCTTTTCATCCCTTGTAATTTTTATTGATAAGTCGGCAAATACTTTGGTTTTCGCCGCGCTTTTGTCGCTTGTTCAAAGGCGTAAGCGAGTTTAATCAGAGTCGCTTCGGTAAAAGCGCGACCGAAAAATGAAATTCCGATCGGCAATTCGTTCAAAAATCCCGCCGGAACGGTGATATTCGGATAACCGGAAACCGCCGCGAGCGAAGAACTCGAAACATAACCGCTGCCGCAATCGCCGTTGATCAGATCAATCATCCATGATTGCGAATTGGAAGGCGCGATAACCGCGTCCAGTTTATCTTTATTCATAATCGCGTCTATGCCCTTATCCTGCGTTAAAACCTTGCTTTGCAATAGGGCGAGGCGATAGGCGCGGTCTTCTAGATCGGCTTTTTCTTCGGCTTTGATAAAAATTTCCTGCCCGAAATACGGCATTTGTTTTTC
Source organism: Pyrinomonadaceae bacterium (assembly GCA_041745765.1). Taxonomy (GTDB): domain Bacteria; phylum Acidobacteriota; class Blastocatellia; order Pyrinomonadales; family Pyrinomonadaceae; genus JAHCHG01. The sequence goes on along the minus strand of JBGTIH010000058.1, from coordinate 11,547 downwards.
TTTGTTCTGCTCGTTGAATTCGATCAAATCTTTAAGCGTTTTATATTTACCGCCGCGCGTCTTGAGATATTTATTCAGATCGGCTTTGAATTCATAAAGAAGAACTTCATATTCCGCCGTGCCAAATTCTCTTAAAGTCGGGAAATTTACATCAATCAATTCCGCGCCGCTTTCCCTTAAAACCTTTAGATTCGCTTCCAAAATTTCGTCGAGTTTTGCATTCCGCCCGAAATACTGCCGCGCTACGCCGATTCTCGAGTTTTTTAAACCGTCTTTCTGCAAAAAGCGCGTGTAATCTTTTTCGGCTTTCGCGGCTTGCGAAGTGATAGCGTCGGTTTTGTCCGCGCCGATCAATGCGCCGAGCAGAATCGCCGCGTCCGCAACCGTTCTTGCCATCGCTCCGGCAGTGTCCTGCGAATGCGCGATCGGGATAATTCCGCTTCTCGAAACCAAACCGAGCGTCGGTTTGATACCGACGATTCCGTTGATCGAAGCCGGACAGACAACCGAACCGTCCGTTTCCGTGCCGACCGCAACCGCCGTCAAATTCGCCGCAACCGAAACGCCCGAACCGGAAGAAGAACCGCACGGGCTTCGGTCTAAAATATACGGATTGCGCGTTTGCCCGCCGCGTGCCGACCAGCCGCTCGAAGAATTTTCCGAACGGAAATTCGCCCATTCCGATAAATTGGTTTTGCCCAGAATCACCGCCCCGGCGCGTCTGAGCTGCGCGACCGCGAAAGCGTCTGTTTTCGGAGTCGGCGCGTCCATCAAAGCTAGACTTCCGGCGGTCGTTTTCATCTTATCGGCGGTGTCTATGTTGTCCTTTAAGAGAACGGGAATGCCGTGCATCATCGAGCGGATTTTGCCGTTTTTACGCTCATTGTCTAAATTGTCCGCAATTGTTAAAGCATCTGGATTTATTTCAAGCACGGAATTTAATTTCCCGTCAATTTCCCTGATTCGTTCGATATAAATTTGCGTTAATTGTCTTGCAGAAATCTGACCGTTTTTCATCGCATCTTGAAGTTCGGAAATTGTTTTTTCTTCAACATCAAAACTCATTTGTGATGAATTTACCGGTTTTTGTGCTTTTGCCATCGTAAAACTTAAAACTCCTATTCCGCTTGCGGCGGAAATCTTTAAAAAATTTCTCCTGTCTGTTTTGTTCATTTTTTCCCTCGTTTATTCTGTCGTTTTTAGAAAATTATTTCGTGCCGTCAAAAATATCACGCTTCTAAAAAGCTGATTTACAAGTTCTTACACAGTTTCTTGCTCCAAATCAGTTGCAAATTATTTTTTTACCGAAACAGTTTTGTATGAATCTTCCGATTCAATTGATTTGTGATATTCCGATAAAAATTTTAGATCTTTTGCGGTGAAAATTCTCGAATTTTTCAATTTCATTTTTTGCAGACGAAATTTCACGGAAGTTGCCAGAACGCCGAAGCCGTATTTGACGCTGCGGGAAAAATTGATCGAAGATGCTTCTTCAAAATAACGTGTCGGGCAGGAAATTTCGCCGATTCGATAATTAAAAAAAACGGCTTGCGAAATCATTTCGTTGTCGAAAACAAAATCGTCGGAGTTTTCTTCGAGCGGCAGCTTTTCCAAAACTTCGCGGCGAAAAGCGCGAAAACCCGTGTGATATTCTGAAAGTTTCTGGCTGATTAAAATATTCTGCACGAGCGTTAAAAAACGGTTAGCAATGTATTTATAAAGCGGCATTCCGCCCTTAATCGCGCCTTTTCCCAAAATGCGCGAACCCAACACCGCATCGTATTCGCCGAACGCGATCATGCCCGCCATCGGGACGATCAGATGCGGCGAATATTGATAATCGGGATGAACCATCACGACGATTTCTGCATTGTGCTTCAGAGCCTCGCGGTAACAGGTTTTTTGATTTCGCCCGTAGCCGAAATTTTCTTCGTGCTGAAAAACGGTTAAACCGAGTTCGTTGGCAAGTTTGACCGTTTCATCCGCGCTTGCATCGTCAACGAGCAAAATTTCATCAACAATATCGCGGGGAATTTCCGCGACCGTTTTTTTAAGCGTTTTCGCGGCATTATATGCTGGCATTACAACGATGATTTTCTGTCCGTTGAGCATAAATTAAGAAACGGTTTTTCTTTAGAAATTGCGGTTTGAATAAAATTGATTGTAATAGCTTACAGCTTAATTTTCCACTTTCGCAAACTGTAATCGGATAATTGGACTTGTACAAAAATAAAAATCATAATCTAATCATCAAACCATAAAAGGAAAAATGAAAATATGTTTAATAAATTAAAGGTTTTATTTATCGTAAGCGTATTATTTACGCAAATTATAATGGCGCAAACCAATAACAGAGAAGACCGCAAATTTGAAACTCTGGCAAATAAATACATCACCGAATTGATGCAAAAGAATCCCGAATGGGCGACGCGTTTGGGCGAACATAAATACGATAATCGCTTGAATGATTACAGTTTACGGGGCGTTCAGGCAAACCGCGCTTTTAGCGATAAATATCTCAAGGAACTCGGCAAGATCAAACCCGAAAGTTTGAGCAAGGTCAACAATGTTGATTACCGGATTATGAAACATAATCTCGAATACACGATTTTTCAGATTGACGTTTTGCGCGAATACGAATGGAATCCGCTTGTCTATAATGTCGGCGGCGCTTTGAACAGTCTGATTTCCAGAGATTTCGCGCCATTAAAAGATCGTCTGATGAGCGCAAAAGCGCGGCTCGAACAAGTTCCGCAAGTCGTTGCCGCCGCGAAAGCGAATTTAAAAAATCCGCCGCGCACACACACCGAAACGGCGATTGCTCAGAATAAAGGCACGATCAATCTGATCAAAGGCGATTTGCAGATGTTCATAGATCAAGCCGAAATGAAGGCGGAACTCGCGCCCGCGCAAGCCAAAGCAGTTGCCGCGCTAGAAGATTTCGGCGCGTGGATGGAAAAGGAACTATTGCCGCGCTCAAACGCCGATTTCCGGCTCGGCGATGCGAAATTTCGCCAAAAATTAAAATTTGCCCTGCAATCCGATCTGACGAAAGAGCAGATTCTGACGCGCGGAATGGCGGATCTCGAAGCGACTCAGCAGAAAATGTTCGACATCGCCTTTCCGATGTATAAAAAACTCAATCCCGAACTCGATTTTGACACCGTCAGAGTCAGCCCGAAAACGGTTATCAAGAGAATTCTCGACAAACTCGCCGAAGACCGCCCCGATAATCAAACAATCGTCGCGCAGGCGAATCGGGATTTGCAGGAAACGACCGATTTTCTTAACGAGAAAAAATTCGTCACCGTTCCGACCGAACCCGTCAAAGTCATCGAAATGCCCGAGTTTGCGCGTGGAACTGCCGTTGCATATTTCGATTCCGCCGGACCTTTCGAGAAAAAGAACGAGACGTTTTTCACGATTTCGCCGACTCCCGAAGATTGGTCTGCTGCGCGGAAAGAATCGTTTTATCGAGAATACAACGATTATATGCTGAAAAATCTGACCGTTCACGAAGCAATGCCGGGGCATTATCTGCAAATTATGCATTCTAACAAATTCAAAGCCCCGACGATGATTCGTTCGCTTTTCCGCAGCGGAACATTTACCGAAGGTTGGGCGGTTTATGCTGAGCAATTGATGGCTGAACACGGTTATGGCGGCGCGGAGGTCGAAATGCAGCAACTGAAAATGAAGCTCCGCGTCATCATCAACGCGATCATTGACCAGAAAATTCACACCGCCGGAATGACCGAAAAAGAAGCCGTTGATTTTATGATGAACGAAGGTTTTCAGGAAGAAGGCGAAGCCGCCGGCAAATGGCGACGTGCGCAACTCTCTTCAACGCAGCTTTCAACCTATTACGTCGGTTCAATCGAAGTCAACGACATCCGCAAGGCTCACGAAGCAAAACACAAAGGCAAAGTAAATATGCTGGAAATGCACGATGCAATGCTCTCATTCGGCTCACCCGCGCCGAAATATGTCAGAGAAATGTTGGGGTTATGATCTGAAAATTCTGAATAAAGCCGAAGGTCGCCGTTTAAGATTTTCGGCTTTATTTTTGATATTTTTAGAAATGTTTAAGATTTCAAGTTTTTGGAAAGAATTTCATTACTGAGCGGCATAATTTTTGTGCTACCGCAAATTACTGAGTTTATTAAGAATATTGCCCGCGAAATACGCGAAACACACGAAAAAGGAAAGGTTTTGAAAAATATTTGATTTTATTTAGCGTCTTTAGCGTGTTTCGCGGGTAAATTTTTCTTGGGTTTAATGCTTTGCAATTATCAGACCGCTCAGTAATAAAAGAATTTATAAATTAATAAAACGTAAAATAGATGAAAAAAATCTCGCCAGCCCGAATCGCCGCTTTTGAGATACTGCTTAAAATCGGGAAGGAAAAAGCGTTTTCTTCAATTCTGCTGCCCGTTTATGAAGAAAATTTAGGTCAGAAAGACCGCGCGCTTTGCCACGAATTGACGCTCGGAGTTTTGCGCCGGAAAATTTATCTTGACAAAATCGTTGAAAAACTGACGAAGAAACACACGGAGAGATTTGATTTAGAAGTGTTGACGGCTCTGCGGCTCGGGATTTACCAGCTTTTGTTTTTGGACAGAATTCCGGCTTTTTCGGCGATCAATGAATCGGTGAATCTGACGCATCGGGCAAGAAAACGCTCGGCAAGCGGTCTGGTCAATGCGGTTTTGCGGCGCGTTTCGCGCGGGGAAAATCTCGAATTAAAATTTTCGGACGAGATCGAAAAAATATCGGTTGAAACATCGCATCCGCGCTGGCTCATCGAAAATTGGATTTCGCAATTCGGAATTGAAGAAACTTGGCGAATTGCCGCAGCAAATAATGAAACACCGAATTCGGCTTTTCGTTTTACGGCGAAATTTTATAAGCAAAATGCCGAACGGCAGAGAGAAATTTTAAGTTTATTCGATAAACTCGATTTGAAAAAATCAGAATACATTGAAGATTGTTTTATCGTCGAAAAATCAAACGAAAACTTGCGTGAATTAGCCGAAAAAGGTTTGATCTATTTTCAGGAAGAAGGTTCGCAGGTGGTCGCGCAAATTATTGATCTGCAAGAAGATGAGAGTTTTCTCGACGTTTGCGCCGCGCCGGGAAGCAAAGTGAGTTTTGTAATTGCCGAAATCGTGAAGATGATTTCAAAGATCAAAGATCAAAGATCAAAAATCAAAAATCAAAAATTTATTGTCGCGGGCGATATCTATGAACACCGCGTTCGCGCACTCGGCGAAAATTGCCGCAGACAAGGCGCGGAAAATGTGAAAATTCTGCGTTATGATGCGGAATTTTCTCTGCCATTTGCCAATGAAAGTTTCGATGCCGTTTTGCTCGACGCGCCGTGTTCGGGAACGGTAACGATCCGTCATAATCACGAAATCCGTTATTTTTTGCGGGAAAAAGATTTTAAAGATTTACAGAGCAAACAACTTAAAATCATCAAAAACGCATCAAAGACAGTTAAACGCGGCGGAAGGCTAATTTATTCAACTTGCTCTTTGGAAAAGCAAGAAAATGAAGAAGTTGTTGAAAAATTTCTGAGCGAACATTTTGAGTTTGAAAAACTCTCCCCGACATTAAACAAAAGTTTTTTAACAAAACAAGGTTTTTTGCGAACCTTTCCGAGCCGCGATAACATTGACGGTTTCTTTATCTCGGTTCTGAAAAAGAATTGAGTTATTCGGTGAATTTCGTTGTATCGGAGTTCGTTAGTTTCGGCAAAAAATGATAGAATTTCGGATAATTTTGCAAAATAATTCAAAATTAGTAAAAAAATGAGTTTTATAAAATCTACCGCATCGGCATTCGGAAAATTATTTATCGTGATGATTCTTGCCGCAGCATTTCTGTTCGGAATGGGCGGCGTAGTCTATATGTCGCTGCAAGGCGAGGAGATAAAAGTTCCGGAACTTGTCGGTAAAGATTTCGTGGCAAGCGAAGCCGAACTGGATCGGCTCGGTTTGAAAATCAAACGGCGCGCCGACCGCGTCAGCAACGAAAAACAAAATACAATTTTGGAACAATTGCCGAAACCCGGAGAAACGGTTAAAACCGGACAGATGATTCTGGTCGTCGTCAGCAAGGAAAATCCTGACGGCATCGTTCCCGATACGCTTAAAAAAGACGAAGGCGACGATATTGAAAAAATCGAGGAATTAATATCGGATAAACCCGTAAAAACAAATAAAAGCACCGACGCTGCCAACAAAAAGAAAAGTTCGAAAACGCGCGACGTAATTGCGAATAAGCCGGCGGCTAATAAAGCGGAAATAAGCGACAAACCGGCAAGCAACGGCGACGACAGAAAACCGGCTTCAACGGGCGACAAACCGCCCGTGCAGAAACCGCCGGTTGATAAACCGGGCGACACCAAGCCTGCCGCGCAAAAACCGCCCGCCGCTCCCGGCGCAAGCGATACGAGACCGCGCCGGACTCCGTAAAATACGGACAAAGGCGATGTTCTTAAAACTTTATAAAAATGTTTGAAATAGCACCTTCAATTTTATCTGCGGATTTTACAAGACTCGGCGAAGAAATTCGTGCCATCGAAGACGGCGGAGCGACCGTTTTGCATTTTGACGTGATGGACGGACAATTTGTGCCGAATATAACGGTCGGTCTGCCGGTCTTGAAATCGGTCAGAAAAGTTACGGATATGACGATTGACGCGCATCTGATGATCGAAAATCCGGGAAATTATGCGGTAAAGTTTGTCGAAGCCGGTGCCGATATGGTTTCGGTTCACGTCGAGGCTGACGTTCATCTGCAAAGAACTTTAACGGGAATCCGTGAAGCGGGCGGCAAAGCCGGAATTGCGATAAATCCCGGAACGCCCTTGAACAGTCTGGAAGAATGTTTGCCGTATGCCGATTTTATTTTGCTGATGTCGGTAAATCCGGGATTCGGCGGACAAGAGTTTGTCCCGACAATGATTGATAAATTGCGCCGTCTGCGGATGATGATAAATGAACGCGGTTTGGCGACGAAAATCGAGATTGACGGCGGAATTGATGCCGGAAATATTGCGGAAATCGTCGAATCCGGCGCGGAAATAATCGTCGCCGGTTCGGCGGTCTTCGGCAAGGGAAAACCGACTGAATCAGTCAGGGAACTGATCGAAGCGGCGACAGTTTGGGTTTAACATTTGAAACTCTTAAATTAAAATAAATTTTTGAATTCGGAATATATAAAAGAGGTAATTTATGTTTTTTCTTAGAAATAAATCAATAGTTTTAGGCTTGATTTTACTTTTGGGGCTTTTTTCCGTGCCGGCTCTGGCGCAAACTACACGCAGCAGTTCAACTCCGATGCAGCGGCTTGAGATTATGCGCCAGAAGTTAGAGGCGATGCGGCGTTCGCTCGACAGCACGATATCGGCTGTCAGAGATGAGAATAAAGATGATAAATCAAAAAAAGACGATAAGAATTCTTTAGAAACTCCGCTCGGACGTTTGCGATCGCTTGATAAAGAAGCGTCCGGTTTGCAGTCTGAAGTAAATAATCTGCGCGGAAAGGTTGACCGGGCGGAAAAATATGAAATGAGCGATATTGATTCCATCGAAGAAAGAGTTACCGAGTTTCAAACTAATGTTGACCGAACTTTGCTAGAAACTGCTTCCGTCCGCGCAAATCCGGTTTCCGATGTCGGCACTCCGCGTGAGAGAAAGAAAAAGAAGAAATTTCTCGGGATTTTCGGCGGCGGCGGAAGTGATGAATATGATGAATTGATCGGAAGCGTCGTTCCGGGACGCGACCGCGAACTTTTTATCGAAGCCACCAGAAACATCCGCAAAAATCGCTATGATGTCGGTCGGCTTCTATTTCAAACAATTATTACGACGTATCCTGATTCGCCTTATTTGCCGATGGCAAAACTCGCGGTTGCCGATTCGTTTTATCTGGAAGGCTCGACCAGTGCGTTAATTCAGGCAACGGCGGCGTATCAGGATTGGTTGACATTTTTTCCGACGCATCCGTTGGCTGATCGTGTTTTATTGAAAGTCGCCGAATCGCAGATGCGTCGAATCGGTCTGCCCGACCGCGATTCGTCATCGGCTAAAATCGCCGAACAACGTCTGAAAGCTCTTATTCAGCAATATCCGAATTCATTGCTCAAACAAGAAGCCGAAGCGCGTTTGAAGGAAGTTCAGGACAATCTCGGACTTCATAATTTGTATATCGCCAATTATTATTACAAACAATCGGTTGATTACAAAAAAGGCGGTTTGAAGGGAGCGCAATCGCGCTATAATGAAATTTTGGAAAAATATCCGAGCTTCAGTTTTATGGACGAAGCTCTCTATAAACTTGCCGTAACTTATTTGATTGAAGAGGAAACCGATCAGGCGGCGCGGTTTTTCCAGCAACTCGTTCGCGATTATCCAAACAGCGAATGGGTTAAAAAATCGAAAGAACAACTTGAATTAATCGGCGCGAGCGTTCCCGAACCGAATCCGGAAAGAATGGCTGTTCTGCCGCCCGAAACTGTTTCATTTTTCCAGAATTTCAAAAACGAACTTTTGGGCATTTATCCGTTGACGATTGATAAAAACGGCGTTTTAATGACAAGTAAGTTCGATGCAAAGAAATTTGAATTGATTGATCAAATCATTGAAAATCAAGGCGATATCAGCGAATCGCAGATTCCTAAATCTTTGACTACGGTAATTGTTCAGCGGCAAGATTCGCCCAATCAAAAGTAAATCTCCGGTTTGAGAATTTTATAAATCGGTTAATTTTAGGTCGGAGCATATAATCTATTATTGTGCTGCGACCTAATTTAATATTATGAGCGAAATTTCAAAGGAAAATTTATCGGCACTCAATAAAAAAATCAAAGCAACTTCGACTATTTTTTCAGCACTGATTTTCCTTATTGTTGCTTTGGTAATAATCGGTTGGTTTTATCCAGCAAATGTTGAAAATGCAATTTCCGAAGATTCTCTGATGTCCTTGCGCGTCGGGGTAATTTTTATTGCGATTATGACATTTATTTTGCGCCGAATGCTGACCAGATGGGACAGATTGAAAAATATCGCTTTGCTCAAAGGCATTCCGGGACTTCTTAATTCTCTGCAAATAAATGCGATAATAATAGGGGCAATGGCGATACTAATCGTTATTATCGGGCTTTTAATCGCAATTTTAGGCGGAATCAGAACCGATGTCATAAGTTTTGGCGTAGTCGCTCTGTTAATCATTTTAATAAACTTTCCGCGCAAAATCGTTTGGGAAAAAATCGTCGCTAATCTGGAAAAAATTTAGAGGTTTTTAATGAAAATAAATAAAAGTTTGCCGGTTTTTATGCTTCTTTTGCTGATAATTCAGGTAGTTTCAGCGCAAAATGAAATAACGCCGCCGCCGCGACCTATTCCGACACCTATCAATCAAATTTCTTCAACCAGCCATTTGAAATATACAGAGCCGACAGCGGACATTCCGCGTGAAAGACGCGAACGGGCATACGCAAAGTTGCTTGAAGGTCAGCGTTTTATCTGGGGCTTGAGCAACGCCCGTTCGGCAGCCGGGATTACTGTCGGAACGAAATTAGCCAAAGATGCTTTGATCGAAGCGGTCGAACTCGATCCGACACTTGCCGAAGCTTACACAGCACTCGCCGAGCTAACGTATAAATCGCCTCCGAATGATTATGAAGAGGCAATTCGTTTGGCAAATATCGCCGTTAAAATTAATCCGAACAATTTCGGCGGACATCAGATTACGGCACGGCTTTATACTTTAGAAAGCCGTCTTGGAAGCGGAATGATCGATATTGCAAAAGCGCAAAAAGCCGTCGAAAGTTGGAAGAATATTGCCCGTCTTGATCCCCGAAATGCGGAAGCCTTTGCTTTTTTGAGCGAATTTTACGATAAATTAGACCAACCGAAAGAAAAGATTGAAGCTTTGCAACAATGGCTTTCATCTGCCCAACCGGTTGACCAATGGTTTTACCGCAGAATTATGCGGCAACAAGATTTATCTCCCGATAGTGCTTTGGTCAAACTCGGCGAGGCTTTGGTCAAAGTAGGTGAAATCCAAGAAGCCGTCGAAGTTTTAAGTCGGGCGGTTGCCAATAATCCGAACGATGATGTTGCCATTGAATTATTGAGTCGTGCAATCGAATCAGCCGATGATCGAACGTCGGCGATGGCGGTCGAAGCTCTTCAACAAGCCATTTTTGCAAATTCTGAAAATGCGGAATTGATTAAACTTCTTACTCAAATTCAATTCAGAATGGGAAATATAGATGCTGCTGTCAAACTTTTGCGCGACTCGACAGCTCGATTAGCGGGGAAAAATAAACTTTCTGCGGTATCTCTCCAAATCGCTCTGGGAGATTTATATGCTGATGCGGATCGTTTTGACGAAGCAGTAACCGCTTATCAAAACACTTTTTCGATTCTCGGAATTGAAAATAATAATCTTGTTACCGATGATGACCGCGAAATTGCAACGATTGTGTTTGAAAAGATACTTCAAGCTTACAAAAATGCCAATCGTCCGAATGATATCAAGAAAACAATCGAACAAGCACGTTTAGTTTTGGGCAAAAATGATTTGTTTGCCGATAAACAATTGATTACTTTTTACCGGCAAAACGGTCAGAGAAAAGAAGCGTTGCAGGCAATTCAAGGAGTTCGCATCTTTTTTCCGCAAGATTATGAACTTTTAACACTGGAAGCCGAGATTTTAACTGAAAACGGAAAAGTCGAAGAAGGTGTCGGACTGCTGCAATCTTTGATTGGAAAAAGAGCCGCCGGAATTAAAAACGGCACGAATTCGATGATGTTTTATGATGATTTTATAAATTATCTAAACATTTCCAACCTTTATAATCAGGCAAATCGTGGAAAAGAAGCAGTCGAGGCGGCAAATCAAGCATTGAATCTGGCAAAAAGCGAAGATAGAAGACAGATTGCCCGATTAACTATGGCAACCGCACACCATAAATCCGGCAATTTTCAGGCATCCGAACAGATTTTGCGCGGAATTATTAAACAAATGCCGAATAATCAGTTTGCCCTGAATAATCTCGGTTATTTTCTGCTCGAACGTGGTGAAAACACTAAGGAAGCTCTGGAACTTATTCAAAGAGCGGTTGATATTTCGCCGAATAATGCCTCATTTTTAGATAGTTTGGGCTGGGCTTATTTCAAACTCGATAAATTAGATGAGGCGGAAAAATACCTGAAAAGTGCGGCGCGCTTCAATCCGTCGTCGTCGGTTATTCTCGAACATCTCGGAGATGTTTATCACAAACAAGGAAAATCCGAACTAGCCATTTCAACCTGGCGCAAGGCTCTGAAGCTATCTTCGGATACTGACGATATAAATCGCTTGAAAACGAAATTAGGAGAAAAATAATAATTAATGCGAATCAAGAGTAGAAATGTGAATTCACCGTTGGATTTTTAGCCTGTTTCAACAGGCTTTCCGCGCTTCGCGGCATTTAGCCGCGTCATTTATGGCGCGGGTCGGTTCGGCAAATTTCACAAAAGGGCGTTTTAA
>JBGTIH010000057.1:0-4715 GCA_041745765.1 Pyrinomonadaceae bacterium | reverse complement strand
GTTTCCACCAGATAACCGAAATTTTCGCCTTTTTGCAAAACATTGATCGCTTGTTCGGCACAATCGAGCGCATCGGTAAATTTTCCTTCTTCAAAATAAATCTGCGCTTTCGTATCGAGAGAAAAACCTTCACGCGTGCGGTCGTTTATCTCATTGAATATTTTGGTCGCGTTATCAATCGCCTCGTGCGCTTTGGGGAAGTTTTTTTCGGATTTGTAAAGATATGCAAGGTTATTCTCAATCGTTCCGAGATATATCCGATGACCTGATCTTTGATGATAAAATCGTGCTAACTTATATTTGCCCAACGCTTCGGTTGGTTTTCCTAAATTTCTTAAAGCTATGCCAAAATTTGTGTAGTAACTTCCATTTAAGAACTCATCACCATAATTTCGAAAATCAGATTCTTTATCACTCAAAAGATTTATTATTTCCTCGAAATTTTTTAAGGAAAGCAAAATAAAGCTTTTTATTACATAAGAGTAAATTTTAGTTGGGTTTGATTGGGATAAATTATTAGACAAAGATTCTTCAACCCAAATTTCCGCTTCTTTAAATTCACCTGTTCGCCAATAAGCCAGAGCCAAATAGTTATCACATTCGGCGACTCTTTCGATGTCGGAAATATCCAGAAATCGGCGACGGGCTTCGGTTAGTAGATTTTTCGATTGTTCCTGAGCATTCGGAATTTGTTTATTGTGACCTAGAAATCCGATCAAGCTACCACAACGTAAAAAAATTTCCGCGGCGATGTGCGGCTCAAACTCTTCAACATTGGGAAAACTGGTGGTGTCTTCCCAGATTTCGCGCAGTTCAACTAAAGCCTCTTCATACTTTCCGCATCTCTCGAGTGAATGCAGTTCATTGACTACTATTTCGGGCTGTGTGTGGAGAGATTTCATATTTTCTTTTTTGAAAACGATTTTTTGGTATTATATGTCAAGATACTAATCTGTATCAAGATAAATCTACCTTTTTTGGAGAAAATATAACCATGAAAACAACAATCAAATTTGCTTTAGTTATCGCTCTTTTTTGTTCAAATGCTTTTGCTGACGGTGAAATGGGTAATGGCGGAAGATCCTGTCAAACCGGACAATCGAACTGTTTGATCGAAAATCCGACAACGACTGTGAATAATGATGATAAAGATTCGGAAGATTCCTTGATCGTTTTTGTCAAAGAGTTTCTTATCAAAATTTTCGGATAAGGTCAAATTATCCGAAAAAAAAGTTACCGGATTTTGAGCGGCAGGGCATTTGATTCTTCGAATACTTTTTCTTCTTTGATGTCATCCTGCTTTAAAACGATAACTTTGCCCCGAGCGGTGTCTTCTGTCCGCTTCAAAATTTCGCTGACGTTTTTCCGGCATTCTTCTTTGATTAATGCCTGTAATCGGTCGGATAGTATAAGTGTGTCTTTTTCTGCCTCGAAACTGACAAATTTTTCACCGTTTCCGGTTAATAACCAATGAATCGAATACGGAGTTTTTTCGGCAATTGAGAGCAGAACTGTTGAATCGGGCAATCTGCCATGAAGATAATTTTTTGCCGCCTGATATGAAATGTTTAACAATTGTGCAATATCCGACGGCTGTGAAGAACCGCAGACTTCAACGAATCGCCCGATAAATTCGCTGCTTGCATTGTTTGTTATCTTTCTGCTTGACATATTTTAATGATTGTGTAAAATTTTAACACAATTGTTTAAGCGCGGCAAAAGGTTGTCCTAAGTATAATCTACAAAACCGTAGTTCGTAAAACAATTTAGATAAAAATAATTTGTGCCGTGAGATTCGGACATGGTTGAAACGATTGGATAAAAATTTTGTAAAAGTTCGTTGCTGATTGCACCCTGTAATCAGCACGAAAAAAGGGGAGACGGTGTGGGAGACGTTTCCCCGCTTTCGTTTTAAAGGGTTTGCGCGGCAGCAAAGGCGGACGACCACGCCCATTGAAAATTATAACCGCCGAGCCAGCCCGTGACATCTACGACTTCGCCGATAAAAAATAAACCTTTAACTTTTTTAGATTCCATCGTTTGCGATGAAAGTTCGTTGGTCGAAACTCCGCCGCGCGTAACTTCCGCTTTGGCGTAGCCTTCGGTTTCGGTAAAGGAGATTTGCCATTTTTCCAATGCTTCGGCGACTCTGGCGAGTTCTTTTTCGCTGAATCCTTTGAGCGGTTTTGCGGCGGCAAATTCGCGCGTCCAGACTTCAGCAAAACGATTCGGCAGCAATTCGCCGAGAAAATTCGCTAAATTTTTCCGGCTTTCGTGTTCATTTTTCAGGATTTCAAACGCATTTTCCGACGGCAAAAGATCGAACGAGATTTTTTCGCCCGGTTTCCAGTAAGACGAAATCTGCAAAACGGCGGGACCGGAAAGCCCTCGATGCGTGAACAGAATATTTTCGCGGAAAGACATTTTCCCGCAGGAAACATTCGTATCGAGCGAAATTCCGGCGAGTTTCCTGAAGCCTTCGGAGAAATTCTTCTCGAAAACAAGCGGCACAAGCGCGGGACGCGTTTCGATGATTTTCAAACCGAACTGTCGCGCCGTCCGATAACCGAAATCCGTCGCGCCAATCTTCGGAATCGAAAGCCCGCCCGATGCGATGACCAGATTTTTACACGTAAATTTCCCCTGATTGGTTTCAATTTCAAACGTACCGCCACCGTCCCGACGGCTGTCGTGAGTGCGTCCCGCACTCACATTTTCGCTTTTTAAGACGCTTTTCACCGAACAATTTAAACGAATTTCGACATTTGCTCTTTTACACTCGGTCAAAAGCATCTCGACGATTTTCAGCGAGCTTTCGCGGCAAAAAAGCTGTCCGAGTTTTTTCTCATAAAATTCGATATGGTGTTTTTTGACGAGTTCGACAAAATCCTGCGGCGCGTAGCCGGCGAGCGCGGATTTGCAGAAATGGGGATTTTCCGAGATAAAATTTTCCGCTCGCGTGTGAATATTCGTAAAATTACAGCGTCCCCCGCCCGAAATAATTATCTTGCGCCCGACTCTCGAATTATGTTCGATAACGAGAACTTTGCGCCCGCGCTTTCCGGCTTCAATCGCGCAAAAAAGCCCCGCAGCGCCGCCGCCGATGATGATTGCGTCGAATTTCATCAAGCTAAATATCTTTCCTTCAAAATATTTACGTGATGAAGTTCGTGTCCGGCGAGCATATATGCCAAGGCTCTGACGCTGACGAGGTTTTCGCTCGCCGTTCCCGTGCGCGTCCAGGCTTCATCGGGGAAATTTTGAAACATCAGAATATTCGCATCTCTGACAAACGCAAATTCGGCGATCAGACCGGTAAAGCGGCAATTATCGAAATCGGCGTTTTCGATATACGGGTCTTGATTAAAACCTTCAAGCGGTGTCTGATCGTTTCGCGCGAAACGCAGCGCGCGATAAGCGAAAATCCGTTCCGTATCAATAATATGCCCGACTAACTCTTTAACGCTCCATTTTCCTTCCGCATAGCGAAAATGCGCTTTTTCTTCGGTGATTTCCGCCAAAATGTTCTGTGTTTCGATCTTGTTTTGTTTCAAAACCGATAAAATATCATCGCCTTTGACGAGCGAAATATATGTTTCATAAAACGCTGCGTATTCGTTTTTTTCAGGACGCGCGATTGTTTGCAAATTATTCATCTCTTTTTACCTCGAAATTTTGTTGATTATTTTAGCAAAGTTAGATTATATTTGCTTTGAATCTTCCCGTAAAAAATTATAAAAATCAAAATATCTTCAAGGGGGAAAAATTATGTCAGAAGAAAATACGGATTCCGCACACACAAATGCGCCGCAAATGAGCGAAGAAGCTTATGAAATGATCCAGCAATTGTTTGAGCTGGTCAGAACATCGGACGCGGCACGGATGCAGGGACTTTTTGAAAAAGGTTTTGACGCGCCGAATATTCGCGACGGCAAAGGCAACACGCTTCTAATGCTGGCAAGTTATAACGGGCAAGTCGAAATGACGCGCGTTCTGCTCGAAAACGGCGCAGATCCGCACATCGCCAATGATATGGGACAAATTCCGCTCGTCGGTGCGGCGTTCAAGGGCAATTCGGCAATGGTCAAAGTTTTGATCGAAAACGGCGCGGATGTCAACGCGCGAATGGCGGACGGAAAAACCGCTCTGATGTTCGCCGCGATGTTCGATAAGGTCGAAATTATTGATATTTTGATCGAAAACGGCGCGGACGCTTTCTTGCAAACATCGGACGGTTTGACCGCATTAAGTCTGACAAACGCGATGGGCGCAGATGCCGCTCGCTCCAAACTCGAAAAATTAGCTGAAAATTCAAACTCTTGAGTTCCGATAGGAACGATATATTTATAGATTGGATAAGATCAAATTTTAGCCGAGTTCCGTAGGAACGGCATAAAAATATGCTGTTCCTACGGAACTCGATTTATGTATTTGACGCGTTTTCTATAAATATCACGCTCCTACGGAGCTAATCGGTGGGTTTGAACACAGTTTTTTTAGAGTTTCTGCGACAATAGCCACGGCATAAGTTCTTTTTCGCCGAGCGCGTTGAGCCAGACGTTATGCCCGACGTTTTCATATTCAGAATATCTGACGTTTCCGCCGTTTTCCTTTATTGCTGCGACCATATTGCGCGATTCGCTGACCTGCACGATATTATCTTCCGCGCCGTGAAAAACCCACGCCGGAGTTTTGCCGATGCGTTCGGCGACGGG
>JBGTIH010000056.1:0-2896 GCA_041745765.1 Pyrinomonadaceae bacterium | reverse complement strand
CTTTTTTGGCGAGCCTACGATATGGCGAAGCCGGAAAACAATTTGATAATTTACCGCGACGAATATTTCAAGAAGGGCAGCGTCGGCTTGCAGGAATTTCTTCGCAGAAAAATCGGCAACTCCTGTAATCTGGTAACCGCGATTGACGCCGCACCGAAATATTACGCCGCCCTTAGAGTGCAATCGGCAAAAGTCGAAAACTACAAACCGCAGATGTTGGCGAGTTTTATGAAACTCAAAGAAATTTATCCTGACGCTTTTTTCCCGAATGTCTATTTCCTCATCGGCAGAATGAATGCAGGCGGAACAGTGACTTTCAAAGGCTTGCTCATCGGCGTTGATATGTACGGAAAAACCGACGATGCTTCAATTGCCGAACTGAGCGGTTGGAAAAAGGCATCCGTCAGCAGAATCGAAGAAATTCCGTTTATTGTCGCACACGAACTCGTCCATTACCAGCAAAAATACGGGCTGGACGGCAGCGAATTGAGTTTGCTCGGCAAATCTTTGCACGAAGGCAGCGCGGACTTTATCGGCGAACTGATTGCGGGCGGCAGCATCAATCCAAAACTGCACGAATACGGCAACCCGCGCGAAAAGCAGCTGTGGCTCGAATTCAAAAAAGAGATGAATAACAAGGACGCGAGCAACTGGCTTTATCAAGGCGACAAAGCAAAAGATAAACCCGCCGATCTGGGTTATTACGTCGGCTATAAAATAGTCGAATCGTATTATAACAAGGCAAAGGACAAAAAACAGGCAATCAAAGACATTCTCGACATCAAAGATTTTAACGCTTTTCTCAAAGCCAGCGGCTACGGTGAAAAGCTTTCAGTCGAATAGAGAAAACTTTAAGGAGGATCAACGGCACATCGAGCAAAGTGATGGACGTGTGGGCGCGCACACCGGCTTTTTTATCACGGTATCTTTTTACCCTTTGCTTGCGTGTGTTCAGTTTCGCCCCACGACAATGCTTAGTTATGTGCGTAATTTATTTAGCTTATCAAGTTTATCCCGATTTCCCCTTGATTTTGCTGGCAAACCGCGACGAGTTTTATGATCGCCCGACGCAGGCGGCGCAGTTTTGGGAAGATTTTCCCGAAATTTTCGCCGGACGAGATTTAATCGGCGGCGGAACGTGGCTTGGCGTAAGCAGAGCGGGAAAATTCGCCGCCGTCACGAATTACCGCGACCCGCTTGCTCCGAAAGGCTCACTTTCACGCGGACTTCTGACGGCAGATTATCTGAAAACGGAAGAACCGGCGGAAGAATATCTGAAAAAAATCCGGCGAAACGCGGGTAACTATTCCGGGTTTAATCTGCTTCTGGGCGAAATCAACGCTCGCCGAAACGAGATTTTCTATTATTCAAACCGGGCGGGCGACGTTCGCCGGCTTGAAAGCGGAATTTACGGATTGAGCAATCATCTGCTCGATACGCCCTGGCGAAAGGTCGAAAAAGGAAAGCGGTTTTTGGCGGAAAATATAAACGGAAAGGTTTCAAAAAAAGAGTTTTTCAAATTTATGCATGACAAAACTTTGGCTGACGACGCGGAATTGCCCGATACCGGAATCGGTTTCGAACGTGAAAAACGCCTTTCGGCAATTTTTATCCGAACGCCCGTTTACGGCACACGATGTTCGACGGTTTTGACTTTCGATAAAGATTTCAAATTCGATTTAGAGGAAAAAGTTTTCGTCTGAAAATCCTCACCGAAAAACATCCGGCGGTATTTTGGCGTAATTGTTGTTACATCAAAAATCACGAAAAAATCAATCGTCCCGAACTCGCGGTCAATTGTCGGCAAGCCGCAGACTTTCGCGCCGATTTTCAGATACATTTTAAATAGCATCGGCAATTCGGCGGCTTCTGAATTTTCCGAAACAATTTCCGAATCGCAAATTTTCTCTTTTCGCGGCTCGACGCGGAATTTGTCGTGCAGAAACCCGTCGCTTTTCAGCTGCCGGAAAACGCTTTTACCTGTTTCGCAGTCCTGCGTAAAAATCGAACAGCAGCCGAAAAAATAACGCTTTCGCGTTTGTTTGACAAAACCGGCTAAGCCTTTCCATAAGAGAAAAAGAACTTTTGTATTGCGATGCTCGCGGGCGATGGCGGCGCGTCCGATCTCGACCGCTCCGGCTAAAATTTCCGGCGGAAGGTCTTCGATTGAGAATTCGCCGTAGGAATAAAATCCGCTTGCGCTTCCGGCGGTTTCGCGCGTGTTCTGGCGGTCTGTTCCGACGGTTTTTCGCGTCCTTTTTTCAACGACGATCAGATGCCGGCAGTGATAATCAAATTCATCAAATTCCAACCCGCCGCTTTTCTCCGAATCTTCCAAAGCGGCAAGTTCCAGATTAAAAACCTCATAACGCAGCCGCAAAGCCGATTCGATCTCCTTCTGCGTTTGCGCGATTCTGACCGTATAACGGTCGGCGGATATTTCAGCCGGATAGTTTTCTGCAACTGAAACAATTTGCGTTTTCATAAAATTTATACCTGACATTAAAGTTTGCGCCCGCCGATATTCAGAAATTAACAGCTTTACGGACTTGGCTTAAATTACGCGGCACTTTTTTTAACAAAGTTTTAATAATCTCCGGTTTTTTTTCGATTGCCGGAATCAAAATGCGGAGTTCTTCGGGTGTAAAATAATTACTTTTTTTGGCAGCAAGATTTTTCGGCGGAATGTTTTTATAAAGCCATTCGCGGTAAAGGATTAATCCTTCTCCGTAGCCCCGTTCAATCACCGTCAGATCGGTTTGGCGTTCAAACCGCGCCGTAAATCCGTCGCTTATTAAACCGACAAGTCCGAGCAATTCCAGACGTTTTTTTTCTTTGTAATAAAGCGCGTGTCCGAGTTCGTGTGCCAGAATCGCCCGAATTCCGTCTTCGGGCG
>JBGTIH010000055.1:0-32529 GCA_041745765.1 Pyrinomonadaceae bacterium | reverse complement strand
ATATTTTATCACTTTTTACATTTTTTGAAATCTCCGGCTTAACTGTTTATATTCAGCAATTAAGCAGGTGAACAAAAGTTTTGAAGAATATTTGAAAGTTTAGAGTTTAAACTTTAGTTTGCGCCCGCCGCGCTTCGCCCTCGGTCTTTAGCGCGGCTTGTGCGTGAACAATGGCGCAAAATGTTCGGTTACTTTTGCTCATCTATTTAGTAATATTTGACTAAAAGCATCAAATCCGCGACGTTTATTTTCCGCACATTGAGCTGAAAAATTAGCGTTAAGGCAAATATTCCGGTTGAGAATTTCTGAATCTTAAAGGCGATCATTTTCGTGGTATAATCGGAAAAGTTTTGAGGAGTAAAAAATATGCTGAAAACAGTCGAAGCAGAGATAGATGTTGATGGAAATGTCGTATTGCTCGAACCCGTGCGCGTAACCAAACGGACACGGGCGATAGTTACTCTGCTGGAGGAAACGAACGGAGAAGCACGAGAAGAACGAAAAGGAAATTCTAAAAGACTTTTGGAACTTCTGAAAAGTCCCGAATTTGCTAATCGAAAAAGCTATTCGGCAGAAGAAATAGAATCCCAAATCGAAGAAGCGAGGAATTCCTGGGAATGAATCGAATTTATCTTGATTCGTGCATTATTATTTATATTGTCGAAAGACATCCGGTTTATTCAAGCAGAATCGAAAAGCTGATGAATTCTCTGCCTTTAACCGATTATCGTTATTCACCGCTGGTGCGGCTTGAATGTCTGGTAATGCCGTTTAGAACAAAAGATTTCCGTCTGAAAAACCTCTACGAATCTTTCTTTAACGCTCAAACTATTTGTCTGATGCCGCCGATTGTTTTCGATGAAGCCGCAAGGCTTCGTTCCGATTTTTCCGCGTTAAAAACGCCTGACGCACTACATCTTGCCGCTGCTGTTTAGCATAATTGCGATGAGTTTTGGACAAATGATAATCGGTTAGACAAAATATATCCGAATCTTGTAAAAAACATTTTGACACCTTAAAAAAATATGCGCGATATTCCGGTCGGCAACGGTTCTTTGCTTGTAACATTTGACGAAAAGTATCAGATCCGCGACGTTTATTTTCCGCACGTCGGGCAGGAGAATCATTCGGAAGGCTTTCCGTTTCGGTTCGGCGTTTGGGCGGACGGCGAGTTTTCATGGATTTTTGAAGATGATTGGCGACGCGAACTTCGTTATATTTCCGAAACTCTCGTTACGAAAGTTACTCTAATTAATGAAAATCTCGGTTTGGAGATCATCTGCAACGATACGGTGGCGAGCCACGAGAATATTTTTCTGCGGCGGATTCACGTCAGCAATCTGTGGGATAAAAAGCGCGAGATAAGGCTTTTTCTGCATCACGATTTTCGCATTTCGGAAAGCAAGATCGGCGACACGGCATTTTACGATCCCGAAAGTTTCGCGCTCATCCATTACAAAAAAGACCGTTATTTTTTAATCAACAGCGAACCGCATTTCAACGCTTTTTCTACGGGGCGCAAGGCTTTCCGCGATCAGGAAGGCACGTGGCGCGATGCCGAAGATGGCGAATTAAACGGCGGCGCGAAAACCGAAGGCTCGGTAGATTCGACGATTCAGCTTAATTTTCCGCTCGAAGACCAGGACGCATTTGAAATTTTCTACTGGATCGCCGCCGGAACTTCGCACGACGAGGTTTGCCGTCTGAACAGACATATTTTAGAGCGCAGACCGCAGCAATATCTCAATTACACGGAAAATTACTGGCGCGTCTGGGTTAATAAAAACGAGATTGATTTCGGCGATCTCTCTTCGGAAGTTATCGAATTGTATAAGCGTTCGCTTTTAATCGTTCGCACGCAGATAGACAATAACGGCGCGATCCTGGCGGCGAATGATTCCGACGTAACCGAACGTGCAACCGATCATTACAGCTATCTGTGGACGCGCGACGGCGCATTTGTCGCCAATGCTTTAGACCTGGCGGGTTATCCGTTTTTTACGCGAAGGTTTTTCTATTTTTGCGCCAGTATAATTCACCGCGACGGTTATTTTCTGCAAAAATACAACCCGGACGGCACGGTCGCTTCGGGATGGCACGCGGCTTGGGACGTTTGGGCGAAAAAAAAGCTCATTCCGATTCAGGAAGACGAAACCGCGCTGGTTTTATGGGCTTTGTGGGAAAATTACGATAAATACCGCGAGGTCGAATTTACGCGCAAACTCTATCGCCCTTTGATTACGAAAGCGGCGGATTTTCTGGTCGAATTTTTTGACGAAAAACTGAGTTTGCCGCGTCCGAGCTGGAATCTCTGGGAAGACCGGCGCGGAATTCATACATTTACGTGTGCTTCGGTCGTCGGCGGACTTCGCGCGGCGGGAAAATTCGCGCATCTTTTCGGCGAAACGCCGCGCGCCGAAATTTACGAAGAAACCGCCGATAAAATTATTACCGGAATGCGCGAGCATCTCTACAGCGAGGAAACGGGCAGATTTCTTCGCGCACTTCATTTTCATAACGACGAACATTTTGAAGCCGATACAACCGTGGATGCATCGCTTTTCGGCACGTTTTATTTCGGCGCGTTTGATGTAGATGATGAAATGGTTAAAAATACGATGCGCGCCGTCGAAGAAAAACTCTGGATTCCGAACGAGATCGGCGGCGTGGCGCGGTTTGAAAACGACGGCTATATGCGCGAGACCGAAGAAGTTACGGGAAACCCATGGTTTATCTGCACGCTCTGGTTGGCGGATTACCGGATTGCCGCCGCTAAGAAAAAAGAAGATTTGAAAGGCGTGATCGAAATTTTGGAATGGACTGCCGAAAGAGCTTTGCCGTCGGGAGTTTTAGCTGAGCAGGTTAATCCCGTATCGGGCGAACCGGCATCAGTTTCGCCGCTCACCTGGTCGCATTCGACATTTGTCGCGACCGTTGCACATTATTTGAGGAAATTAAATGAGTTTAAATAATTCCGACAAATATCACACATTTGCCTTTCGTTGTGTCGCATTGATCGTTGATACTATCGTGCTGATTCCACTGACGGTTTTCGGCTCATATTTAGCACATTCTTCCGGCAAATCTTCACTAACTATTTTTGCCGTAAGTTCTGTGATCGGGTTGCTTTCCGTGTTTTATTACATATTGATGCACGCGCGTTACGGGCAGACGCTCGGTAAAATGCTGGTAAAAGTCAAGGTCGTGGATATTTCGGAAGTTCCGATTAATCTCGGTCAGGCGGCGATCCGAAGTCTGCCGCAACTTATTCCGGTTATTTGTGCGATAGGTTTTGAAAATCCGCGCGGTTTGTCCGGCAATTCGAGTCAATGGGACGCTCAACTGGCGGAATCCCTGAATTTTCTTTTAACGATTTCGATATTTATCTGGACGGTTTTAAACATAATCGTTGCCGCAGCCAGCGAAAAACACCGCGCACTTCACGATTACATCGCCGGAACGGTTGTCGTTAGAACCAACGTCTGAAACATTTATTATGGCGAAAAACTGGACGGAAAGCCGGATTAAAAATTTCATCACGAGCGAAACGGAAGAATCCTTAACGCTCGAATATAAAGCGGCGGAGGCTCTCGGCAAAAGCGAATATCAGAAACACGAGATCACCAAAGATGTTTCGGCGATGGCAAATTCGGCGGGCGGTTTGATCGTTTACGGGATTTCGGAATATGCCAATCTCGATAAACGTCATCTGCCGGAGCGCATTACGCCCGTCAACCGCACGGAACTTCCGCGCGAATGGCTCGAACAGGTGATCAACAGCATTCGCCCGCGCATTGACGGGATTTTGATTCATTCGGTCAACTTGAAATCGGGCGAAGCGGATGTCGTCTATGTCGTCGAAATTCCGCAGAGCCACACGGCGCATCAAGCCGGAAATCAAAAATATTACAAGCGTTTTAATTTCCAGTCAGTTCCGATGGAAGATTATGAAATCCGCGATGTGATATTTCGCGAGCAGATGCCGGACGTTAGTATCAAATTTTTGATCGAAGCCAAAGATACGTTTGACGAAGCGGGAAATTTCAGCGGCGCGGAATATAATCTGATTATTCAGGCAAAAAACAACGGTTCGGCTTTTGCGCGTTATGTCGCCTGTTTTGTTGACGTTCCGGTCAAATCTCTGGTCAGTATCGAAAACAAACGCAGCATCAAGGACGGCGGAAAATATTATCGCCACCGTTTGACAAACTTGAATCAGGAATACGCCGACGAGGTTTTCAAAGCGAATTTTCCGCTTCTGAGAAGTATGACGATGAGCTGGAAAATCCCTTTGAAGGAGAATTTTACGAATCTCGAACATTGGGCGATCAAGTGGAAAGTTTACGCCGACAACGCTCTGCCGAAGGAAGGCAGAATCAAATTCGGCGAAATTGATACTGTTGATTTGAGAAATAAAGCAAATAAGGTGTAACATTTTGTTTTCACAAACTTACGCTATAATAAATTTATGAGTAGAGCCAAAATTTTAGTAACCCTCGGACCGTCTTCCGACACGCAGGAAAAAATCGAAAAACTGATCAATGCCGGAGCAAACGCCGTCAGAATAAATATGTCGCACGGCACGCAGGAGCAGCAAAGTAAAACAATCAAAGCGGCACGGGCGGCGGCGAAACACCTGGGCAAACCTTTGTCAATTTTAGTTGACCTGTCGGGACCGAAAATCCGTACGCGTTCGCTTGTTGACAAAAAACCGGTTTTGCTTGAAACCGATCAGCTTTTCACCTTAACGACGCGCGACATTGTCGGCACGGAAAAGGAAGTTTCGACGACATTTAAAGAATTGCCCGAATCGGTAAAAATCGGCGCGACGATTCTGCTCGATGACGGATCCTTGGAACTCAAAGTCGAAGACAAAAATGAAACCGATGTCATCTGCCGCGTCGTCTCCGGCGGTTTGCTTTATGAAAGCAAGGGCATAAATCTGCCGAACACGCCTCTGCCGATTCCGTCCTTAACCGAAAAAGACCGCAAAGATCTGGATTGGGCGATGGAGCAAAACGCCGATTACATCGCGCTTTCGTTTGTCCGCAAGGCGGAAGACTGCACGGAGGTCAAAAATATAATTAAGGCGCAAAACAAGAGAAAATTCGGTCGCGCGATGCTCGTTGCCAAGATCGAAAAAGCGGAAGCGATTGAAAACCTGGACGAAATTATCAAAGCGACCGACGGTTTGATGGTCGCACGCGGCGATCTCGGCGTTGAAACCAGCGTCGAACTCGTTCCGGTTTATCAAAAACGCATAATTTCCGGCGCAATCGCCAATGATAAATTCGTCATTACGGCGACGCAGATGCTCCAATCAATGATTGACAATCCGCGCCCGACACGCGCCGAAGCATCCGATGTCGCCAACGCCGTCTGGGACGGAACCGATGCTGTGATGCTTTCCGCGGAAACCGCCGCCGGAAATTATCCGGTCGAAGCAGTGATGACGATGGCAAAAATCATTGATGCGGCGGAAACGATCAAAGCGTCGCAACTGAGAAAACCGATCAAATTTTCACAGGAAGAATCCGGCAGAACTTCGCAGGCTCTGTGCAAAGCCGCCGCTTATTGCGCTAAAGAAAAACAGACGAACAAGATCGCCGTTTTCACCGAATCGGGTTTGATGGCGCGTCGCCTTTCGGCATATCGTTCCGGTTTGCGAACATTTGCTTTGACGACATCTGAAAACACGCGAAACCAACTCGCATTGATCTGGGGCGTTCATCCATTCTGCCACGAACCCTGCGATTCGACCGAAAAAATCCTGAAGATCGGCGAAAAAACCCTGCTCGAAAATGCCGCAGTTGAAAATGAGGAAACAATCGTGATGATGGCTGGAAGGCTTTCCGGCTTGGGACTTTCCAGCTCGGTCGTCGTCTGGACAATCGGCGAAGATACGCCGCGAAGATGATTTTATTTTAGTGGTTGAGATGATTTGGGCAAAAATCACAGATAATCTGACGCGGAGACAACGCGGCTGTTTTTCCCTCACTTCAATTGAGTTGTGATATGCTTCGTAATAAAAATATACGGGAATATAAATGAAATTTTTTCTGTTTTTTACTTGAATTTAGGTTCGGTTATAACTAAAGACTCAAACAAAATTATGAAAATTATCACACAGACTTTTATCTTATTTATTGCCGTCCTGATTCTTCCTTCGGTTTTATACGGACAAGCTAAATCTATTACGAGCGAAAACTACTACTCTGCCTTAAAAGAAGCGGAATCAAAAACTAACAAACAAATCAGGAAAAAAAGTCAGACTCAGAAACTTTATACAAACGGAAAAATCACAGCGACTTTAACTGACACAACTGAATATTTTCCGCCCGACAAATCGAAATGGATTTCTGTTCAGGAGAGAGGCGATGTCGTAAAAAGAATAGAACAAATTACTATCGGAAACTCTATCTATCGAAAAGAAGATAATGGTGATTGGGTGAAGCGAGAAAAATATAGTGGCGGTTTTGGAATTGGCGGAAAGGATAACAGCACAAGAGAATTTTTTATTGAAGACGCGACGATAGGTAAAGAAAAATTTCAAGTTCTAATAGAGAAAAGAGTTAATTACAATAATACTTTTTTTGATGAAGTTAAGACTTGGATAGATAATAAAGGGCTAATCTCAAAAAAGACTATGACCACAAGTTCTAACGAACTCAAAAATATAGTTTCATCGGTTGATATTTCTTACGATTACAAGTTAAAACCGCCGAAAATCGAAGCACCGATAGAATAGTAATGATTGAAAAATGTCTCAAAACCATTTGCTAAATTTAAGACGCATATAATGAATTGTTTGGCGGCACGCAATCGAAACGAGCCCCCTTTATTTTCTACAAAACTTCGCTCATCACCGAGTGCAAATCGCGCAAAGCCTGTGTGCCGTCGCCCGTAAAAGTCGAGCCGTGCATCGCTGCAATCGTCGTCGGTTCAAGCGCGATCAGCTTTTGAAAATTGCGCTCGGTTTGCCGCGAATACGGCATATAATCGGCAAGCGGACCGGCTTGGTAAGAAACCAAAGTTTCTCGCACCCGCCCGATGATGTCGTTTTCCGTTCTGGCTTCGACATCGCCGCTTTGATGAAACAAGTCCGAGCTGAATAATACTCGCGTTGTTTCTTCAAAAAGCACGCCCGCTTCCCAACCGTGCGGCAGATGCGGCGTTTTCACAAATCGGAACTTGTATTTGCCGGTCGAAAAAGTTTCGCCGTCGTTCATACCTCTTGCCGGACGCGCGGCGAAATCGTTGACGCTGACCACTGCGCCGACAAAACTGCAAACCGGCTCAGCATTCGGCGCAATCGCCAACCATTCATTGAGCGCGCCGCATTCATCCGCCTCGAAATGACTAAAACCGATATGTCTTAAGTGAGCCGGATTGATGATTTTTTCGACCGCTTCTCTTACTTCGGGAAAAATCCCGCGC
This sequence comes from Pyrinomonadaceae bacterium, assembly GCA_041745765.1. Taxonomy (GTDB): domain Bacteria; phylum Acidobacteriota; class Blastocatellia; order Pyrinomonadales; family Pyrinomonadaceae; genus JAHCHG01. Next base: position 25,092 of record JBGTIH010000055.1, on the reverse strand, counting down.
ATTCCGGTATGAAACAATAACGGTTCGTCGTCTTTGACTAAAAATTGATTGAACTGCAAATCCGCTTCCGGCACGAAGAGCGAAAGCCTGAAAACGTCAGGCGCGATTTCTGTTATATTCATAATTTTTCCTTTCCTTTCTAAATCCAAAATCTACCGTTGAAATCGGGAAAATCCTTTCCTCTTTATAACGCTCAAAATCCGTCTAAAAAGTATCAGACAACATTGCGCGAGCGTGTTAATATTAAACGATTAATTTTATTTCACAACAAGCGTCATTCATAAGAAATTGGCGCAGAAGAAATTATGACCTCTCACACACATTTAACGGTTTTTACATTTCAGCAGGTAGTTAGGCTTTTCGTCTTGGGGAATTGTTTCTTTTACCTCGTTATATAATTGCTTGACATCATCCATTTGTGAATAATGCAGATAATTCTCGATGATTAATTGAAGACGGGCAACAGCTCCCTTTGCATTTTTAATTTTTCCTTCGTTAAATTCCTTCCAATAATAGCGTGCAATAATAAAACTATTTTCTGCCAATTTCTCTTGAACGGTTTTCAAGTATTCTTCTGCCTGATTATGCCAGGAAAAATCGGCGCAGTTTGCAACTAATTTCTTTAAATCTCTTTCTAATCTGCCGAAAATCTCCCCTCTTACCAAATTTCTTTTATTATATAAGTTTTCAGCATTATCAAATGATTCCTGACTGCAAACAGTTGAAGTTGATTGAGGTTTATCGAAATTTTCTTGATTTTGAGCGTAAGCTGTTTTTGAGAAAAAGGTGAAAAATAAAAATAATGTTAGTGTCAAAGTAAGTTTTTTCATATCTTGAAACTGCTCCGATATTTTATTTACTACTGCAACATAACATTATTTTTATAAATAGAAAATAATTTTTTAATTTATTAACTACAATTTTGGCTTACATATTTCTCGCAATTTTCCTTCGTGTCGGGACCGAAAACTACGCGGTGCGTTGCCATAATCATCGCGTCTTCCGGTGCGATGATGCAGTCTTTGTCGTCATCAACATTCGCCGCGACGATGTATTTTTCTTCTGCCATATTTTTTTCCTCCTTTCAGATTATATACAAAAATTTCTCGAATTTGTTCCCGAAATAATTTTTTTGATAACCCTTTACTGATTCGCGGTGAATTACTAAAATAATGGTTACTGTAAATAATTCGTGCGTTGATGAAAAAATCGGTATAGTGAGCCGCAAGCGAGCGCCTCGATTATCTAAAAAGTTGATTGCCAACAAATCTGCTCACCAGAAGAGTTTCGCTCGTGCTGTTTGCTCTTTCGCACGCGCTTATTTACAGTAACAAATAATATAAGATTTTCAATCCGGATTTTTTTTTGCCTATTTTTTATGGAAAATGAAAGTATAGACATAATCAGAGAAAATGCTAAAAAGCTAGCCGCCGAATTTATTGAAAGAGGCGACGCAACGGGTTGGTTTGATGCTCTTTACGCGGAAGCCGAAGGCAATAACGAACATATTCCCTGGGCGGATTTAGAGCCGAACAGATTTCTGGTGCGGTGGACGCAAAATGTGAATTTGGAGGGAAACGGCAGAAACGCGCTCGTCGTCGGCTGCGGTTTGGGCGATGATGCAAAGTTTTTGGATGAACTCGGTTTTCGCGTAACGGCTTTTGACGTTTCGCCCAAAGCAATCGGATGGGCGCGGAAAATTCACGCCGATACGGAGATTGTTTTTCAAACGGCTGATTTATTCAACGCGCCAGAAGAATGGCAAAACGCTTTTGATTTTGTTCTGGAAGTTTACACGATTCAGGCTTTGCCGCTTGATCTGCGCGAAAAAACGATTGATGCCATCAGCAGTTTTGTTGCGGAAAACGGCGAATTAATCGTTGTTACGCACGGACGCGAAGACGACGTAGAACCCGAAGGTGTGCCGTGGGCGTTATCAAAAAAAGACTTGTCGCGCTTTGAAGAAAACGATTTGAAACAAATAAATTTGACCGAAATGCTCGGTGATGAAGAAGAACCGCTCAGAAGATTTGTCGTTGAATTCGAGAAATGAAAATGGTGGCTGGAGAGTGACTTGAACACTCGACCTCGGGGTTATGAATCCCGCGCTCTAACCAGCTGAGCTACCCAGCCACGAACATTTGATTATAGTTTTCTGGAAAAAAAGGTCAAGTTTATTCGCGCAAAAAGGCGCAAAAATTAAAAATTTTCCTTTAATATATTACATTTTCCGGCATCCGCTGTTTATTTTTCAATTTCAAACAATCGGTATTCGCTCTCTGCGAAAGGTTTACGACAAAACCATATAACTGACAGCGATTAAAATCCCGACCAGAATGAGCGGAAACAATATACTCAAAAAGGAATTTTCTTGATTGCCCGAAAAATCTTCGCCGATGCTTTGCAGATCGCTGTTAGCTTCAATCGTTTTGGTTTCCGGCAAACTTCCGCCGATCATTGTTCGCAAACCTCTTTCATTCGGAATTTCGCCGTTCGGTGTTAATTCGTCAATAATGTGCGGAATCATAAAAGCGGTTGCCGATGTCGTTGTTTTATAATCAATTCCGGTTTCTTCGGACATTTCCTTGAGAGTTTGTTCGCTGAAAACCGATTCCGTTTGCTCGTCGGAGATCGCCATATTCGCGCTCGAATTTATCCACGAAGAGGCTAAATCGCCCAAACCCGTTTCTTGAAAACTGCCTAAAAATCCTCTAAAACCGCCGTTGTTTTCATCGCTGATCATTGCCAGCAACACGGAAAGCAATTTATTTGCTTCATCGCCGATGCCAAATTTTTCTTGCGCTTCGGTTACAATCGAATCGAACAGAGCCATTTTTATTTTCTCCTTATTTTCAGCCGCGAAGTATTGCCGGAATATTCACGCAAAAATTTCAAAACTATTTATCATTAAATACTTTCACGCCATTGTTTCCCAAGTTTAACTGCTTCGTCAAGTTTCGTCTGCAATTCCAGACGTTTATTTTCAACTTCTTCATCGGTCGCGTTTTTCGGCACATAGACAGGTTCGGCAATTATCACTTTGGCGCGTGTAAAAGGCTTTGGAATTTGTAGCCGATCCCAGCTGTTTATTCGCCAGAAACTTTTTGCTTCGACGACGAACGGCATCAGCGGATTTCCGCTTTTTTTCGCTAAAAGAATCGCGCCGGCTTTGGCAACGTGCGGCGGACCTTTCGGTCCATCGAGCGTAAATCCCATCGGCAAACCTTCTTTCATCAAGCGAATCATCCGCGTCAGAGCGCGAATTCCGCCGCGTGTCGAAGAACCGCGCACCGCGCCGTAACCGAATCTTTGAATGACGCGCGCCGTGTATTCCGAGTCGAAACTTTGCGAACTCATCACGATAATTCCGCGATCTCTGAAAAAATATGTTCCCAAAAACATTCTATCGTGCCAGAATGTATATACCGGAATTTTTCCGCTTTTGATGATATTTTCGTAATTTTCCGAATTTTCAATTTCAAACCGAACTGTTTTGCCGAGCAGATTTATCAGCACATAGAAAACCTTTTCAGCAAGGTTGATGACGAGTTTTTGCTTCCAAGAGTATTTTTCCAGAGAAGCAAATTCGTAAAGTTCAGGAAATTTTTTCGAAATTTGTTTTGCCATCAATAGAAAATATCTAACAGTTTGAGTTATGATGTGCAACAAAGAGAAACAATTTATCGTTAGGAGTTTTTGAAACGGCTCTTTTTTTATACCGCTTTTAGAAAAGTAAAAATGCAAAGAAGAATCTTGATTGTTGATGACCACGATGATTTAAAAACCGCGCTTTCGGACGTTTTTAACAAACTCGGTTTTTTCGTAAAAACCACGGAGAGCCGCGACGAAGCCTTAAAAATAGACGAAACGTCCGATTTTGATCTGATTATTACAGACCTCGATGGTGATCAAGCTTTTCCCGATAATGAAAATTCTTGTGAATTGGATGCGTGTCTTCCGACTCTCGAACCGGGAGAAGTCAGCCGCAGTTTTGTCAAAGCTTTCAAAATCTGCGCGACGAATTTTCGCCGCGATAATTTCAGCGAAGACGAATTGAAGCATCTTTTTGAAACTATCTTAAATTACAAAACGCAGTTTGTTGACAAGCGCGAAGCCATTAAACATATCCGCGAAAAGATCGAATTTGAGTTTCCGAGCGCGCTTTCATTGATGCACTCGATTCTCGATTATTTGATGAAGCGTGTTGAACAAGTCGGTGTTGTGGATGTTCAAAACTCCAATCTTTTCGTCGCTTTAGACGAAGCATTCGTCAATGCCATCAAGCACGGCAACAAGTTTGACGCAAATAAAATCGTGCGAATTTCGGCGGAAGTTTCGCCGACCGAAGCGCGTTTTACAATCGAAGACGAAGGCGAAGGTTTCAATGTTTCTGAAATTCCCGATCCGACCAATCCCGAAAATCTCTTTAAATCTTCCGGCAGAGGCGTTTTGTTTATTCACAACATAATGGACGAAGTTTCCTACAATTCGCGCGGCAATCGCTTGACGATGGTCAAACGAAACGAAAACGAAAAACTCAGTCGCGAATAATTACAAAATTTTAATTGATTAAATCTTAACGGCGGAAAGTTTGAAAATCTAACCGGAGTGTCAGACGTTCCTGATTTCATCTGTCGCACAAGCGGCAAAAAACATTTACAATAAATTGAAATTTATTTAACGCAAGCATTTTTGTGCTGATTGCCGTCGGAAAAATCCGGCGCGATCCAAACTTCTTAGAAATTTTATGAGTAATAATAACGAACCTAATAAAATCATTTTTTCGATGGTCAAAGTGAGCAAGTTTTACGATAAAAAACCTGTTCTCAAAGACATTTATCTTTCATTTTTTTACGGCGCGAAGATCGGCGTTCTCGGGCTTAACGGTTCGGGAAAATCTTCGCTCTTGAAAATAATCGCGGGTTATGACAAGGAATTTAACGGCGAAGTCGTTTTTTCAAAAGGTTATTCCGTCGGCTATTTAGAGCAGGAACCGAAGCTCGACGAGACGAAAACGGTTAAACAAATCGTCGAAGAAGCCGTCCAATCAACGGTTGACTTGCTGGCGGAATTCGACGAAATCAATATGAAATTCGGCGAAGAAATGACCGACGACGAGATGAATGCGCTGCTCGAAAGACAGGGTGAAGTTCAGGAAAAACTCGACGCGGCAGACGCCTGGGATTTGGATTCGCGGCTTGATATGGCGATGGACGCGCTGCGCTGTCCGCCGCCGGAAACGCCGATTGCAAATCTTTCCGGCGGCGAAAAACGCCGCGTTGCGCTGTGCCGTCTGCTTTTGCAAAAGCCCGATATTCTGCTGCTCGACGAGCCGACAAATCATCTGGACGCGGAAACGGTCGCGTGGCTCGAACAGCATCTGCAAAAATACGAAGGCACGATCATCGCCGTTACGCACGACCGTTATTTCTTGGATAATGTTGCGGGCTGGATTCTGGAACTCGACCGCGGCGAAGGAATACCCTGGAAGGGAAATTATTCGTCGTGGCTCGAACAAAAGCAGAATCGGCTTGCCGGTGAAGCAAAATCTGAAGATAAACGCCAGAAAACGCTGGAACGCGAGCTTGAATGGATTCGGATGTCGCCGAAAGGTCGCCACGCGAAGTCTAAAGCGCGAATCAATGATTACGAAAAACTCGTCGCGGAAGAAAGCGAAAAACGCGGCGAAACGCTCGAAATTTTTATTCCGCCGGGCGAGCGTCTGGGCGATATTGTTATCGAAGCGCATAGTGTTTCAAAGGCTTACGGCGATAAACTTTTGTTTGAAAATCTCGAATTTTCTCTGCCGCCGGGCGGAATCGTCGGTGTGATCGGTCCGAACGGCGCGGGCAAAACGACGCTTTTTCGAATGATTACCGAACAGGAAACGCCCGATGACGGAACTTTCCGCGTCGGCGAAACCGTCAAACTCGGTTATGTTGATCAATCGCGCGATTCTCTTGACGGCAATAAAACTGTTTTCGACGAAATCGCCGACGGGCTTGATCTGGTTTTGCTCGGCAAACGCGAGATGAATTCCCGCGCATATGTTTCGCGCTTTAATTTTTCGGGCGCGGATCAGCAAAAGAGAGTCGGGCAGCTTTCCGGCGGCGAGAGAAACCGCGTTCACTTAGCAAAAATGCTGAAATCGGGCGCGAATGTTTTATTGCTCGACGAGCCGACCAACGATTTGGACGTGAACACGATGCGCGCTCTGGAAGAAGCTCTGGAAAATTTCGGCGGCTGCGCGGTCGTCATTTCGCACGACCGCTGGTTTTTAGATCGCATCGCCACTCATATCTTGGCATTTGAAGGTGATTCGAAGGTCGTTTATTTCGACGGAAATTTCTCGCAATACGAAGAAGACAAAAAACGCAGGTTAGGACACGAAGCCGATCAGCCGCACCGCATCAAATATCGCAGTTTGACGCGGGATTAATTTAAAGGTAGTGCTTTATCGAAATCAAGTTAGTAGCGTTGGCGTGAGCCGATGTGATATAAATGAACAACGAAATAAGCATCGGTTCACGCCGACGCTACTGACTTTAAAAGCAGGTGAAAAGAATAAAAAACTAAATAATGAAACAAATTCTTTGAATCTGCGTGTTAGACAGCAGCTAGTTTTCTACATTCTGCAAAATACAAAATCCGGTCTGAAATATTTTTGAAATGTTTAGAGTAATTTTACAAAAGTAAAATTACTCTAAACACGCTTTTTTCTCGCTTGACCGGTCAAAAATTATAATGAAAAATCTTATTAAACTGAAAAGCTTCTGTTTCTTTTCGATCTTATTTATAATGTTTTCCGCTTGTGGAAAACTTGAGGAAACTTCTCTTCAAACGGTAAAAAGCGATTTTAAATCCAAAGAAAATTTTCTGCCGGACGAAGAAATTCCGACTGAGAAAACGCCTGAGTTTCCGAATCCGCTCGCCGAGCTTTTATCTAATGAAAACACTTTGACGGCTTCGCCAATCGGACAGATTGATTTTAAGAATTTTACTTATCCTTTTCCGCGAGGCTGGCAAGATGCTGATAACAAAGAATTTATGCTTGAAGACGGAAAACGTCCGATCTCGAAGGAAAGAATCGGCATTTCGCATATTACGACCAAATACGGCGATGCGACCGGCGACGGCGTCGATGAAGCGTTTGTTATCTTAAAGATCGAAACCGGCGGCGGCAGCATTCCGCAAATCGTCTATGTTTTTAAATACAAAGAAGACGAACCCGAATTGATCTGGCATTTTCGCACCGGCGACCGCGCCGACGGCGGTTTGAAAAATATTTTCACCGAAAACGGCGGAATTTCTGTCGAACTGTTCGGTCAAGACCGCTATATTTTGGGCGAGGTCGAAACAATGAGAATTGACGGCGACATCGAACAACTCTGCTGTCCGACGCATTTCACACGCTCGAATTATAAATGGAACGGTTCGCATTTCATTTTACAGGGAAGGCGCGAAACCTTTTCCACCATAGACAAGGACGCGCCACCTGTCGAAAATATGGTCAATCAACCGGAAAAAGAGAAAAGCGGACAAAAAAAATAGACATTATTTGAAATAAAGAATTAACCGCGCCCGCCCCACGAAGAAATACGAAAATTAATAAATCCTTGATTCCATATAGTTTATAAAATTAAATTCACTATATTTTTTCACTTTACAACATAAAGTTCTTGACAAATAAAATTACTTATCGTAATTTTATAAACTGTATGGGAAAGACTGAGGCAATGCGGAAAGAAGAAAATAAACCGGTAAACATCGGCGACCGGGCGTTCGATAATTTGCAGTTTATCCGCGAAACGATGGAGCGTTCAGCGGTATTTACGAGTGTTCCGGGTTACGGCGGAATTTTAATGGGCGCGACGGCAATCGGCGCGGGCGTTGTCGCATCGTATCAGACGAACGCGCGGTTTTGGCTTTTAACGTGGCTGATCGAAGCCGTCTTAGCTTTTTTCATCGGACTTCTGGCGATGTGGCAGAAATCGAAAATCTCTCAAACTTCTCTAAATAGTGCGCCGGCGCGGAAATTTGCATTTGGTCTGGCACCGCCGCTGATTATCGGCGCGGTTCTTTCGGCGATGTTTTACAAAAACGGCTGGTTTTACGAAATGCCGAGCATCTGGCTTTTGCTATACGGCGCGGCGGTCGTGTGCGGCGGCGCAAATTCGGTGCGGGTCGTGCCGTTTGCAGGTTGGAGTTTTATCGCGCTCGGCACGCTCTCCGTTTTTCTGCCGGTTTCTTACGGCAATTTAATGATGGCTTTGGGATTCGGCGTTTTGCACATTATTTTCGGTGCGATCGTCGCCCGGAAATATGGTGGATAAATTTTGCCCGCGAAATACGCTAAAAGGCGCGAAAGACTTTATTTTAACTTTTTAGCGTCCTTTCGCGTATTTCGCGGGAAATAAAACATTATGGCAAACAGCAATTTGGCAAAAAAAATAGAGAATTCGGAAGACGTTTCCAAACCGAAACTGACGAAGGTCGAAAAAGCGGCGGAGAATGTTTCAAACGAACTCGACAAAGTTATTCACGAACGAATGCGTCTCGGAATAATTTCGGCTCTGGCGGCAAATGAAAAATTGAGTTTTACGGATCTGAAAAATCTTTTGAAGACGACTGATGGCAACATCAGCGTTCACGCACGAAAATTGGAAGACGCCGGGTATCTCGAATGTTTGAAATCATTTAACGGTCGCGTTCCGTTGACCGAATACAAAATCACGAATGCGGGACGCGAGGCTTTGAATCGTTATTTGAATCATATGGAAGCGTTAATCAGCGCGATGAAAGGCAAGTGAAAAGGAAAGTTAAAGCGAAAGAAATAAATAATATGAAGCAAATCGAAAATTACAAATTCGTCAAAAACCGGAGTTTTTGTGAATAAGTTTTGAGAGGATCAAATGAATAATAATTTTTCGATTGAAAAGAAAGCGACGTTTTTCAAAATTTCTTTAATTTCAGCACTTTTAGGTTTATTTACGCCGATTCCGGCAATTGTTTTTTACATTTTATTGACGTTGGAAACGAAAGACGACGGCTGGCTGGCGGTTTTTGTCATTGTTATTTCGCTCGCTTTGTGGACTTTAATGCTTCTAATCAGCGGAATTTGTTTGATTGTGGGTTTTATCAGAAAAGAAACCGGACGCACGAAAATCTTTGCCGTTTTAGCGTTTATAATTTCCGCGCTTCCGCCGCTTGCAATTATCGGTTTTACTCTGATCGCAAGTGCCTTGAACAGTTACAAATAATTATGAAATCTTTTGACGTTGTAATAATCGGAGCCGGGCTTGCTGGTTTGCAGTGCGCGAAATTACTCGGTGCTCGCGGCGTGCGTGTTTTGCTGGTTGATCGGAAAAAAGATTTGACGAAAGGAATTCATACGACGGGAATTTTCGTTCGCAAAACTCTGGAAGATTTCGATTTTCCCGCCGGAACGCTTGGAAAACCTGTTCGCAAAGTAAAACTCTATTCGCCGAAATTAAAGCAGGTAAATCTCGAAAGCGAAAAGGACGAATTTCGCGTCGGGAAAATGGGGAAATTATATGAATCATTTTTGCAGGATTGCAAAAACGCGGGCGTTCAGTTTGCCAGTGGAACACGTTATGTTTCGTCAAAACCGTCTGCGGTAGCGGATGGTTTAACTTCAGATTCAGAGTTTTCAACTGTCCGACTTCAACCGCCCGCTACCGCAGACGGTTCTGATACGATTATCAAACTCGAAAAAAACGGCGAGATTTTTGAAGTTAAGACAAAAATTCTTGTCGGTGCGGACGGCGCAGTTTCGCGTGTGGCGCGTGATTTGGGATTGGATGAAAATAAAGAATGGATCGTCGGCTATGAAGAAATTTATGAAAAGTCAACAAATACGGGCGAGCCGGTGCTGCATTGCTTTTTAGATGCGCGTCTTTCGCCGGGTTATCTGGCGTGGATTGCCGACGATAGTGAGGAAATCCACATTGGTGTGGGTGGTTATCCCTCTGTTTTTAATCCGCGTGAGGCGTTAAAAATGTTCAAGAACAAAACGATCGGAAACGTATTTAACCTGAGCGGCGCGAAATTAAAAGAAACGCGCGGCGGCAGAATTCCGGTCGGCGGTATTTTGAAATCAATCGCCAGCACACACGGACTCCTAATTGGCGATGCGGCGGGTGCGGTTTCGCCTCTAACGGCTGGCGGACTCGACCCGTGTTTGCGGCTTTCGGCGTTTGCGACGGATGTAATCGCCGAAAGCCTGCAAAAAAATGATTCCCGAGTTTTGCTCAATTATTCAGGCAAACTCTTCCGCACCAGATTTATTTCCAGACTCTGGATGCGCCGCTTAATCGCAGTTTTTACAAATCAGACACTTTTAGAACTCGGCTTTAAATTCTTACGCACTAACATCGGACAAAAATTCGCCAAACACGTATTTTTCGGACGGGGTTCTTTTCCCGATATTGAACTTAATAAAAGAACGAATATTTTAACTCCAAAGATTGTTAAATAAATTATGAAAATACTTTTACTCATTTTACTCTCACTCATCTTATTTTCAGTTTCTTGCCAGACAAATGCGGAAACACATTTAATTGAAAACACGAGCAGTTCATTTGAAGTTAAAGATGAAACTTCTACAACATTGAAACCGAATCAAGAAAATTTAAATTCGAAAATCGGAAATGTGGAAATTGGAAATAAATGTATTCGTTTATTTATCGAAAATCCAGATTTACAAGTTGGCGATAAAGTTCAAATTGTTTTACCCGAAGATCCTTCACAAAAAATTTCGGAAGCTGAAATTATCAAACTTTCAGAGTGTAAAGATGAACATTTTGGGGGTTTAGAGCCTGATAATCCCGAAGCAAAATTAACAGAATATTTGCTTAAGTTATCCGGTAAAAATGACATAAACGGTGGTTTTGGAATCGGTATAGTAAATGCAAATACGCAAGCCAAAATTGTAAGAGGTTTGGCAACTATTGATTTAAACGAAGATGGACAAGATGAATATTTTCGCCAATGTACAAGCAACGAAGGTTTGCATTTAACTGTTTGGACAGGAAAACCTCTGAAAGGAAAAAGAATTTGGCACAGTTATTACAATTTTAACTACGACACCGTGCCGAATTGTAATGAAAAAGATTATGAAGAAACGAATTAATAAACAATAGTTATAAGGTTGGGGAAAATTATGAACGAGAAAACAAAAACAGGTTTGGAAATTCTGCAGGCGGCGGTTTTAATCGGGATTGCAGGTGATTTTCTACTGCGCGAAACGCCTTGGGGATTGAATGCTTTTTTATGGGTTTTGCTGGTTTCGGCAGCATTGCTGGCGTTGACTTATTTTAGAAAACGCGAATATTTCAGTAACCAAACAATAGTCCTAAACGGCGCGATTTTGTTTTTCGCGGCGGCTTTTTTATATCGCGCTTCAATTCCTTTACTGATACTGAATGTTCTGGCGATTTTCGTCATTTGGGCGGTTTTGACGCTTCCGAATTTGAGATTAAATCCGAGGGTTTCCGGCATTTCGCATTATATTCTGGGTTTTGTTTGGAGCGGCATAAATCTGCTTGTATCGCCGCTCTTGCTGGTTTTCAGCGACATAAAATGGAAAGGCTCGAATGATTCCGGTTGGTCTAAAATTGTATTTCCGGTAATTCGCGGTTTATTAATTGTAACGCCTTTGCTGATTGTCTTCGGCAGTTTATTTATGGCGGCGGACGCGGCTTTTGAAGGTTTGATCAAACGGACTTTATACATTGATACGGGCGAAGTTTTCGGACATTTGATTTTAACAGCTTTTCTTTCCTGGATCGTTGCGGGCTATTTACGCGGAACATTAGTTAGCAGTTTGATTCCCGAATATTTTTCCAAAAAGGAAAGCGCGACGGCTGAAATGTCTCCGAAACGCGATTGGCGCGAATTTAACAGCGGTTGGCTACCGAACACTCTTAGACTCGGAAATATCGAAATCGGAATTATTTGGGGCTTGATGAATCTGCTCTTTTTGAGTTTTGTAATTGTCCAGTTGCCGTATCTTTTTGGCGGTTTTGAATACGTCCAAAATACCGAAAACGTTAAACTCGCTGAATATGCGCGGCGCGGCGTTGCCGAACTCGGTTTGGTAACGGTTTTGGTTTTGCCCGTTCTTTTGGTCGGACATTGGTTTCTGAACCACGAAAACAAAACAACCGTAAAACTTTTCAAAATAATGTCTGTAATCCAGATCGGGTTGCTTTTCGTAATTATGCTTTCTTCAACTCAAAGAATGATTCTTTATACCGGAAGCCAAGGTTACGGATTGACGCTTGAAAGATTCTACGCGATGACTTTGCTCGCAGTTTTGGCGGCAGTTTTTGTTTGGTTTGCGGCAACGATTTTGATTGGACAACGCCAAAGATTTGCGTGGGGAATGCTTTGGATTTCGCTTTTTGCTCTGGGAATTCTAAACGTTATTAATCCTGAAGATTTTGTTTTGCGGACAAATTTCAAATTGATGCAGGAAGGTCGGCAATTTGATGCTTATTACAATTTTAATGAATTACAGGAAGACGCACTTGCGACCGCCATTGAAATTATTCCGCATTTGGATGATAGAAAAAGATGCGAAGCAGAGAACGGGCTGAATTCGATCGATCATTATACAAAACACGGTTGGCGGCTTAAAAATTGGAATTATGCGCGTTGGAAAGCAAAAATTGCTCTTGATAATTACAAACAAACCAACGGGCTAAACGCAAATTGGTACAAAAACTGTTATCAGCTTTATCCCGAAACAAACATTTCTCAATAAACATGAAAAGGCAGAACAAAAGTTACTGCCTTTTTACTATTGAAGTTAAATTGTAAAATTGCTAAGATTCGAGCGATTTTTGTGAATATTCAGAAAATAATGAAACGCGATTTGATCAGAGAATATCTTTTATATTTACAGGTTGAAAAAGGCTTGGCGCGGAATTCCGTCGAAAGTTATGAGCGGGATTTGTCGAAGCTCAAAAATTGGGCGGAAAAAAATAATCTGAATATTATAAATCTCGACAAAAAAGATTTGCGCGAATGGCTCATTGATCTATCGGGCGCGAATCTTTCGGAAAACTCTAAAAGACGTTTAATCAGCAGTTTGCGGGGGTTTTATAAGTTTTTGCAGTTTGACGGTTTTATTAAGAAAAATCCGGCGGAAGATTTGATCGCGCCGAGCAAGGGAACTTATCTGCCGAAGTTTTTGAATCAGGCGGAAGTTGAACAATTATTGCACGCGCCGGACGTTTCGACGGAAATCGGTCTAAGAGATCGGGCGATTTTGGAATTGATATATGCCTGCGGTTTGCGCGTCTCGGAAGCGGTTGATTTGAGAATCTCGGATGTCAATATTGATTCCGGAATGTTGACTTGTAAGGGAAAGGGCAGCAAAACGCGGAAAATTCCGGTCGGAAAAAGCGCGGTCGAATGGGTGAAAAGTTATCTGGCACTGCGCCGGAAAAGGGAAAGTCTCAAAATAAATAATCTGTTTGTCAGCAATCAGGGAAAGCCGATTAATCGGCAGACGGTCTTTTTATTTATCAAGGAATATGCCGCAAAAGCCGGACTCGAAGACGTTTCGCCGCATACCTTGCGGCATAGTTTTGCGACGCATTTAATTCAGAACAGCGCGGATATTCGCTCCGTTCAGCAACTGCTCGGACACGCCGACATTTCCACGACGCAGATTTATACGCATATCACCGATACGCATCTCAGAAAAACTTACGAAAAATTTCACCCACGCGCACATTCCGCATTCAGCTTGAAGAAAAATAAAGAAAATGAGTAAAAGTTGCTTTCGCTACTTGAAACTTGCCGAGAACTTGGTTAATATGTGAAATTTGCTACGGACTCCGAAAAGAGTTTGTTTAAGAGAATATTTGACAAAGAATATGCATGGGTGGTCGAGCGGTCAAAGGCAACGGGCTGTAAACCCGTCGGATTAATTTCCTACGTAGGTTCAAATCCTACCCCATGCACCAGATTCATTTTAGATTATTAGATTTTAGATTTTAGATTGCAGAGCGGGAATTTGATTCCGGAGCAAATCCAAAATCGGCAATCTAAAATCCAAAATCGAAGCGGGCGGGAGTAGCTCAGTTGGTAGAGCGTCAGCCTTCCAAGCTGAATGTCGCGAGTTCGAGTCTCGTCTCCCGCTCCAATTTTTTTAATATGCTCCCGTAGCTCAGGGGTAGAGCGCATCCTTGGTAAGGATGAGGGCAAGAGTTCAAATCTCTTCGGGAGCTTTGGAAAAATGATTTTTTAGTGTATTAAAATGTCTCTGAAAGATGAGAAAGCCCGTAAAGAATATACCCGCGCTTATAATAGAGAGTATTATCAGCGGAATCGGGAACATTTGCTAAAAAAGCAAAAAGTGAAAAATCGGAAGCATCTTGAAAAAATCGGGGCATGGCTGAGTGAATATAAAAAAGGTTTAGTTTGTAGCCGATGTTCGGAATCACATCCGGCAACTCTCCAGTTTCATCATCGTAATCCGGACGAAAAAGAGTTTTCAATCGGTTTATATAGACGTGGCAGATATAGTAAAAAGCGTTTATTAGAAGAAATTGCCAAATGTGATGTAATCTGCGCCAATTGTCATGCTAAAGAACATTGGTCTTATTTATATGAGTAGTTTCTGTAAGACTAGATTTATTTAATATAAATTATTTAATTATTAAAGAGGATAAAACAGAATGTCGAAAGAGAAATTTGATAGAAGCAAACCGCACGTGAACATCGGGACGATCGGACACGTAGATCACGGGAAGACGACTTTGACGGCGGCGATTACGAAAGTGATGAGCAAACATAATCCGAAGATGACCTTCAGATCGTTTGATTCGATTGATAACGCGCCGGAAGAACGCGCTCGCGGGATCACGATTGCGACCGCTCACGTCGAATATGAAACAGCCAACCGGCATTATGCCCACGTCGATTGTCCGGGACACGCCGATTATGTCAAGAATATGATCACCGGCGCGGCGCAGATGGACGGCGCGATTCTGGTTGTCGCGGCGACGGACGGACCGATGCCGCAGACTCGTGAACACATTTTGCTCGCGCGTCAGGTCGGAGTTCCGGCGATGGTCGTCTTTATGAACAAGGTCGATATGGTTGACGACGAAGAACTTCTGGAACTCGTTGATATGGAAATCAGAGAATTGTTGTCATCGTATGAATTTCCGGGCGACGACACGCCGATCGTGCAGGGTTCAGCCCTCAAGGCACTCGAAGGTGATGCGGCGTGGGAGCCGAGAATCGACGAATTGATGCAGGCGGTCGATGATTTTATTCCGACACCGGAAAGAGATACGGACAAACCGTTTTTGATGCCGGTCGAAGATATTTTCACGATTCAGGGACGCGGCACGGTTGCGACGGGCAGAATCGAACGCGGGATCATCAAGGTTAATGAACCGGTGGAGATCGTCGGAATCAAGAACACGCAGAATTCGGTGTGCACGGGCGTTGAAATGTTCAAGAAACTGCTTGACGAAGGACGCGCCGGAGATAATGTCGGATTATTGCTGCGCGGAGTCGAGCGATCGGCAATCGAACGCGGACAGGTGATCGCGAAACCGGGATCGATCAATCCGCACACGAAGTTCAAGGCGGAAGCGTATGTTTTGACGAAAGAAGAAGGCGGACGGCACACACCGTTTTTCACGGGCTACAGACCGCAGTTTTATTTCCGAACAACGGACGTAACGGGCGTTGCGCACTTGCCGGAAGGAGTCGAGATGGTAATGCCGGGCGACAATATCCAGATGGAGATCGAACTGATCGCCCCGATTGCGATGGAAAAAGGACTGCGATTCGCGATTCGCGAAGGCGGCAGAACAGTCGGCGCGGGAACAGTTTCCGAAATTGTTGAATAAAGAATTTCGGAGTCAACCCGCAGTTTGATTTTATCAACTAAAGAGTTGACTCCAAATACAAAGAGGTTAAAATTATGCCACGTGATAACGTGATTTTACAATGCACAGAATGCAAAGAACGCAATTATGTGACGACGAAAAACAAAAAGAACACCCCCGATCGGTTGGAGTTCAAAAAGTTTTGCAATCGTTGCCGCTGCCATACTGTGCATCGAGAAAATAAGTAATTTTATTTTCGATTTTCGATTTGCAATTTGCGATTTTAGTTAAAAAATGAACTATAAAAAAATCGCAAATCGGCAATCGCAAATCGAAAATTGTTTTAGGGGTATGGTGTCAATGGCTAGCATGGAGGTCTCCAAAACCTTAGGTCCGGGTTCGAGTCCTGGTACCCCTGCCATTTAATTATTAGGAGAAAACAAGTGTCTGAAGCAGTTGACACCTTAGGTGACGGTAAAAAGAAAGGCGAGAAGGAAAGTGTCGGCGAATTTGTTCGCAAGACGCGCGAGGAACTGGATAAAACCACGTTTCCGTCTTCCGAAGACGTTAGAAATACAACAATTGTTGTGCTGATCAGCGTGGTTTTCTTTGCTGTTTATTTGTTTATAGTTGATCAAGGTTGGGTTAAGCTTTT
This sequence comes from Pyrinomonadaceae bacterium, assembly GCA_041745765.1. GTDB lineage: Bacteria > Acidobacteriota > Blastocatellia > Pyrinomonadales > Pyrinomonadaceae > JAHCHG01. Next base: position 8,559 of record JBGTIH010000055.1, on the reverse strand, counting down.
AGAAGGCTTCACCTGGTTAGTTAATCAACTCGTCGGAATATAAGGATATAATAATGAGACAGTGGTATTTTATCCACACATATTCAGGGCATGAAAATAAAGTTCTTGAAAGTCTGAACGCTCGCATCCGCGATATGAAATTGGACGATCTGATAACCGAAGTTTTACTGCCGAAGGAAACAGTTGTCGAAATGCGCGGAAATAAGCGCATCGAATCGTCGCGGATGTTTTATCCGGGTTACGTTTTGATTGAAATCGAATGTAATGAAAATGGACGAATTCCCGATAATGTTTTTCACGTAATTAAAGCAACGCCCAAGGTTACAGGCTTTTTGGGCGGGAAAAACCCAACGCCTTTAACGCAGGAAGAAGTTGATCAGATTGTTCATAATGTAGAAATTGCGGCGGAAAAACCGAAACCGAAATTCTCTTATGAACTTGGCGAAGTTGTCAGAATCAAATCAGGTCCGTTTGCGAGTTTTACCGGGAAAGTAGAAGAAATTAACGAAGAAAAGACAACTCTGAAAGTTTCAATTACAATCTTCGGACGCTCAACTCCATACGAATTGAGTTTTTTGGAAGTTGAAAAAGTTACATTTGCAGAAGAAGAATAGAAAAATTTTAGATTTTAGATTTGCGATTTGCGATTGATTTGAAAAGGACGCGAAGCGCAAATTTTTATGTTGTATTAAAAATTTAATGAGGACATTTTCGGATTGATTTTTAAGTAAAGAGAAAATCCGAAATCGTAAATCGAATTATGGCTAAAAAAGTTACAGGATATATCAAGTTACAAATTCCCGCAGGAAAAGCAAATCCTGCACCGCCGATTGGACCTGCATTAGGTCAGCACGGCGTAAATATTATGGAGTTTTGCAAAGCGTTTAACGCGAAAACGCAAAACGACGACCCGGATATGAAAATTCCGGTGGTTATTACGGTTTATGCAGATCGTTCGTTTTCATTTGAAACGAAAACTCCGCCCGCCGCCGATTTGATTCGGAAAGCCATCGGACTGGCAAAAGGTTCGAGCGAACCGAATCGCAAAAAAGCCGGTTCAATTTCTCGTGCAAAACTCGAAGAAATTGCCAAAATGAAAATGCCCGATCTAAATACGACAAGTTTGGAATCAGCCGTCCGCACAATTGAAGGAACGGCGAAAAGTATGGGCTTATCAATTGAGTAGGCAAAATGCAGTTTGCCGATAAATTAAATTATCAAACTGTTATTGCCGAATAAAAGAGGGAGAATTTATAAATAATTCGTTTGCACCTCGGAGATTAAAATGGCTAAAAAAGGTAAAAAGTATCGCGCCGCTTTAGAAAAAATAGAAGCGCACAAAAAATATACGACGCAGGAAGCGGTTGCCAAAGTTAAAGAAGTCGCTTTTGCGAATTTTGACGAAACCGTCGAATTGACAATGTGGCTCGGCGTTGATCCGCGAAAAGCCGACCAACTGGTGCGCGGAACGCTTGTTCTGCCGCACGGTCTGGGCGGAAAAGCGAAAGTTATCGTCGTTATCGCACAAGGCGAAAAAGTTAAAGAAGCCGAAGAAGCGGGCGCAGATTTCGCGGGCGGCGATGAATTGGTTGATAAAATTAAAGGCGGTTGGCTCGATTTCGATGCCGTAATCGCGACACCGGATATGATGCGCTCGGTCGGTCAGCTTGGTAAAGTTTTGGGACCGCGCGGTTTGATGCCGAATCCGAAAACCGGAACAGTAACGATGGACGTGAAAAATGCCATCGAAGAAACAAAAGCCGGGAAGGTAGAGTATCGCGTTGATAAGACAGGAGTTATCCACACGCCCGTCGGAAAAGTTTCCTTTGATGAAGGCAAACTGCTTGACAACACAAAAGCGATTATCAATGCCGTTCTCAAGGCTAAACCGACAACCGCAAAGGGACGTTACGTCAAAAAAGTGAATTTGGCAGCAACGATGAGTCCCGGAGTTTTAATTGACGAAACAACATTTGCTTAAGGAAAGCGAGGAGCGAAAGGAAAAGATATGAAAACGAAAGCACAGAAACAAGAAGATTTAAATGCCCTCGCAGAGCAGTTGGGAAATGCCAAATCGGCGATGATCGTCAGCTTTACAAAGCTGACCGTCAGCAAAGATCAGGAATTTCGTAATCAACTTCGAGGCGTTGGTGCAAAATATCAAGTTGTTAAAAACACGGTTGCGCGACTCGCCGTAAAAGGCACGCCATACGAAGAAGCGAGTGAGCATTTTAAGGGCGTAACCGGAATTGTCTGGACGGAAAGCGACCCGGTTGATTTATCGAAAACGATTTCAAAGTTTATCAAAGATAACGGCGCGATTTATTCATTCAAGGCGGGCGTTGTGGACGGCAAAGTCGTTAATTTGTCACAAGTTGAAGCAATTGCCAGCTTGCCGTCGAAGGAAGAACTTATTGCAAAATTACTCTATGTTTTGAATGCTCAAGCACAGCGTATTGTTACGGTTATCAATGCCGTGCCGCGTGATTTGGCAGTCGTCATCAAACAGATCGGCGAACAAAAACAAGAATCATAAGAATTTTGGATTTTGGATTTTGGATTTTGGATTTTTAAGAAATTTCCGGTTCCGAAATTCAAACTCCTCAATCGAAATAGCCAAGACTCAAGGAAAAACGAGCGAAGCGATTTGTCAGGTCGCTTTTGCGGCTCGGATGTTTTAAGTAAGCGTGATGCAACCGCAGAAAAAAATGTCCCGTTGGGTTCGGATATGGCTGACACCAAAGAAAATGGTTAATGGTTAATTGAAAAACTAATTAATTAAGAAAACAATTAACAATTAACGATTTATAAATTAAATAACACAAGAACCCTTTAGGAGGATTAATAATTATCATGGCAGTTTCAAAAGAAGATGTAATCGAATATTTAAAAGGTATGACGCTCCTCGAAGCGTCCGAATTGGTCAAGGAATTGGAAGAAGTTTTCGGAGTTTCGGCAGCAGCGGCAGCGGCACCGATGATGATGGCTGCGCCCGTTGACGGCGGCGGTGCGGCGGCTGAAGAAAAAGATACTTTTGACGTAGTTTTAACCGCCGCCGGCGGCAGCAAGATTAACGTTATTAAAGTTGTTCGCGAAGTAGTTTCCGGTCTCGGCTTGAAAGAAGCTAAAGAATTGGTTGACGGCGCACCGAAAACTATTAAAGAAGGCGTTTCCAAAGATGAAGCTGAGGAAATTAAAACTAAATTGACCGATGCCGGCGCAACGGTTGAAGTTAAGTAATTTAACTGTTAAGCTATAAGGGCAAGCACAAATTCAATTATCTACGGTTTTTGTGCTTGCCTGAGTTTATTGGTTTTGAAACTTTGGAAAACAAAGTTTCTTTAGATTAAAAGAGAATTTTTTTCTCTGGGAAGAATTGGAGAGTCATTGTCCTTTTTGGAACTCTCAAAAATTTATTTAGTTAGATTACTGCTAACGTAAAAAGCGGTCAGGGCAAACTATACCCTCGACCGCATTTGCCGTCTTTATTTGAAAAATTATTTTATTTCGCTTTAAAGTTAAGACATATTATCAACAATAGAAAATTAACGCAACAAAAATTTTCTCGAAGACCTGAATTATAAAATTATGATTGACAATCCGCTTCAAACAAACACCAACGGGCTTGGACGCAGAACAAGTCGTGCGCCCGAGCGTGTAGATTTCTCGAAAATTTTTACGACCGCACAGATTCCGAACCTGATCGAAGTTCAGCGCGAATCATATAACCGTTTTCTGCAAATGGATTTGATTCCCGAAGAACGCGGTAATGTCGGACTTCAATCGGTTTTTCAATCTATTTTTCCTGTTTCCGATTTCCGTGAAACGGCAATGCTCGAATTTGTCGAATACCAAATCGGCAATTGGCAATGCAAGTGCGGAAATTTAGAAGGTTTGGAACACCTTCGCACTAATTGTAAGGATTGCGGTGCGAAAATCAAGGTTGATCCGTTTAATCCGGCGGAAGTTCTCTGCAACAATTGCGGAATATTTAATGATGTCAAGCCGAAACTTTGTTCAAATTGCGGCGAACCGGTCGGCTTGAAACATAAACACGATCAGCAGGAATGTCAGGAACGAGGCACATCTTACAGCGTTCCGCTGAAAGTGCGGATTCGTCTCACGGTGTATGATAAAGACCCGGAAACGAATGTTTCGACAATCCGCGACATTAAGGAAGAAGATGTTTTCTTCGGCGAAATTCCGCTGATGACCGATAACGGAACATTTATCATTAACGGAACGGAGCGCGTTGTCGTTTCGCAGCTTCATCGTTCGCCGGGAGTGTTTTTCAAAGGCGACCGCGACGAATTTCTGGCAAAAGTCATTCCGTATCGCGGTTCGTGGGTCGAATTTGAATATGATCAAAAAGGCTTGCTTCATTCGCGGCTCGGAAAACGTAAACTTTTGGGAACAATTTTTCTGCGGGCGTTGGGATTATGGCTCAATCCGCAGATTGATATGAAAACCGTTTCCGATCAAATTCTGGAAGAGGTGGTCAAAAACGCCGAATTCTCGAACTCCGAATTGCTTAAACAGTTTTATATTACTGATGAAATAAGCGTCGAAAAAGGTAAAATCTTCGTTAAAATCAAAGAGGGAAATGATACGCATCTAAAAGGAATGCGTGCCGAAGAAGACATCAATGACGGAAAAGAAACCATTACCGCCGGCGGTAAGAAAATAACCGCTCTCGCTCTGCGTGAGTTGAGAAAACTTGGAATTAAAAAAGTTCAAGTTTCGCAAACGGAATTTGAAGGTGCGATTGCTTTAGAAGACATTATCAATACTGAAACGGGCGAAGTCATTCTTGAATCGAATAGTGAAATTACAGCCGCTAAACTTCAGCAGATTATTGATGAAGGAGTGGAAAATTTCTCGACTTTCTTTCCTGAAAAAGATGTTATCGGAAGCATTATTTCGCAAACCTTAAAGAAGGACACAATCACGAAGCCGGTTGATGCACTTCTGGAAATTTACCGAAAGATGCGTCCGGGCGATCCGCCGACTGTGCCGACTGCTTATCGTTTGCTCGAAGGAATGTTCTTCGATGCCCGCCGTTTTGATCTGTCACGCGTCGGACGTTTAAAATTCAATATCAAAATGGGCAGACCGCAGCTTCAGGAAATTGATAATTCCTTGCTTGAAGCCAAAGATTTTTTTGAAGTTGTCAATTATTTATTAAAGATGAAGCGCGACAGCGAAAATTATTATCAAGATGATATTGATCATCTCGGTAATCGCCGCGTTCGTGCCGTCGGTGAACTTCTGGAAAATCAATTCCGCATCGGTCTTGAAAGAATGGAACGCGCGATTAAGGAAAAAATGTCCATTCAGCAGGATATGCATACGACGATGCCGCGCGATCTTGTTAATGCCAAGCCCGTAACTGCTGCGGTTCGTGAATTTTTCGGTTCATCGCAACTTTCGCAGTTTATGGATCAAACGAATCCTTTGTCGGAAATTACGCACAAACGCCGTCTTTCCGCCTTAGGTCCGGGCGGTCTTTCGCGTGAACGCGCCGGTTTTGAAGTGCGCGATGTGCATACAACGCACTACGGTCGAATTTGTCCGATTGAAACACCGGAAGGTCCGAACATCGGTTTGATTTCCAGCTTAGCTTGTTTTGCACGAATCAATGAATTCGGGTTTATTGAATCGCCTTATCGTAAAGTCGAAGACGGTCGAGTTATTGAGTATGTGAAAATTATCAACGGCGGCGATACGGGTTTGAAACCGAATTCGCACCATCCGCTTGAAGAAGTCGAAGCGGCAAATGCGAAATTAAAAGACAGTCAAAGAGCCGCTGAACACGAGCCATTTCCTTTTTATCTGACCGCGTGGGATGAAGATAAATACGTTATCGGACAGGCAAACATTGAGCTTAACGAAAAAGGTAATCTGGTAAATGAACGCAATGCGGCGCGGAAGAAAGGCGAATTTATTACTTCTTCGCGCGGAGAGATTGAATATATGGACGTTTCGCCGAAACAACTCGTTTCGGTGGCGGCTTCTTTAGTTCCGTTTCTTGAAAACGACGATGCTAACCGCGCCTTGATGGGATCGAATATGCAACGTCAATCGGGTCCGCTTCTGCGGGCGGAAAGTCCGTATGTCGGAACGGGAATGGAAAAAATCGCGGCGCGAGATTCCGGTGCGGTCGTTATCGCCAAACGCGACGGAGTTGTTGATTATGTTGATTCGGAACGAATTATCGTTAAAGCCGATCACAAAGTTGACGGCACGATTTCACGCGAAGTTACCGCCGATATTTATTCGCTCGTTAAATTCAAACGCTCGAATCAAAATACCTGTATTAACCAGCGTCCAATTGTTCAAGTCGGCGAACGGGTTAAAAAAGGAATGGTTATTGCCGACGGACCTTGCACCGACCGGGGCGAACTTGCCCTCGGCAGAAATGTGATGGTCGCCTTTATGTCGTGGCGCGGCTATAACTTTGAGGATGCGATTCTGGTTTCGGAACGTCTTGTCAAAGATGATTATTACACTTCGATTCACATCGAAGAACTCGAAGTCGAAGCCCGCGATACAAAACTCGGTCCCGAAGAAGTTACACGCGATATTCCGAATATCGGCGAAAATATGCTTCGCGATCTGGACGAATCGGGCATTATACGCATCGGCGCACAGGTCAAACCGGGTTCGATTCTCGTCGGAAAAGTTACGCCGAAGGGCGAAACGCAACTGACGGCGGAAGAAAAACTCTTGCGCGCGATTTTCGGCGAAAAAGCCGGAGACGTCAAAGATGCTTCATTAACTTGCCCGACCGGAATTGACGGAACGGTGGTTGATGTTCAGGTCTTTACGCGCAAAGGTCAGGAAAAAGACGAGCGTTCGCTTGATATTGAAATGCTCGAAGAAGACGCACTTCGCCGCGATCTCGAAGACGAAATGCGTATTTTGACCGAACAGCGCGATCAGCGAATTTATGAACTTTTTGAAGGTCGTAAATTGTTGAAAGACATTGTTGACGGCAAAGACGTTTTAATCAAAAAAGGCGAAACTTTGACGAAGGAATTGATGAAGGATATTTCGATCAAACATCTTCGCAATGCGGAAGTTTCAGCCGGAGCGATTGATATTCCGGGAGAAATCAAGGAATACGAACAACGAACGACGCGTCAGATCAACATTTTGAGCGACATTTACGAGGAAAAAATCTCCAAGCTCAAGCAAGGTGATGAACTTCCTCCGGGCGTTATCAAAATGGTCAAAGTTTTCGTGGCAATGAAACGCAAACTTTCGGTCGGCGATAAAATGGCTGGACGACACGGTAATAAAGGTGTTATCGCGAGAATTCTGCCGGAAGAAGATATGCCGTATTTGCCGGACGGAACGCCGGTCGAAATCGTGCTTAATCCGCTCGGTGTGCCTTCGCGTATGAACGTCGGACAAATTCTGGAAACACATCTCGGTTGGGCGGCACGTGTTCTCGGACTTCATTTCGCCACTCCCGTTTTTGACGGCGCGAGCGAAAAGGAAATCAAGGAATATATTGTTAAAGCCAATGAGCGATACGATGAACTCGACATTCCGGCGTCGGTCGGTCCGTCAGGAAAAACCAGACTTTATGACGGAATGACGGGCGAACAGTTCGAGCAGAAAGTAACGGTCGGTTACATTTATATGCTCAAACTTTCGCATCTGGTTGACGATAAGATTCACGCCCGTTCGATCGGACCTTACAGCTTGATTACGCAGCAGCCCCTGGGCGGGAAAGCGCAATTCGGCGGTCAGCGTTTCGGTGAGATGGAAGTTTGGGCGCTCGAAGCCTACGGCGCGGCGCATATTTTGCAGGAATTATTGACTTGTAAATCAGATGACGTTGCCGGACGTTCAAAAATCTATGAAACCATTGTCAAAGGTGAATCTGATTTTGAACCGGGAATTCCCGAATCGTTCAACGTCCTCGTGCGCGAACTGCAATCGCTCTGTCTTGATGTCGAACTCATCACGGAAGACGAGATTGACGAAAACGCGCTTATTGCCGGTGTCGGCGAAGTTGTTGGTGACTAGTTAGTTCAAAGTTCAAAGTTTCAAGTTCAAAGTTGATTGTTTTTATCTGAACTTTGAACTTGAAACGTGAAACTTCGAACTTGGAGAGAAAAAGATGTTTAGATTCCAAAACGATAACAAAACACAATTAACCCCAAATTTTGAGGCGATCAGAATCAGCCTCGCCTCGCCGGAAAAAATTCGTTCGTGGTCGCACGGGGAAGTTACAAAGCCGGAAACGATTAATTATCGTACATTTAAACCGGAACGCGACGGGCTTTTCTGCGCCCGAATTTTCGGTCCGGTTTCCGATTGGGAATGTCTCTGCGGAAAATATAAAAGAATGAAGCATCGCGGCGTAATCTGCGATAAATGCGGCGTTGAAGTGACGCAGTCGAAGGTCAGGCGCGAACGGCTCGGTCATATCGAACTCGCCAGCCCGTGTTCGCACGTCTGGTTCTTTAAAGGTTTGCCGTCGCGCATCGGGCATCTGCTCGATATAACCCTGCGCGATCTGGAAAAAATTCTCTATTTCGAGATTTA
>JBGTIH010000054.1:0-16691 GCA_041745765.1 Pyrinomonadaceae bacterium | reverse complement strand
TTCCGAAGAACGCGCTTCGATTCACCGCCACGCTCCGGCATTTGACGAACAGGCGACCGAACTCGAAATGTTTGAAACGGGAATTAAAGTTATTGACTTGATCCAGCCGTTCAAACGCGGCGGAAAGATCGGTCTGTTCGGCGGCGCGGGCGTTGGTAAAACGGTTTTGATTCAGGAACTTATCAACAACGTAGCAAAAGCGCACAGCGGTTACTCAGTTTTTGCCGGCGTTGGCGAACGAACTCGCGAAGGAAACGATCTTTTGCGTGAATTCGTTGAATCGGGTGTTATCACTTACGGCGACGAATTTATGCACGATTTTGAAAAAACCGGTGCATTTGATTTGACGAAAGTTGATAAATCGAAACTCGGCGATTCAAAAGTTGCTTTGATCTTCGGGCAGATGACCGAACCTCCGGGAGCGCGTTTGCGAGTTGCGCTTTCGGGTTTGACGGTTGCCGAACATTTCCGCGATCAGGGAAATGACGTGCTGTTCTTCGTTGACAACATTTTCCGCTTTACGCAAGCCGGTTCGGAAGTGTCCGCACTGCTCGGACGTATGCCGTCAGCGGTTGGTTATCAGCCGACACTTGCTTCGGAAATGGGCGAAATGCAGGAACGCATTACTTCAACTCTGACCGGTGCTATTACTTCGATTCAAGCGGTCTACGTTCCGGCGGACGATTACACCGATCCGGCTCCGGCAACAACATTTGCTCACTTAGACGCTGTTACCGCGCTTTCGCGTCAGATCGTCGAACTCGGAATTTATCCGGCGGTTGATCCGCTCGCTTCCAACTCGCGCATCCTCGATCCGCAGATCGTCGGCGACGAGCATTACAACACGGCGCAAGCGGTGAAAATGATTCTCCAACGCTACAAAGATTTGCAGGATATTATCGCCATTCTCGGTTTGGACGAACTCTCCGAAGACGATAAATTGACCGTTTCAAGAGCGCGTAAAGTTCAGAGATTCTTCTCACAGCCGTTCTTCGTCGGTGAAAAATTCACGGGCGTTAAAGGCGAATACGTTAAGGTCGAAGACACGATCAAAGGTTTCCGCGAAATCATTGACGGCAAATGCGACGAGATGCCCGAACAAGCGTTTTATATGGTTGGCACAATCGAACAAGCCCGCGAGAAAGCCCAGAAAATGGCAGCCAGCGCATAATTAAAATGGTGAATGGTGAACGGTGAAAGATTAATTAATTCACCATTTACCATTCACCATTCACCATTATTAAAGAAATGTTGAATTTAGAAATAGTAACACCTGAAAAAAAAGTTTTATCTGACACGGTTGATTCCGTAACCGTTCCGACGGCGAGCGGAGAAGTCGGCATAATGTCAAATCACGCGCCTTTGATCTCTTCGCTCAAACCGGGAATTTTGACGGTTAATAAATCCGGCGCAACGGAAAAGATGGTCGTTTCCGGCGGATTTATCGAAGTCAGTTCCAACAAAGTTTCGGTTTTGACTGATATTGCCGAAAAAGCCGAAGAAATTGACGTGGAAGCCGCACGTGCCGAAAAATCCGAGGTCGAAAAAATTCTCGGCGCCTGGAAAGACGGTTCGGAAGAGGATTTCGAGATTGAAAGCGACCGTTTGCAAAGAGCGCAGGCGCGTCTGCAACTGACTTCGCGTTAAACTAACGGACGTGCAGTCAAAATGTCTGCAGAATAATGTAAGCAAGAACTAAAAAAAGCGTCAGGATTCGATAAAATTTTTATCGAATCCTGACGCTTTTTACTGCTATTGAAATCTTCCAAACGAGCTGTTTCGCACGCTTCGGATTTTGTCAATTCTTTTATTATTAACCAGCGCTCGCTTTTGCCGATTCTTCAGAAATCTTTTGAACCAGTTCAGCGGTTTTATGATTGCCGATATTGATGGCAATGTCAGCTTGAGCAACCATTCCGTAGCAATTTCCGTTGTCATCAATGACCGGAACACGGCGAATTTGTTTTGTTTCCATCAAATTCAAACAATCCTCGATTGATGTTTTCGACGTTACGGTAAAGACCTTTTTGGTCATAATGTCGGCGGATGTCAAATCAAGCGGATTTTTGCCTTCGGCAACCGTGCGGCAGGTAATATCGCGGTCGGTGATAATACCAATCAATTTATTGTGAGCGTTATTTTCGACCACCGGAATACTACCGCAGTCGTTTGTTACCATCATTTTCGCAACTTCCTGCAAACTTGTTTCCGCTGTACAGCACGCCGGATTTGTTGACATAATTTCTTTTACTAACATATTTTTACTCCTTTTCAAACTCAACAGATTTATCTGAGATTATTTGTATTGAATTCAAACAAATTTTAAATTTTCTTCCGAATAATTGTTAAATTTGCAAATTTTATGCCAATCGAAATTGTATTTGAAATATAAGTTTTTTGCTTAAAGGTTTACAATCCTTTATCATGATTATTTCAAAAGGTGAAAAACATTCAAAATTCACAATTACTGCTAATTACTTTTGAATCCGGTACACTGATTTTAGATGGCGTGAGCCGCGAAGATTTCGTGCCGCAAGATTTCGTTTGGGATGAAAGAACGCGCCAATTTCGCGCTCCCGCCTATAAATACCGGCAAATTATTACCGAATTTATCCGCCATAAAATTCCTTACGAAGACAAAGCGAAAAAATATCTGGAATTCGATTTCAAGGAAAAATTCAAATTAACGCCGCGCCCGTATCAAACCGAATCAATCGAGGCTTGGCAGAAAAATAAAAAATGCGGCGTGATCGTGCTTCCAACCGGTGCCGGGAAAACACACGTTGCGACAATGGCAATCGAAATCTGCGGGCGGCAAACTTTGGTCATTGTGCCGACGCTCGATCTGATGAATCAATGGTACGATCTTCTGCTTTCGACTTTTAATGCCGAAGTCGGTTTGATCGGCGGGGGTTTTTACGAGATCGGCGCGATAACTGTTACGACTTATGCGTCCGCTTTTCGCCATCAGGAAAGAATCGGCAATCAATTCGGTCTGGTAATTTTCGACGAATGTCATCATCTGCCGAGCGAAGGCTACAAATACGCGGCGGAATTTGCCATCGCGCCGTTTCGACTCGGTTTGACCGCCACGCCCGAACGCGCCGACGAAGGCGAGCTTCTGCTTGAAGAAATCGTCGGAAATTTCGTTTATCGCCTCGAAGCGCAGGAACTCGCCGGAGAATATCTGGCGGATTATTTTGTCGAAAGAATCGAGGTTGATCTAACCGACGAAGAACGCGACGAATATCAAAAGGAACGTGAGATTTATATAAATTTTGTCCGTCAAAAAAATATTAATTTCAGCGGAATTGACGGCTGGAAAATGTTCGTCATTCAGAGCGCGAAAAGCGAACAGGGAAGACGCGCGATGAAAGCCTATCGAAATTCCAAAAAAATCGCGCTCGGCACCGAAGCGAAAATCAATGTTCTGCAGGATTTACTCGTTCGTCACAAAAAAGATAAAGTTTTGATCTTTACCGCCGAAAACGAAATGGTTTACCGTATTTCGCAGGATTTCCTGATTCCCGCGATCACGCACGAAACAAACGTCAAGGAGCGCGGTTTCTGGCTAAAATCGCTCAACAGCGGCAAAGTTTCGGCTCTGGCAACTTCCAAAGTCTTAAACGAAGGCGTAAATATTCCAGATGCAAGCGTCGCCATAATCTTGTCCGGTTCGGGGTCTTCACGCGAACATATTCAAAGATTGGGCAGAATTCTGCGAAAACAGGGCGATAAACAGGCGATTCTTTATGAAGTCGTTACTCGAAACACGTCCGAAGAAAGAATCTCGCAAAGACGCTCCGACGCGCGGCAGTTTCACGATGCAAAACCGCAACTCAAGCGCGGTTTATTTGAATAATATTTTTAAGATTTTATTAATATGTTTCCGGCGGTGGCGGCAAAGATTTGATATTTTCAATTTTTCGCTTTTTAACTGAATCTAAATAAGAAAGAAAGAAAAAACTCAAAAAGAAATAAAAGAAATAATCAAAAAGAAAAAATGACAGGAATCTAAACCAAAAGGTATTAAAAATGGGATGAAGCATTTTCAACTGCAAAATTTCATAAATATAAATCGGTAGGGCAATAGGAGCAAAAATAAAACCTGGCACCGGAACTCCATTAATATAAGAAGTATCCAAATTAAATTGTGGAAACAACCAAACAAAAAATGCCGAAATTATTGTCAATAAGATTGGTAATAATATTCCGCTTAGGCTCGAAACAATAAAAATCTTCATATTTTTAAAGAGTTTAGGTTTTTTGCAATCTCTTCTAACTCCGAAACATTAATCGAAGTTTTGTAAAATAAAACATTCGGGCTTTCCCAGAGGGGTTCTTCGCGTGAGCCGCGCAAATCTTTTCCGGCGGCGAAGATGAAATTTTTGAAGTTTGCCGATTTATATTCTTCGATTCTTTTCAGCAAAGATTTCGGTGTCCAGAAACCTAAAACGTCGAGATAAACTTTTTTATTTTCGGGCGAAATTAAAATAAAATCGGGAATAAATGCGGTTTTGCCTAAATCTAAAACTTCCTTGTTTTCTTCCAAACGCCATTCGGAATTTGATTTTTCAAAGGATTTTTTGAGTTTCTCGATATCGGAATTTTCGTATTCCGGTTCGTCCGAATAGCACGAAGTTAGTTCTTTCTGTTCGCTCGAAAGTTCGTAAAATGTGTTTTTTCCTTTTTTCTGCGCGATTTCCGCTTTGAATTTCCAATCTTTGCACAAAAGAAGTGCGGGCAGAAAAACGGACATTTGAATGCCGTATTTTTGCGAGCGGTGAAAGAGAGAAGCCGCGCCCGTCAAGGTTATTTCATAACCGTTGACGGCGTTTCCTAAAATAGAATGAATCAAGCCGAAATGTTTGATCCAGCCGAAAATCGCGCGGTAATTTTGATTATCCGAAGGCAAAACGCGGATTTTCATTTCGACGCATTTGTATAGAATCGCCTGAGCTTGCGCGAGATTATAGCGTTCTAATAAATCTTTCGGGAAAATCGTTTCAAATTCGATAAGCCTTTGATTATCCGAAAGATCGGCGAAAATCTGTTTGAACAGCGTTTCCGGATCGGTTGCAAATTCATCAGCGACAGTTTGCAGGATTTCTGTTCTTTTTTCGGAGTTTAAGAAAACTGGATGAAATTTTCCGGCTTCGAGAAAGATTTTCTGGCGGATTTCAAAAGGTTCGGCGACGGATGAAGTTTCAAAATCGCAGCGGTCGTTCAGAAGTTTGATAAACCCGCGCAAAATCCGGTAATTCGTGCCGGTTCCGACAAAATCGTCGAGTTCGTTTTCGATTTCGCCACGCCGTTTGTTTAGTGATTCTTCAAATATTTCGATTAAAATTTCGCCGTCGCGCAGATAATTTGCATCGTCGGTTTTAATTAAATACGGGAAAATTTTATCGCCGCGTTTGTAATTTATCGAAAGTTCGGATGTCAGCATTTTCTTATTGTTGTTTGAGCAGTTGATTGCGGAGTTCGATAAAATCGCTCAGAATAATCGCTGCGGCTTCAGAGTCCAGTTTTTCACGAATTTGTTTTTCTGTTGCGCCGACCGCCCAGAGATTCCGGCGCGCCTGATAGGTTGAGACTCTTTCATCTTGCAGAAAAACTGGAACTTTGAGCGAAAGCGAAAAGTTTCGCGCAATGCGGCGGGCTTCAGCCGACATCTCGCTTTCCGAGCCGTCGAATTTATACGGCAAACCGATGACAAGTGCTTTAGCATCAAACTCGGTTAGATAATTGATTACTTCTTTGAGAAATTTTTTCCAGCCTTTTCGTTCGATAATCCGGACGTGGCGCACGGTAAATTGAAATTCATCGCTGACGGCGACCCCGACTTTTTTTGTGCCTAAATCGAGCGCGAGTAGTCTGCCTTTTGTCGGAACGCGAAAAACATCTGAAAATATGAAGTATTTAGTTGTTTCTTTTTCTTGCACGATTAAAGTTGATAATAGATAATAAAAAACTAATTTGATTGTCTATTCGTAATAGTATCAAAAATTATAGAGGTTTAAAGAATGAATTATCGCGGAAAATTTACACTTGCTATTGTTTCAGCCGGAATCGCCCTTTATGCGGTGATCGGCGGACTTGCCGGAGTTTGGGAAAAAACTTACGCGCAGCAGCCGATCAATGATGCCGGAGCGCAGATTCGTATTTTTGAAAGCGTTTTGCAGCATATTCAGAACGATTACGTTGACGAACCCGATCTGGCAAAGGTTCGTGCCGGAGCTTTGCGCGGGCTGCCTTACGGTTTAGACCCGTATTCATCCTATCTGACGCCGGAGCAAGTTCAGGATTTTCAAAAACCGAATACCAATAAAGCCGGAATCGGCGCGGAATTTTCGCAGGTTTCGTCGTATTTATACGTAATTTCGGTAACAAAAGATTCTCCCGCAGAAAAAGCCGGAGTCAAAGCAGGAGATGTGATCGAGTATATCGGCACAAAAGCGACGCGCGATATTTCGCTCTATGATGCGCGTCAATTGGTTTTAGGCGATTCGGGAACAAAGGTTGATTTGCGAGTTTTGCGAAGCGGCGAAAGACCGCAAACAATCAGCGTTACGCGCGGAACGGTTAAAGTTCCTCAGGCAGAATCAAAAATGGAAGCGGGAAATATCGGTGTGGTCAAGGTTTTCAGTCTTGCCGCCGGAGAAGCCGAAGACATTCGCGGTAAAGTTCAGGAATTGACCAAACAGGGCGCGCAAAAAATCGTTTTGGATTTGCGCGGCGTGGCGACCGGAGAATTAGCCGTAGCTGTTGATGTTGCGAATCTTTTTATTAAAGATGGAACTCTGGCGCAGGTCATCGGGCGTGATGAAAAAGTTATTAAATCATTTCAGGCTGACGCAAATAAATTCGTTTTCGGCGGCGAAATGGCTGTTTTGATTGATCTTGGAACGGCGGGCGCGGCGGAAGTCGTTGCTTCGGCAATTCTTGACCGCAAACGCGGCGAAATTGTCGGCGAAAGAAGTTTCGGCGCAGGAACTGAACAACAATTGTTTCCAATGAAGCGTGGCGACGGTTTGCTCTTAACGGTTGCCAAATGGGCTTCGGCGAGCGGAAACGCATTTCTTGGTGAAACACGTGCAACTTCGGGTGTAAAGCCTTCGGTAGAAGTGAAACGACCGGAAACTCCGGAACCGCTTGAGGTTGAAGAATTAATTGATAAGCAAGAAGATGAACAGCAGAATCCGCCTGTGAGAGAGCCGGTGAATCCAAAAGTGGAAAAACCGAAAACCTCGCCTGAAGATATTCAGCTTAAAAAGGCTTTGGAAATTTTGAAGGGCAAAGCGGTGGCGGCAACCGCTAAATAAAATTTATTGCTTAAAACTTTATTTTTTAAAGCCGGTGTTTTCATCCGGCTTTTTAATTTTGAAATGAAAAGGCTCTTTTGCTTTCACGCGTCCAAAGTCATATGTAACGTCAGTTTTTATTTGAAATAGTTGTTGTTGGTTTTTGATAAGATTGTTAAAATCAAAATTCAATGACACACGAAAATTTCAGAGTACGAAAATTAGAAGAAAAAGATATTGGGGATTGGTTTCGCCTGAGAAAACATTTATGGAATGAAATCTCGGATGAAGAACATAAATCCGAGATGTCCGATATTTATGAACATTTCGAAACTCAATTGGTTTTGGTTGCCGAAACATCTTTGGGAAAACTTATCGGATTTTTAGAAGCCAGTATTCGTCCATTTGTCGAGGATTGCCACAGCGAAAACGTCGGATATCTCGAAGGCTGGTGGATCGAACCCGATTACAGACTTAACGGAATCGGCAGAAAATTAGTGAAAACGGCTGAGAATTGGGCGAGAGAAAAAGGCTGTTCGGAGATGGCTTCGGATTCCGAAATCGGGAACGAAGTAAGTCTGGAAGCACATCTAAAACTCGGATATGAAGAAACTTCCAGACTGGTTCATTTATGCAAAGATTTATTTTAACAAAGGTTGGTGAATTAGATGAAAATACTCGAAATATTTATGCTGATTAACTTAAAAAAGGTTTGCTTTACAGCATTTTTTATCTATTCGGCTTTTTCTGTTTCCAACGCTCAATCTACCAATCAAAATACGCCGACACCGGTAACGACCAACGAAATCAGCGGAACTATTCGTGCAAGAGACATCGGCGATGCGCGTTTAACCAATTATTTTTATACTTTTAACGGAAATCAAGGCGATGTTTTTATTAATATCGTGACAAAAAATCTCGATGGCGACATTGATATTTTTATGATTGACGGATTAAGACCGCTGACAAAAATCCGTGTATTTTCCGATTCTTCCGATAATGAAACGGGAAGAATAGTTTATTTGAGAAAATTTGAAAGAATTCTTTTAAGAATCCAAGGCAGATCGCCGAATGATGATCCGGCAACTTTTCTTATAAAATTTGCCGGAAGTTTTCAGCCTTTGCAAAATATTGCCGGAAATCAAGAAACTAATCTGCCGGAAATAAACACAGAAAATCAAAGCGGAGTTCGTGTAAATTCCGTCGGAACAATCATCGAAAGAGTTCCGAAACCGATTCCCGAATCGCCGAAAATTGTCGAAAATCCGGTCGAACAAATCGAATCTGAATCAATTATTTCCAAAAAAGAAATTACGATTACAAGCGTTGAAGCTCCCAAGATGGAAGAAACTTCCACCAAAATTGAAATTAGAAAGACCGAACCTACCGACGTAATAGCCGAAAAAATGGAAGTTGAAACACCTGCACCGATTGAGCCGGAAGTTGTTGTAACGGAAAACAAACAGGCGAAATTAGCAGAAAAATCTGAAGCAGAGAAAAGCGTGGAAGAAAAGATTGAAAATAAAGAGGTTGTAGAAACTGATGCTCTAACAGAAACTCAACCACGTTCGAGCGCGGTTTTGCCTTTGAAAGCCGAACAACTTGAAAAAATCGAACTTGTCGTCAGATTTAAAGACGGCAAAATTCTCAAACATTCATTAAGCAAAGTTTTTTCGTTCAATGTTAATCAAGGGATTTTGACAATTGTTCTCTACGATGGAACTGTTTCAAGATATTCATTTCTTGATATTGAAAAAATTTCTATGGAAGAAATCAACTTACAATGACCAGAGCGCACAAACTGCTTTCAGCAATCTTGATTTTCTGATTAATCGCTGTTACGCCGCATGCGCTCAAGTCAGTTGTTTTGTTGCAGTATTTCTCTAAATCTTTTAGTTAAAGGGCTTTGCGGATTAACTTCATCAAGTTTTTGTGCAATATTTTTCGCTTGCTCTGTATCACCCGTTTTTATATAGGCAACTCCGAGATTATAAAGAGTCGGTTCGTTTTTCGGATTGGTTTGCAGAGAAGTTTGAAATTCTTTGATTGCTCTGGCTAAATCAGGATTCGGTCGTTCGACAAAAGTAATGCCGTAATCCGTCCGGACACCGGCATCATCGGGTTTGATTGCCAGAGCTTTGGCATACCAGTTTTCGGCAATTTCAAATTGAGTTGAATCAAAATATGTATTACCGATTTTGACGATTGTATCGTAGTTTTCAGGTTTTAATTTATGGGCAATTTCGTAAAATTCGAGAGCTTTTGTAAAATTTTGAATTTTCAGATAAAGATCTCCCGCGCGGATTTGCGCTTCAAAATTGTTCGGTTCACTTTGCGCTTTGTCAAGAGTTTCGGCAATTTCCGGCATTCTTGCGCTGCCGGTTGAGTTTTGATCTCTGACAACCATATTATTTACTTGCGGATTTATCTCCGAAGTGTTGGTCGCAGTTGTATTTCCAAACTGATTTGTCTGTTTATTTAATTGATTTGCCGCAAAAAATCCGATAATCAAACCGATTATCAAACCGCCCAAACCCGCGAAAAAAATATTTTTATTCATCTATTACTGCGATTTTAATCTTTTAAAGTAAATTGCTTTTGTATCTTTTCTTAAAAAAAGCAACGATTTATCTTCGAATTTGTTGAAATCATCAATGTTTATAAGCTCGAATTTTAATTCCGGATCGCTGATCATTTCCCAACCGTCATTTCCTAAAATTGTTAATGCTCTTTGAAAAGAATTTTCGATTGCTTTATGAGTCGCTTGCACGCGCGACTCAAAGTTTTCAGGCAAACCTTGTTGTTGCAGAAACATTCCATAATCAAGTTCATGGGAAACTATATTAGACCGGCAGCCGTTTGGATTAAAATAGCAAACTTCGGTTAATCCACTGATTTTATTCACGTTATCTTTTACCGGATTATATGAATAGACGTTTCTTATTGCACAGTATTCCCATCTGTCGCGGGTAACTTTTTGTGCGGAACTCGCACCGAAAAAAGAAAAATATCCGAAGCAAAAAATTAACCCGATAAATAAACCGATCAAACCGAAATAAATTCTTTTCATATTTTTCTCCAAATTTGATACAAACTATGTTTTTTGATCACATATTTCGATTTCAAAAGTTTCAAAATTTATGCGTAACTATGAAGACCCGGAAGCAGATAACTTACGCCTAAATAGGTAAAAATTACAAACAAAAATCCAACAATGGCAAAATATGCCGAACTTCTTCCCGACCAGCCGCGCGAAATCCGTGTATGCAAAAATGCGGCATACGTCAGCCACGCGACCAATGCGCCGGTTTCTTTTGAATCGAATCCCCAAGGTCTTCCCCAGGATTCGTTTGCCCAGATCGCGCCGGTAATGAGCAGCATCGCCAGTCCGGCAAAAGCCAGACACGCCGTTTTGTACATTAAATTATCGAGCGATTCCAGAGATGGAAGTCTTTCGCGCAGTTTGTCGGTTTGGTAACTGAATAAAATGACAAAGAATAACCCGGCAATCGCCGTAATCAAACCGGAAAGTTCGACCGGATTCGTGCCGAAACTTAAATATAGTTTTTCGCCGTTGTTTTGCAGATATTGTTTGCCGGCTTCTTCAAATTGCGCCGGAGTAATCGCTGAAAATTCCTGCACCGAAAGTCGCTGTTTAGAAGCGATTTCTTGTCCGGCAACCAGATATTGATTTGGACTTGCGGCAAGCTGAGCTTGCAGTTTCGGCAGGATGTTTTCATTTGATTTAATGCCTGAAACAAGAAATACGACTGATAAAATCAGTGCGGCAAATGAAAGTTTGAGCAAAACGTGTCCGGCTTTTTTCGCGGCTTCGTTTTCTTTGTAAATGTAAATTAAAAACGAAACGATCACGCCGATGAGCAAAATTGCCGATAAAATCAAAGTTTCACCAACAAAAGGAATATCTATGCGAAACGGCGCGGAAAACGGTTTGCCGCCGTTCGGATTCGGTATAAAAAGTCCGGCGCGATAAACAAATTCTGTTAAAACCGAGAATTTGCTGATCGTTGCAATCACCGAAACAGCAAAAACACACGCCCAAATCGCCATCGCTTCGACTTTTGCTTTATCTTTAAGCAGATAAATCACGGCAACTGCAAAACAGACGAGCGCGATCCCGTAACTCAATGAAGCGACTCCGACATGAATTGGTCGCCAGTAGGAATCGAGAATCGGCATTAAATTTGAATGCTCGCCGCCGATAAATCTTGCCAGAGTCAAAATCAGAGCGGCAAGCGGCAATGTGAACGCGCTTAAAAACTGGAAATTTTTCCGCGTTGCAAAAACAAGCGTTCCGCTTCCCGCGCCGAAGGCGAAAGCCAGACTGAAATCGTATAAATTCGCAAACGGAATATATCGAAATATCCAGGGAGATTCCGTGTTTCCGCTTTGAATAATCTGAACGAGTTCAAATTCATACGCCGCAATCCAACGCACGAACCAACTGGACAAATTGAAGAAAACTCCAATAGTTGCGCCCCAAAGACCGATTTTTTGCGCCATTTCCGAAGGTGCGTAAAGATTGGTCAACTGGAAAAGCGCGGCTAAAATGTAAGCGGCAAGCGCAAGCATCATTAAAGCCGTGTCGGAAATAAATGTTTCTCCGATTTGCAGACGCAAAAACAGCATTACAAACGATCCGCCGATTGCAAGAATCACCGGAATGTATCTTTTCCACGAATTTTCGTTTTCAATTCTTCTTACTTCTTCCATAACTTTTTTCAATAGTCTTAAGTCTTAAGCCTTAGGTCTTTAGTCATATTTGTTTAGACTTTTTCAAATTTATTGACATATCTAAGACTCAAGACTTAAGACTTAAAATTGTCCATCAATTTACTAAATTTATCTTCAAAACCCTGATGATTGCGATTCGTATTGCCGCCTATGACGACCTCAAAATCTTCGTTCTCTTTGCTTTCTATTAATGCCCAAATTCTACGATGCGACACAAAAAACACAAAAACTAATGCGCCCATCAAACCGATGCCGCCGACATACCAGGCTATAAATGCCGCGTTATAGGGATCGTATTTAATTGATAAAACGTGTGCATAAGGCGATTTTTCAAAATCCGCAAGAAACCATTTATAACCCGCGACCGGCGCACCGACCGGCGCGGAATCGGGGAGTTTGGTGGCAAATGCGTATGCGATCAATCTCTCGTTGTCAGGCTTTGTAATTGTTAATTTGACCGCCGGATTATTAAAATCGCCGGTACGTGTATCAGCTTTGCCTTGGTTCATCACAAAATCAGGAAAAAACGCATCGTATTCCACTTTCGTTCCGTCAGGCAGCGTCATATTTCCGTTTCTCGCCAGATTGATCCTAAAAGGCTCGCCTCCCGCTTCAGGCGTAAGTTCCAGAGTCATCTGTCTGGCGCTTCCCAGAGTAATTGCACTCGCTTGGAAAAAGCGGTAACCGCGATAAGAGTATGGATTATTCAGACTGACAGCTCTTTCGGTGATGCCGTATTCAGGATCATCAATTTTTATCGTCGTACTCCAATCCATGGTGTTGCCGATTTCAATCGAACCGCCCGGATCAATGAGTTTTTGCTGAATATCTGTGCAAGTGATTGTGAACGGCAAACCAACCGAAAATTTTTCTTTTTGATCGAGATTGAATCGAATCATCTCGATCTGGTTCGTAGTTTCGCCCGGTACAAACCGGACATCAGCATCGAATCCGGTTTGCAATGCGACGAAATGTCCGAGAAAAAGTGTCAGAAGAAAAACGTGTACGATATACGCGCCCAAACGATTCCATCTTCCGCTTTCGCCGAAAACATACATTTTTCCTTTCTTTTGCGTAATCGTCGGTTTAAAGCCTTGTTTTTTAAAGATTGCACTAATTTTTTCTGCAATATCTGATTCGTTTTCGCCTTTTAACTCGATTATTGAGTTTTGTTTTTGTCCCAAAAGCCATTTGCGCGAAGCATCGAGCTTCGGTTTGGCAATAAACGACCACGAATTAGGAAAATGATCTATCGAAGCCAATACGATATTCAGCGATAATATCAACAAAATAAGATTGTAATACCAACTGTTATAAATATCGAAAACGCCCAAATAACCGCCGACGATTTTTTCTGCCGGAGTCAAAGATGCAAACCAGGCATCAAATCCATCTACATTTTGCTGAATTATCAGCATTCCCGCCATTGAAAGCAAAACCAAAATACACAACAATGAAACGCCAAACCGCACGGAACTTAAAAAGTCAATAATACGGTTCACAATCGGAGTTGTTTTGGGCGGAGAAATATTTTCAGGTTTTTTTGGAATTGTTTCTTCAGTAGCTGACATTTTTTAATACTTCGTTTAATACCTGATGTTCTTGTATATCTTAAAAAAGAATTCACAAAAATTGTTATCTTAGTAGAAATAATAACTTAGCTGATTTTATTTGTCATCTTTGAATAAATTAGTTTATCTGTTAATCAAAAGAAGTTTTACTTAGTGTTTTTTGATTTGGAAATTTACAAAAGGCAAGTTATTCTTTGAACAGGCTTTACTCAAAAATACGAAAATTTAATGAACTTAGCGACAGCAGAAATACAGGAAACGAAAGCGATAAGTGTGCGGGAGAAACTCGCGGCATTTTTTGAACTGACCAAACCGCGCATTGCTTTCATGTTGGTTTTAACCTCGGCAGCCGGTTTTTATCTCGGCGCAACAAAAGGTTTTGACTTTTTACTCTTTGTAAATTCAATGCTCGGCATCGCTTTTCTGGCTTTCGGCGTGGCGACGCTCAATCAGTATTTAGAAAGAAAAACCGATGTTTTGATGGACCGAACGGCAAAACGCCCTTTGCCGACCAATAAAATTTCGCCGGCAGAAGCCCTGATTTTCGGCATAATTCTTTGTATTATTGCTGAAAGTTATCTGTTCTTTTTTGTTAATGGTTTAACCGCTGTTTTAGGTTTGATTGTTATCGTTGGTTATGTTTTTCTCTACACTCCTCTGAAAACAAAAACTTCCGCTTCGACGGCAATCGGAGCTTTGCCCGGAGCAATGCCGCCGTTGATGGGTTGGACATCTTCGGCAAATGAAATCACTTTGGGAGCGTGGACTTTATTTGCGCTGTTGTTTTTGTGGCAATTTCCGCATTTTCTGGCGATTGCCTGGATGTATAAAGATCAATATGCCAAAGCGGGCATAAAAATGCTGCCCGTTGTCGAACCAGACGGGAAAATTACAGCCCAACAAATTGTTGTTTTTACGATTTTAATGCTTCCGGTCAGCATTGCACCGTTTTTTATCGGCTTGACTGGCTGGGTTTATTTAATCGGCGCGAGTCTTTTGGGGATTTGGTTTCTTTATACAAGTATCGAAATGGCACGGGCGAAAACGGTCAAAAAAGCGCGAAAACTTCTGCTGGTTTCCGTGCTTTATCTGCCCTTGATTTTTGCGCTTATGGTTTTCAATCACAAGTAATATTTTATGGAAATCGGAACTGCTGAAACAATTGAAGATCAGCCGAAAAGTTTAAGAAAAAGATCAAATCCGGCAAATCGGGCAAATTCGGGCGGCGGCGATAATAAAAATCGCGGCGGCGGCGGCGGCAACGGCGGCGATAATAAAGCAAAAAACAATTTTCAGGAAGACGAAGAAATCGAATATCCTTCAAACAGATTCCGTATCGGAATGTGGTTTTTACTTCTCGTCGTTTTAATGACTTTCGGCGGTTTGATGGCGGCATATATCGTCATTGCGACGAACGGCGTTCTCGAATGGCAACCGTTTGACTTACCGAAACAGGTTTGGTTCAGCACCGTTTTACTTCTGGCAAGCAGTTTTACTTATCATATTGCAAACACGTCGCTGATTGCGGATAAACAGGAGAAATCCAAAAAATGGCTGCTGGCGACAACAATTCTCGGCGGAGTTTTTATCGCCTCGCAATTAATTCTTTGGGTTGCCTTAGTTAATCGCGGCGTTTATATGGCAAGCAATCCGTACGCCGGATTTTTCTATATTTTAACGGCGATTCACGCGATTCACGTGATTGGCGGAATAATCGCATTCGGCTATATTGTTCTTCGGACTTGGGAACCGACATCAAACGAAAAAGAATTAAATAACCGGCAAGTTTATTCAAATGCTATCGGCTGGTACTGGCATTTTATGGGTGGTTTGTGGATTGTTTTAATGCTTTTGCTCGGTTTTTGGAAGTAAATTTTTTTGTATGGAGTTGTTAAAAATTTTTCCGCATCTAAATGCTACATTAAACGCTCTGGCAGGCGTTTTTTTGGTTGCCGGTTTTTACTTTATCAGGACAAAAAAAATCCCGAAACATAAAGTTTGTATGCTGACGGCAAGCAGCTTATCGGCAATTTTTCTGCTCTGTTATCTTACGCACCACGCGCTCAGAACTTATTACTTCGGTTTGGGACCGACTAGATTTACCGGACAAGGGATTGTTCGTCCGGTTTATTTTACGATTTTGACATCTCATACGATTCTGGCGGCGATCATTGCGCCTTTGATTTTAGTTACGCTCTGGCGGGCTTTAAAAGGGAAATTTGAACTGCATAAAAAACTGGCTCGGTGGGTTTTTCCGATTTGGCTGTATGTTTCAATTACCGGAGTTATCGTCTATCTTATGCTCTATCAACTATTTCCGGCGAATTAAATTTTTTTTTGTTTTCCTTGCCAACTAATTCGATAAATGCTATATTTTAAGATGTTGAAAACTTAATCGCCGAGGTTGTTTAACTGTAAAACAACACGGGGGAACCATTTGTTTTGAAAGAATTTTCAGAACACGGGGCGAAGCGTTTTGCTATAGATTACGCAGGAATTCTTCTTCTTTCCTAGCCCGTCAGCTAACCTCGTAGGTGTGGAGAAGGAGTCACGGAAAAATTAATGCCGTTTTGGTGCGATTTTGTGTGCGCTTCGCATCCTTTTTGATTTTTCAACAGATCAAACAGAGACATCCGTCTTCTCAAAGAAAAAGTTCCGCTTACAGGGCGGAACTTTTATTTTTTTAACTGAATAAATAAAACGAGTTACACTATTTTCTACCTTTCAGTATTAAATTTGGTAGTCATTTTGGTAGTCATCGGTTCAAAAACTCACACTTTCTTTCCAGTATCATTACAATTAAATACATTACAAATATACGTTTATTTGTAATATCATTTCAAATAATCATAAACGGTTTTGCTCCGATGATTAAGAAAAGCCGGATTTGCTATTAGTGGTAGCATTTCCGGCTTTTCCTCGGTCAAGCGGCTTGCATTTGAGCCGCTAAAGTAAGATGTATGTCTATTGCGGCGGCGATGTGATAGCAACATTTGGTAGCTACACAGGAACATTCCCCCTGCGGTTTGCCGCCGATTTTAGCGAACTTGACCGTATATGT
>JBGTIH010000053.1:0-12815 GCA_041745765.1 Pyrinomonadaceae bacterium | reverse complement strand
AACGAATTCGACAACGGATTCACACGCGGACGAGCCGTCCGCGCTCCGGCTTGAAGCCGAATTAAAACAAATCGTCGCCAAAGATATGGGCAAACCGCTTTCGCCGTCGCGCATTCATTTCGTTTTTGCTTTGCCGAAAACGCGCAACGGCAAAGTTATGCGCCGCGTCATTCGCGCGGCATATTTAGGCGAAGAGGCGGGCGATCTGTCGGCGCTGGAAAATCCCAAAAGTGTTGAGGAAATTCAACAAATAATGAAAAGATAATATAAAATATTTCAGATGCTCATTAAATTTTTGAAAGTTGTGTTGAAAACTCACGTAAGAAACCAGTTGCTTGAAAGAATTTTCTTCAAAAAATCAAAATAATTCTCAACTTGATTTGTCGTGCGGCTATGTTGTAATCTTTTTGAATTTTTCAAAATTAAAACTTCATTTTCAAAATTAAAATAACGTCAGTTCGAGATAAAGATTAGGTTGAAACCAAGTCTTTTCTCAACTGTAAATTCGGTTTCTTTTCCTGATATGTGTAAGCAATCAAACCCGCTACCACATTCGTGTAAAAATTCCATACCGAGCGATGCCGGGTATGTTCGATCTGAGAGATGTTCTTCAACTGGTCATTGATTGTTTCAATGATCGCTCTTTTTCTCAGCATTATTTTATCGAAAAAGCTGATAAACTTATTTTTCATGTTCTTTTTGATCCGCGTTATCAATTGAACATTCTCGTCTCCCAATAATTCTGTCAGTGCTTGAGAAATATAGCCTCTATCGCCAAACAACTTTCCCCACACGTGCTTACTCATTTTCGGAACCGGTTTTCTGTCATCGACATTTCCCAGAGTTATTTGCCACGCCAGAATCTCTCCCGTATCACTAACTATCAAGTGGATCTTGAACCCGTAAAACCACCCGGTCGAAGTCTTTCCGCGCTCGGCTACTCCTTCAAATACTTTATTCTGCTTGATTCGTAAATTGTTGCAAACAGGTATTTTCGATGAATCTATAAAAGATACTCCGGAACATTTTCCTAAACGAGTCTGCATAAACGCCCCGAGCAAAACAAGCGAATCTCTTTGCAATTCGACAAATCTGTTATAACTCAAGAGATTACGGAAATCCTTTGACCAATACTTGCAAACCACTTTGGTATAAAATGTCTTCAAATCCCGAAAGCCTGATCGGTGAAAAAGAACTAACAAGGTCATTACTTCCGAGCGGGACATCTTGCCTGGTTTAATTCGTTTTCGCTGACCATCGGCGAGCAGCTGTTGATTAAATTTCGGTTCAAAAGTTCGGCAGAAATCGTCAATTTGGCAAAAAATTGTTAATCTATCCATTGAAAAGACTCCTTAGATTTATGATTTTGTCTTGTAAACCTAATTATATCTTATCTTTGGGGTCTTTTCTTATCTCGAACTCACGTTAAAATAATAACAGATTTCCTAACCTGCACGGTCAAATGTCCGGGCAAAATGCCGCATTAAACAAATTGAGCAAAGTAGTCAGAAATTCAGATTTCACAATTTCTAAGATTCTCTTATAACTGTTCTTAGGCGCGAAAAGCATAATGAAGACCATCATGATTTTTGTTGCGGTGCTGTTCGGAGCAAATATCTTCACTGTTATTGGTAGTGTTTCAGAATTTATGCCAAACGAAGGTTTCATCACTTTACAATTCGGAATAAGTAAAAGGTGATAAGTGATAAATGATAGGTTTTATCGAAGAATTATCTACCACCTTTTACTTTTCACATATCACTTATTCCGAAAGTATTTTTCTTCAGCATAAATTCTGCACCACCACCCTATTATTTACAATCAACATGAAAACCTCGAAACTCGCAAAAATATCTGAATCGGGTAATACGTATTTTAATAAACTAAGATAAAAATTTTCTAAAACACCAAATCAAATACCAAAAAACATTCAATGTTTCTATAAAAACTAATGATTAAAGCTCTCTGATTTAAAGCATTAGGATAGTGAGCTTTATTCTATTGTGTGCGGTTTGTGCGATTATGGAATTTTGTAGAAGCAGGCTGAGGAGATCAAGATGAGATACACTCTTTATAATATAGTGATTAGCCGATCTAATGTTGTTAATTAGTCTTTCTAGTGAGCGGTTTGAGCGATTTTGTTTGACTTCGCATTTAAGTCACGGTAATTTACTTTTAACACTTTTAATAAAAGACCAAAGTGAACAGTTGTAAACCGGTAGATTAACAATTTGAACTTGCAACGCAGTTTATGGATTTTCGAATTGTCAGTTGGTCAGTAAAAAGGAAGTCATTTTATTCCGGAACTTTGAGAGCTGTTTCGATTGCTTTATAAGGCGAGGAAAAAATGAGGATGGGCAGACCTGTAGTTTGTGCCTGCCAAGAAGTTTTTTAAGTTAAAAATAAGTTAACACAGGGAGATTATATATGTTATCTACAATTCTTGGTTCGGTGATACTCGGCTTCGCCGCCAACTTGATCACCGCCGATCAAGTCGGTATTTTGCCGATAATCGTTAATTTTACATTTTTCGTCGCGTACATTTCGATGGGCGCGGCGTTTGTTTTTTTTCTTGCGCAAAGAAATAGTGTCGCGCCGGAGTATCGAACGGCTCTAACGCTTTCCGCCATTATCGTCGGCATTGCGGCGTTTCACTATTTCTATATGACAGGCTTGTATTCAGACGTGACGCTGCCGCAGCTGGCGGCAAACGGTGCCAACTACGCTGAAATCACCCGCAATTCATTCTTCGGAATTATCAATTACCGATATATGGACTGGCTGATTACCACACCGCTTCTGGTCGCCAAAATTCCTTTAGCGGTCGCTGCCGGACGCAAAGTCGGTAAGGTTGTTACCTACTTGATTATCGCCGATCTGCTGATGATTGTTGCCGGATTTATCGGCGAACAATACGTTGATAACGCCGGAATGCGCTTAATGTGGGGCGCGATTTCGACCGTCGGATACGTCGGCATTATCTATTTCCTCTTCACGACCGTCAAGGAAATGGCGAAAACGGCTGAACCCGAAGAACAGTGGGCGGTTAAGTGGATGACCTTATTTGTTATTACAGGCTGGGGAATCTACCCGATCGGCTATATGATTCCGGCTTTGCTTCCGCAATTAGACCTTAATATCGTTCACGCGGTTTATAATTTGGGCGACCAGATCAACAAAATCGGTCCCGGAATTATCGTCTATCTCGCCGGAGCGCAGCTGCTTTCGCGTCGTCAGAGAGAAGCTCCGGCAGTCGAGGTTTCAACCGGTAAAGCTCCGGATGGCGCCTTTTCACCGGCGGCGTAAGCTGACAGAAATAATTTGAAGTTCGGAGATTCAATCGCCAAGCGACCGTTAAAAAATTGCAGCTTGAAGATTGAATCTCTGAACCAATTCACTATCAAAAGCCCTCGATGAGGAGAAGAAAGCGTGAAAAAAGCTGATATTTTAATACTTGGAGCGGGCTGCGCCGGAACTTCGCTGGCACATTATCTGGAGGATTTCGGCTACACCGGAAAAGTGGTTTTGCTCGATAGCCGGACAAAATTTAACCGCGAGCAGCGCTGGTGCAGTTGGGCGCCACTGCCCGCGTCGCTGGCGCCGCTCGTGGGAAAATCGTGGCAAAGCTGGACGGTCGGCGACGAACATAATTCGACCGTGCGAACTTCGGAAAACTTTTCCTATCAGCAAATTTACGCGCCCGATTTTTTCAAGCATTTTCACGCGAACTGGCAGAATTCGGAATCGGCAATCGAATTGAATACGGGCGAAAAGGTCGGGGCGGTCGAAAGCAATCGAGATTACGTCGAAGTAAAAACGAACCGCGAAACCTGGCGGGCAAACCTGGTATTCGACGCGCGTTATCCGGGAAGTACGAACCTCAATAACGCCGAAAACACAAATGGCGTTCATCTGCACCAGACATTTGTCGGCTGGAAAATCGAGTTTCCGCGCGCCGTTTTTGACGAAACAAACGCGACGCTGATGGATTTTCGCACTGCTCAGACCGACGGTATAAATTTTATCTACGTCCTTCCGTATTCAGACCGCGAAGCACTCGTCGAGAGCACGGCTTTCAGCCGCAATCCGTCGGTTGCGGGCACTCACCTGGATGCCGTGACAACTTATATTGCCGAAAATTTCGGCGACGATTACGATGTTAAAGCTGAAGAATCGGGCAAATTACCGATGACGACAGCGAAAATACCGGCAAAACTGGGCGAGCGAATGTTTGCGATCGGCGTAGCGGGCGGCAGCGCACGCCCGTCGAGCGGATACGCTTTTCACCGGATTCAGCGGCAGACTTCGGACATAGCGCGGGCAATCGTCGAAAAGCGAAGAATTCCGCAAACATTCGCGTCGCGGAAATACGATTTTTTCGACGCCGTGTTTTTGGAAGCCCTCGCCGGAAATCCGGCGTTGGCGAAAGATTCTTTTCTGCGAATGTTTGAAAGAGTTTCACCGGATTCGCTGATCAGATTCTTAACCGAGGAAAGTTCGGCAGCCGATGATTTAGCGGTTATCAATGCTTTGCCGAAACTAAGTTTCGGCGTTGCGGGCTGGCAAAGTCTGCGGCGAAATTTTGCTGCGGCAAGCGAAAGAAATGAGAAAATTCAAGTATCGCACGGCACTTTATATCATTCCCTGGACAAGTCTGTTCGGCGGCTGGTTGCTCGGCGCACTCAGCGGTGAAAATTCGGAAATTTTGGGCGCGTGGCTGCTTTTGTTCAGCGCACTGCTTTTCGGTTTGCCGCACGGTGCTTACGATTTTTGGATTTTATTCGACACAACCCGCCGCGCACGCCGATCTTTCCGCGGGCTTATCGGGCTGTTGGGAACATATCTGCTGCTCGCGTCAGCGGTTGTCGGCATTTGGTATTTTCTGCCGGGCGCGGTTTTAATCGGCTTTTTAGCGTTGACAGCCTGGCATTTCGGCAGCGGCGATGCGGTTTGGGAAGCCGCAAGCACTGGCGATTGGTTCGTCAACTCGCTCGGTCGCGGCTTGCTTGTAATGTCCGCGCCGTTGGCTTTTTACCCGCACGAAAGCGGCTCGGTTCTGGAGAAATTAGATGCCAGTTCAGCCGAAATTTTGCTGAGCTTCGCGCCGTACGCGCTGGCGTTTGGGATTCTGCTGATTTTGCTCAATAACTTCGCCGCGCTCTGGCACAATTCCGGATTAATGATCGCCAGCCGCCTTTTAATTTTGCTCGAGTCAATTTTTTTACTGTCTTTTTTTTGGCTTACAACCCCGCTTTTAGCCGTCACGATCTATCTGATCGGCGTTCATTCATGGCGCCATCTGCTGCGGCTCGAAATCTACGAACAAAACGAAAAGGCTTTCAAGCGGAGAAATTTACGGCAGATCGTCGGCAGATTTCACCGCCGTGCACTTCCGATCACGCTCGTCTCGTTGTTCGGTTTGGGCTTTATTTTCTGGCTGTTACAGCTTCGCCTCGCGGACTTTGCAAACTATACCACTGCCTATCTGGTTTTGCTTTCCGCGCTGACTCTGCCGCACGCTGCGCTCATCACCTGGACGGAACTCAACTGCCGAAAATCGTCTATGTTTCACCGCGTTTGAGCTTGGAATACAATCAGTCCTGAGGTTATTTGCTTGCTGAGTGTCTTTGTTTTCAATAGACATATTTTACCTCTCTCAATAAAAAAAAGTGTGATATTCATATCGAATACACATCGTTTGCTAAACTCATTAAATATTATTACGATAATCGCACAGTTCAGTAACTACTCGGACACAAAGACGTAAACGTACGTTATCAAGCGCGGCGGACAAGGCGTAAAAAGTCCGATAGATTTATAATAAAAATTATGACAACAGATTTCCTAACAGGCACGGTCAAAGGTCCGGGTGAATTGCCGCACGAATATCTTTTTATTACGAAAGACAATACAAAAACGCGCATCGGCGAATTTGTATATTACATCGTCAAGGTCGGCGATGAATCAAGACAGATCATCGGCACGATCAAATCGCGCAAATTGATCAGAAATCTGCCGGACGCTTTTTTGTCCGACCCGAACACGCCGCCTTCGATGGTTTCCGCCTTGATCGGACTCGACGGCGACGGCTGCGAGATTTATGAAATTACGGTCGAAACGATCGGTTATTTCAGCACGACGCTTAAAGATTTCGTTAATCCAAGAATTCCGCCGAATCCGGGCGATGCGATTTTTCTCGCTTCATCGGAAACGCTTGCCGAAATGCTCTCGCCGAAACAATTTCAACAGATCGGTTCGGCGCATATCGGTTCGCTTTTAACCAGAGAATCCGGCGAAGTTCCGGTCGTTTTGTCGGTCAAAGATGTCGTTTCGACGCATCTGGCAATTTTGGCTTCGACCGGTTCGGGAAAATCTTATACGGCGGGCGTTTTTGTCGAGGAATTGATGAACAAATACAACCGCGCCGCCGTTTTGATCGTTGATCCGCACGGCGAATATCATACGATGAGTTCGATTATGGGCGACGCGCAGTTTTTCGGCGAAGACGGTTATCGTCCCGAAGTCAAAATCTACACGCCCGACAAAATCAAAGTGCGCTTTTCGACCTTGACCGAAGCGGACGTAAAATATCTTCTGCCCGAAGGAACATCCGACAAAATGGCACATTTTCTCGCGCAGGCTTTTCGCTCACTGCAGGAAAAATTAAAAGCCGAACGAAGGCAGGATTACGCTTACGCCTACCACGATCTGCGCGACGAGGTGAACGCGCAGAAATACGGCGACGAATCGAAAAAAGACGGTTCGGGCGGCAATGTCTCTTCGATTGACGGACTTTTGTGGCGGCTCGATTCGCGGTTCGACAAACCCGACAGCATTTTTTCCGCGCAGGATCACATTCCGCTCAAAGACCTTTTCGCGCCCGGACGCTGCACGATTTTGCAATTATCCGACATCGAACAGCACGAACAGCAAGTCATCGTCGGTACTCTTTTGCGCCGCGTCAATAAGGCAAGAATGCTGACCACCCGCGGAGAAGCCGCGCCCAATACGGAAAATTTCCTCAATTATCCGGTTTTCACTCTTTTGGAAGAAGCGCACCGCTTCGCGCCTGCCGGAGCGAGCGTCGTTTCGACCAATATTTTGAAACAGATTTTATCCGAAGGCAGAAAATTCGGTGTCGGCATCGGTCTAATCACGCAAAGACCGGGCAAACTCGATCAGGACGTTCTCTCGCAATGCATGACGCAGATCATTATGCGCATCGTCAACCCAATCGACCAGCAAACCGTCGCCCAAACGGTCGAAGGCGCCGGACGCGCGATGCTCGCCGAACTTCCCGCGCTGACCAAAGGTCAAGCCGTAATTTCCGGAGTCGGAATAAACACACCCGTTATGTGCCGAATCCGCCCGCGTCTGACCAAACACGGCGGCGAAACCTTCGACGCGCCCGACGAATGGATGCGTTGGCATTCGTCCGATTCAAAAGACAAACGCGAAATGAGCGATGCGCCGTATTTAAAACCGAGTTCGGATAAAAAGCCGGAAAAGGTTGGGAATATTAGGATTTGATAATTCTTAATCTATTTATTGTAAAATTAAAATTCAATAATTAATATCTGAGGGATTGTAATATGGGCAGGAAAAAAAAAGAGGAATCTTGGACCATAGGAAATATTGGTTGTTTAACTTTAATTATTTTAGTTGGAATAATTGCATTTATACAATCCTATGGACAGGAAATTTTGGATTTTTTAATTGGACTGAGTTTTATCCTAATCATTATTGGAATACTTTATGTGACTAATCATTTTATTGGGAAAGAAAACAACAAATCACTTCTAAAACGAGAAGATCATGAATATCAATTCAAACTTAGAGATTTTGAAAACAGAAAAAATCTTCTTTTACAAAGTCCTGATTATGTTTTCATTCAGCAATTTTCCCAAAAATATAAAAGCAATGCGAGCGATGAAGACATAGATAAACTCCAAATTCTATTACAAAATAAACAAAGGAGTTTTTCGCCCGATGAATTACGAGAAATTTTGATTTATGAAGATGCACATCAAGAAGCCCAAAATATTAGAACCAAAATTTTGGCATCAAATCCCGACAATCTTGATAGTTTTTTACGAAGCTATATTGAAGTCTGCGGAAGTAATTACGACAAGGTTAATGTTTTAGCGGAACTTCTTCATTCATCTAAAATTTACTTAAATCCAGATATTTATACGCTTCATCAAGAATTATCGAGAGTAAGCAAACAAATTGAGTTAGAATTATTTGAAAGACAGCTTCTTGGGGAAGATAACCTATTAACAATGAAAGATATTGATTCTCTTGACGGTTATGAGTTTGAGAGATTTTTAAGCGATCTTTATACAAAAATGGGTTATCAAGTCGAACCAACAAAATTATCCGGCGATCAAGGAGCAGATGTTGTCGTAATAAAGTTTGGTGAAAAAACCGTCATTCAAGCAAAGCGTTACGGAAGAAAAGTTAGTAACAAAGCAGTTCAGGAAATTTTAGCAGCAGTCAGTTTATATAAGGCTCACAAAGGAGTTGTTATTACTAATAATTACTTTACAAAATCTGCGGTAGAACTTGCTGACGCTAATAGAATTCAACTTATTGACCGCGACGGATTATTAAAATTAATTGAAAATAATTGGTTTTGATTAATTTAAACAAACGAGAATCCTAGAAAAACCGCAGACAATTCAATTGCTCGCTGACAGATGGCAACAATTGTCACAGTTTGTTCGACACCTTCAGCGTCGGCGCATTTTCTCCCACGAAATTCCTATGGTTTCACCGCAGGCTATATTGTTTGTCGCCTTTGGCGACCTTGAATCAATTTCTTTTCGATGCAGAAAATTTATGAATTAAAATGATTTTGCGTTAAAATGCGTTTGAGAGGTGAAAATTATGACATATTCGCTGACTATCGAAATTCCTGAGATTGTTTTTCAATCATTAAGCGAAGAAACTATGCGGCAAGGAAAAAGCGCGGAAGATGTCGCCGCCGAATTTTTGGAGATGTTGGCAACGCGAGCGCAAATTTGATTTAAATGAATTTGAAAGGCTTGGCGGACGACTTTGGAAAACGTCCGCCCGCAGACTTTACAGAATTATCCGATTCCGCGATGAGCCGTGAGGGAGTTTACGAAGATTATCAGGATTTATTTTGCTGATACAATTTTGACCTGATAAATCACGCGTTGAATCTCGGCAAAAATCAATAGTTTTGTGGCAGATTTGCTGTTTGTCTATCTCAATTCTTCGGGAATCTCCACTTTTTTAGCATCGCGCCAGAGTCGCTCTAAATCATAGAATTCACGGGCTTTTTCCTCAAAAATATGCACGATAAAATCGCCGTAATCAAGCAGAATCCATTCACCGGAATTGTAGCCTTCGATACGTAAGGATTTAACTTTCAGTTGGTTTTTGAGTTGCTCATTGATTTCATCGGAAATTGCCTGAACCTGCCGCGTGTTTGCGCCGCCGGCGATGATAAAATAATCGGCAAAACTCGCAATTTCGCGCAGATCGAGCGCAACCAGACCAAACGCTTTTTTATCGCTCGCGCATTTTACGGCAAGTTTTGCGTCTGCGCCGAGTTCTTCAAACGGAGTCGTTTGAACGGCAACGATCAGCGTATCGGTATTTTCGCGCTGGAGAGCTTTGTCTTTTGTAATTTCTTCTACTTTTTCTTCTTGTGCTTCAATCATAATTTCTTTTCAGTTCAGCAAATGTTTTTATTCAAATTTTCCGGTAAATAAAAAATGCTATATGTAAAGTTCGTATTTTTCGATGTATTTTGCAACCTCATCCGGCACAAATTCGCGCCAGACGCTTTCATTTGCCTTAATTTTCTCCCGAATTTCCGTTGCCGAAATATCAATCTGCACGGCATCGGTTATATAAATTTCAGATTTCAGATTCCAAATTCCAGATTTCAGATTCCAAATTCCAGATTCCTTTGCGTCTTTGCGTCTTTGCGTCTTTGCGTTAGAATTTTTTCGCAAATCAACAATTCTCTCCCGGATTTCTTCCGTAACGTGCGCGAAACCGATTTCGTAATCAGGGCGCGTTACGACGATGATATTAACAATCGCCAAAACCTTTTCCCATTCGCGCCACGTTTTGATTTCCATCCACGAATCTGCGCCCATCACGAAAAAAATCTCCGTATCAATCAATTCTTTTTTCAGTTTTGTCAGAGTTTCAATCGTAAACGGGCGTTCGGGCGATTCGATTTCAATGCGCGAAACCTTGATTTTTGCTGAATTATTCGTTGCCAGACAAAGCATCGC
The DNA here is from genome assembly GCA_041745765.1 of Pyrinomonadaceae bacterium. Lineage (GTDB taxonomy): Bacteria > Acidobacteriota > Blastocatellia > Pyrinomonadales > Pyrinomonadaceae > JAHCHG01. Next base: position 2,538 of record JBGTIH010000053.1, on the reverse strand, counting down.
AAAACGATGCAGCGGGGAAGTCGGGCGTTTGTGCTTTTTGTGCGGCGCGTGAAAAGCGGGAACAAAAACGAATTCGTCCAAACCGAAAACTTCCGTCAATTTTTCGGCAATCGTCAGATGTCCTGTGTGAAGCGGATCAAACGAGCCGCCGTAAAATGCGATTCGTTTCATTTTGCTTCAAAAGGAGAATTTTGTGAAAACCATCTTTCTCGCCTAATCCATAACAACCAATATATTAAACAACCTGCCAATGAGAAGATAACCAGTCTTAGAGATAAATGAAATATGAAATTGCTCGATAAATTTTGAAAATCCGTATAGTTATAAAAATAAGTGTAGGAATATTCCAGAATATAAGACCCAATTGCTGTAAATAATCCCCAGATCAAAATACCGTTGATTAAGATAAAGCGTAATTTACCTTTAGCGCGAGTTTTTCCCCATATTTCTTTTTGATTAATAATTTCTTTTTCATTCATTGTTCTAAAAGTTTGCGGAAATGATCGATAATTTCCAGCAGAATTTCCTCGTTGCAACTAGCGTCTTCGACAAAAAACATATAATCGCCGAGTTGATTATTGACCGAAAATTTATGACCGCGATATTCGAAATCGAGCCACATTTCGACAATGCCGTCGGTCAAAAATTCGGTAATTTCCGCGCCTTCGAGGTTTTCGACGTGATCGGCAACCTTGTCAAAAAACACGACTTCCGGCAGATCTACAAAATGCCGCGCACCGTCATTCATCTTTATTTCGCGTAATTCGTCAAACATCAAATTCTTCGCTCAAACTGATTTTGCTTTTTTCCTCTTCTTTGATTTCGTCCAGTTTATGCGAAACCGCAAAAACCAAATCCTTTGTTCCTTGATTGGTAACAGCGGAAATTTCAAAAAAATCTTTGCCGTCCGCTTCCGCTTTTTCGCGCAATTTTTCCAGTCTTTCCGGCTCGTCCAAAGCATCGAGTTTAGTGGCGACAACGATTTGCGGGCGAACCGCCAAATCTTCATTATAATTTGCCAATTCGCGGTTGATTATCTCGTAATCTTCGACCGGATCGCGTCCCGAAATTGAAGAAACATCAACAAGGTGCAGAATCAACTTCGTGCGTTCGACGTGGCGCAAAAAACGGTCACCGAGTCCTGCGCCTTCCGACGCGCCTTCGATCAAGCCCGGAATATCGGCGACGACAAACGAGCGGAAATCGCCAAGATCAACTACGCCCAAGTTCGGTTCGAGCGTCGTAAACGGATAATCGGCAATTTTCGGTTTGGCGGCGGAAATTACTGAAATCAGAGTAGATTTTCCGGCGTTCGGAAAACCGACCAAGCCGACATCGGCAATCAATTTTAACTCCAATTGCAGTTCTTTTTCTTCGCCCGGTCTGCCCGTGTAATGATATTTCGGGGCGCGGTTCGTCGGCGTGGCGAAATGCTGATTTCCCCAACCGCCTTTGCCGCCTTTTGCCGCTAAAAATCTTTGATTCGGTTCGGTAAAATCGAATAAAAGTTCATTGTCTTCGGCATCGAAAACCTGAGTTCCGACCGGAACTTTGACTAAAACGCCTTCGCCGTCTTTGCCGTGCCGGTTCGAGCCTTCGCCGTGTCGTCCGCGCTGGGCTTTGTGTTCGGGATTATAACGCAGATGAAGCAGTGTGTTCACGCCTTCGTCCGATTCCAGCCAGACATCGCCGCCGACACCGCCGTCGCCGCCCGAAGGTCCGCCGCGCGGAATGAATTTTTCGCGGCGAAAAGCCGTCACGCCGTCGCCGCCGTCGCCGGCTTTGACTTTGATTTTTACACGATCAATAAACATAACTTTTAATTGTAGAATTTTAAAATCAGGTTGGCAAAATAGAGTGTTTGAGTTTCGTCTTTGCATACGGCTCTTGCAAAGTCAGGCAATAATTGGATTGATTATTAATTCAATCCCTTTGTTGAATTCAATTTCATAATATCTTCTGGCTTGGGCGATATTTTCCCATCCTGTTTTTCTCAGTATTCCGATCGCCAGATTGTTCAAAGCTGCCATTATTTGTCCGCCGTTGATTGACTTTTTCCTAACCGCATCTTCCTTAAAAGTTACATCCCGACGATAATGCAAACCGTTTTCGATGTGCCAATGGTTTCTCGTTAATTCCAACAATTGCTCGGCTCCATACTTTTCCACGGGTAACGACGCGCATTCCGTAAATCGTTTGTTCAGACTGCTTTCCGGTCTTGACCTCAATGCTCTTTTTCTCAATTCTAAATACTTGCTCCAAATATGGAAACTCGATTTCTCCGGCAAGGCGGAAACTGCTTAGCATTATTCGCTCCTCGATCCGCCCGTGTCCTTTATCTAAATCCGTCTTTTTATCCATATACTTATCGGTCATTTTCTCAAAGTGATCTTTCGCTTTTTGATAAATCGAACCTTGATTGGCTCGCAATTTCCACAAGTATTCACCGCCGCCCGCGACCACCGTTTCCGATAATTCCTTCTGAGCAAATATCGCATCGCCGCTCACGATTTTATTGCTTAATTCTACTTCTCCCAA
>JBGTIH010000052.1:0-62866 GCA_041745765.1 Pyrinomonadaceae bacterium | reverse complement strand
ATCGCCGCCTCCTGATTCATCCGAAACGAATCATAGCCGAATTGATGTTTGAGAATTTCCTTTGCTTGTGTGATGTTCATTGTAAGTTGGAACACCGGCATCCTGCCGGTTTTGAAAGCGCAAAGCACTGAAATTTTTCTTTACCGAAATTTTAACACTAATCGCGTCGCTCATGCGACGTTTACCGGCAGGATGCCGGTGTTCCTTTTTTTACAATTTCCGGTACATTATAAAGGCGTTCGTCAAACTGTTTTCTTTATGCCGATAGGCGTCGGGAATTTCGCCGATAATCTCGAAACCGAGACTTTTCCATAAATTTACGGCTTTTTCGTTGCTTTTGACGACAAAATTAAACTGCATCGCGTGAAAGCCTAATTTTTTGGCTTCTTCAATGGAAAACTCGCCCATTAATCTTCCGACGCCTTTTCGGCGCGCTTCGGGCGCGACCATATAACTTCCGTTGGCAATATGCGCTCCCAATCCGGTTTGATTCGGTTTGATATAAAATGTGCCGAGAATTTTTCTATTTTCTTCATCAACCGCGACAAAAACGTGTTTTTCTGGCGAACACCAATCCGCAAGCGCATCTTCGCGCGAAGTGTCCGGCGCGTATGTAAAAGAATCGCCGCAAGCGATCACGTATTCGATGATTTTCCAGATTTCTTCTTTATCTTTTTCTTCGTATTTTCGAATAAAAATCATTTTCTAAAGACTTTGAACGGTTTTCGTTTTTCTAATTTTTTCCGCGAGTTTTGGAATAAATTCCTTCGGCGCGTCAATCGCGCCCTTAATGTGGCGGTGATTTGTAAAATGTCCGGCGACGTAAATGCCCGGAACATTCGTTTCAAAAGTTTCTTCTGAATAAACCGGAACTTCGCCGTATTTGCCGAATTCGCATTTTACGCCTAAATTTTTCATCATCGTCAAATCCGCGTCCGAACCGATCAGAATGAAAACGACGTCGTTCGGCAAAATACAGCTTTCGCCATTCTCGTCTTCCAAAACCACATCTTTTTCACGAATTTCCAAAACCTTTCCGAGAAAAAACAGATTCAGGCAACGCTTTTTGAGCTGTTCTTCCAGAGGATTTTTCACCCAGTATTTAATACAGCCCTGTTTCGGATCGGTGCTTTCCCAATCTGCGCGGAAAATCGCCAGCGTCGTTTCCGCGCCTTCTTCGGCGAGAAAAAGCGCGGCTTCCCCGGCAGAATTTCCGCCGCCGACGATCAGTGCGCGTTTTTTAACCCACGGATAAGTTTCCCGAAAATGATCGTGAACTTTGGGCAAATCCTCGCCTTTCACATTTAATTTTCTGGGAAAATCCATCGCGCCGATGGCAAAAAGTATATTTTTCGCTTCATATTCGCCTTTGGCAGATTTTACCGAGAAATGATTTTCGCCCCGCATTTCAACCGATAAAACTTCTTCTTCCCATTGAATATTCAGATCGTTGTCCAAAACGAATCGCACGTAATAGGAAAGCAATTCTTCGCGCGTCGGCTTTTCCCGCGCCGGTTTCAGATCGCCTTCGACAAACTCCAATTCATTGACAGTCGAAAAAACCGTCAACCCGACCGGATAATTGTAAATCGTATTCCCGATCAGAGATTTCTCTAAAACGAGATAATTCAAACCGCTTTTTTTCGCTTCAAACGCGGCAGAAATTCCCGCCGGTCCCGCTCCTATTATCAATAAATCTAACATTTCACTTTTCTTATAACTTTTCGTCAGGCATTGGTTCAGGTTCAATACCGTTTTCAGGAATAATCCAACTTTCAATTTGCGGATTCAGTTTAAAGCCGCCGTAAATGATCTTAACTTTTGTTAGATCAACTTTTCCTATTCTTAATGATTCAAGAATATTTTTTTCAATTATCTTAATGTCAAACTCTGATTTGTCAGCATAAAAAATCAAAACAACTCGCCAACTTTCATCTTTTTTCAAAACCTCAGCGAAATTCGTAAAAAATGCTTCTTTTCTTTGATTCAAAAATTCATCATCAAAATTATCTTCAACATCTTTAACAATTTCCGCTTCATAAATGTAGTAATTTTCGACTTCTAGCAACTCAAGTAAATACTTAAGATTTTCTGGCGGAGCATAACCCGAATTAACTATTTCAGGTTGTTTTCCACCAATTTTCCGAAACCAAAGTTCTGTTGTCATTTCCTCACGAAAACCACCTCCGATAATGATTAAGTGAGGACCAAAACAAGTTGAAAGATATTTGAAATATTTTTCTTGGATCTTTTTCTCGAAAATATGTGTTTGTTTAAATAAGTTGTGATTGAAACTATTGTAAAAAACTATAACACCTTGCAAACTTTCGTCTTTTGTTAATACATCAAGATAATTATTCAGCTTCGAGGCATAAACTTTTTCACTGACATCACCAAATTCGTCAAATTTAATCGTTTGTTCAAATTTCGGCTGAATCTCCTGAGCAAAAGCCAATGTTGAAAAAAGGAACGTTAAAGCGATAACGCTAAGAATCCAAAGCCGCATAGATTTTCTCCCTATTTATTTGAAGATGTTAGTTTATATTAATTTCTTCCAATTTCTTCAAATGTTCCGTAAATTTCTCGATTTGCAGTTTCGTGTTTTCGAGTTCGCGTTTCGATTCGAGATATTTTTCCCATTCATTCGTATGAGTCAGAGCTTTGACCGTATCTTCGTCCAAAGCGTGCGACATCACGACGAGCAGGTCGCTCAAAGCTTCCTGCGCCTGCAAAAGCGATTGAATAATCGTATAAGCGAGTTTTGCGTTCGGGTAATCAATGTCTAAATCGTCTGTATTAATTTGTGCTACATTCATTTTTTTTTATGGTTTCGGCGTTTCTACGCCTTCGGGAACAAGCCACATGACGGTTTTTAATTTTCCAGTGTTTCCGCCGTTTACAAATGTAATTCTTGAAGAGTCAAAATTCCGAAAAACCCCATAACTTCTAATCATTCGTTCACGTTGTGAAATTTCTCGTTTTGGTCCGTAATTAATAATATAACCTTGAAAAGTCGGGTTATTTGTTAATTCGTTATAGAACATATCCATACGCAATTTAATTTCCCCATTAGTTTTAGTTCCGAAGTCATCAAAAATAAAAGCAGTCGGTTCGGGTTTGGGATTTTCCGCGCCTTCGGGAACGCACCAGAATCGGGTTTTTATCTCATTGCTGTGACCGCCATTTATAAAACTGATTCGCGAATCATCAAAGCGGCGAAAGGATATATGATTTTTTATCAGTTTTTCCCGCGCCGCAACTTCTCTTTTTAAACCGTAGCTGATAATCAAACCTCGAGATTCCGGATTATTCTGTAATTGGACAAAGAAATTGTCCAGTATAGATCTAAAATGACCGTTGGGAATTCTTCCGAACTCATCAATTATCAAAGCTTCCGGCTTTTCCGGCGTTTGAGCAAAAGCGACCGAACTCATTAGGACTAAAATCAAAAATATCAGGCTCAATTTTTTCATCACAAATTCTCCTCGTCAGTTTCGTCTTCGGGTTCTTCGACAGGACGCGTTTCGGGCGTTGGAGTCGGGAACGCACCGTTTTTCGGCATTATCCAGAATTCAGCTTCGACAGAACTTCGATAACCGCCGAAAACAATTTGGATTTTGGCGGGCGAAATCGACGCTTCTTTGGCAATTTTGCGCCGACCTTCGTCAATAAATGTTTGGAGTTTATTAATGTCGTAAATTTGATCGTCAGCGTAGAAAATTATCACGCCGCTCGCATCTTTTTGATCTTTAATGACTTCGCCGAATCTTTCATTTGCCCAAAAGAATTTTTCCGCTTCGATCTCTTCCGGTGTTTTCGGCTGTTCGGGTTCAATTTCTTCGGTGGTTTCAATTTCGCTTGTTTCTTCCGATTTCAAATATTCTTCAAACTCTCTTTGTTCGGCTTCACGTTCGGCTTTTACGGACGGTAAAAGATATTCTTCAAGATAATCAATTTCGTTATAAGAAATATCGGCTAAATGATTTTGGTCGTAAAGAAAAGTTTTATTGGTCGGAAGTTCGGGTTTCAAAACGGTTTCGGAAGGCTTCGGGATTACCACCCCGGACGGAACAATCCAAAGTTCCGTCATTTGCGTATTTCGAAAACCACCTTCAATAAATTCTATGCGGCTTGCATCGAAATTTCTGAAAAGAATTTGATTTCGATAGAAACGGATTAAACTGCGATCTGTCCGTGATTCATAGTTTGCCGGCAGAACATCTGTGCCTTTATAAACAATCACAACGCCTCTTAAAGTCGAATCATTGAGCAAATGAATAAATAAATTATCCAATCTTGCTCCTCTGTCGCACTCATTTGTCCGTCCGAATTCGTCAACTTTCTCCGCTTTTTCGGATTTTGAGGAATTTCCCGATCTATATTTTTCCCAACTGTTTTGTGCGTAAAAATTAACGCAAACAGCCAGTATAACCGCACAAATAATAAAAATCTTTCGTATATTCATTTACCAAACCTCTCTTGTGAAAATTTATTTCGTGAAAATTTAACGCAAAAACTCTGCCGCGAATTTTAGAAGATTTCCGTCAAATCCAGTTCAAAACCATTTAATAAATCTTCGCCCGAAATTTTGTTTGGATTTTCCAGAACTTCAATTTCGCCGTTTGCGCGATAAATATGGACTTTTTTCTGATACAAATCAATCAGCCATCCAAGGCGCACGCCGTTTTCGATATATTCCTTCATTTTATTTTTCAAAATCGGCAAACGGTCGGATTTTGAACGAAGTTCGATCACAAAATCGGGCGCAATTCGTGTAAATCTTTCGGCGCGTTCTTTTTCGGAATGAGCAAAATATCTATCCTTCAAAATCCAAGCCGCGTCCGGCATCCGTTTTGCGCCGTTCGGCAAAGTGAATTTTGCCGAAGATTCAAAGCAAACTCCGGTTTTATCTTTTTCCGCCCAATTGCCAAGTCGTAAGTTAATATTCCAATTTTTTCTGCTGGTTTCGGGAAATGGTGGCGGCATAATCTCAAAATCTCCGTCTGCATTGGTTTCGATTCGCAAATCCTCATTTGCCGCATCGATCTCGTGAAGTTCCTGATCGGTAAATTTTCGTCCCGGAACTTTGACGATAAAGAAAAAAGGCTCGGGAAATTCGAGCGCAAAGTCCTCGTTCGGTATCTTAAAAGTTTGTTTTTCTTGAGCTATATCTATTACTGCCGACATAATTTTTACCTCTCGAAACATTTTAACCGAATTATTTAACAAATGGTAGATTTTTAACTTTTGCCAAAGAATCAATGACTTTCAACTCTGTTTCTTCTTCCAAATAAGCATATCGAACAAATCCGAGCGCGATCAGTTTTTTGAGCTTCGGCGAATAAGCGACGGACGTTATTTTTCCGGCGTTTTTTTCATCAAGAGATTTTATTTCCGTGCCGATCAAACCGCCTGCTGACGCAGACGGTTCTGAAAAATCTTCAAAGATCAAACCCGTCAATTGTTTCGCCACGTGTCCGCGAAAATGGATGCGGGCGATGACTTCCTGACCGATATAACAGCCTTTGTTGTAACTGATTAAGTTTGGAATATTAATTTCGGGAACAACTGTTCCGTCGTCCATATCCACGCCGTAAAGCGGCAATCCGGCTTCAATTCTTAAAACTTCAAACGCCTGATCGGAAACCGATTTTATGCCGAGTTCGTGCAGATACGTTTTAAAATTTTCGGCTGTATGTTTTGAAACGTAAAAATAAAAACCATTCTCGCCGATGTCCGCGTTATTTAAAATTATCAATTTTTCGCAGCCGAATTCGGTTTCGATCATTTGTTTTTCTTCATTTGGAATTTCAAATTTGAAACCCGCAATCTCTTTGCCTTGCACCGAAAAGCAAGCAAATTCTTCGCTCAAATCCCGAACCTTAAAATCTCCTGCCAAAGTAAATCTTTCGAGGTTTTTCAAAACCGTTTCGTAAGTTTTGTCTTCCGTGTCGAAATAAAATTTGCCGCCCGCTTTCCAGCATTTTACGACTGCTAAAAGCCGACCTTGAGCATTCGGAAAAGCGGCATTCATCCAGGAGTTTTCCGCCAGAGTTTTGACATCGTTGGTAATCAATCCGGTCAAAAACATCTCGCTTTCCGAGCCGGAAACTTCGATCAGACCGCGATTCGGAAATTCGATAATTCCTGCGCCCGATTCGCGCACCTGCAAATATTCTTGTAAAACGTGTTCGTTCATAATCTTGTAAAATCAAAAAGGATATACAAAAATAATAGAATATTTTTCGATCCTATTCATCTTGTATATCCTTATTAAGAATTAATTTACCCGCTAAATACGCGAAAAACGCTAAACAATTTTTCAGTTTTTTTCGCGTTTTTCGCGTATTTACCGGGTAATAAAAATTTAATAGCTTTCCGGTTCTTCAATATCGCAGGAAATTCCTTTGGTTGATATTACCTGAATTTTATTCGTTTTCGTGTTCGCACGCCACGCTTTTCTGACCTTGTAAGTTTTGCTTTTCGCCAGATAATCCGCCAAAACGATCAAATTCAAATCTTCTTCATCATTGATCGTGCAGGGAAACGTAAAACCCTGTAAAATTTCCTGATTTTTTTTCAAAGTCGGCAAAATCAAAACGTCTTTGACCTGCCATTTCGGAATTCCTTTGGCGTTGCGGCTCGTAATGCGGGCAAGCCAGAGCATATCGGTCTTGCCTTTTTTCATATGCGATACGCCGTAACTATCGTCATCTAAAAGACTTCCACCTAAGTCTTTGACGCCGTTCGGCAAGGTTTTATTATAAGTTACGCCGGTATATTTATAACCGATATACGTTTTTTTTTGTGCGAGAATATAAGACGGAATTGCCAAAAACATAAGCAAAACCAACAGCCGAAACTTCATAAGCCGAAAACTCCTTGTTCTTATCCTATTAAATTGTATGTTTTTCTACGCGTTTTTGGAAGAGATTTTTTGAATCGCCGCTTCTAAAACTTTGTAATCTTCGAATTGTTCTTTTTCACGTCGGTGTGATGCGAGAACTTGCGGACTTGGATGATAAAGCGGAACGAGAAGATGCGCGTTCCAGCGGAGAATTTTTCCAATATCCGTTTTTAACGAAAATTGATGATACTCCAATAATTTCAACGCTTCAAGCGAAACCGCGCCTAATGTAACAATTATTTTCGGATTTATTATTTCAATGGTTCTTTTCAAAAAGAGCGAACAATTTTTCATCTCGCTTTTCTTCGGATTTCGGTTCGCGCCCGAAGGTTTTCGCGGGCTGCAAAGGACGGCGTTGGTGATAAAAATTTCTTCTCGTTTTAAGTTTATCGAGTCTAAAAATTTTTGAAAATTCGCGCCCGATTTGTCGCCCGAAAAAGGTTTCCGCGTTCTGTCCGCGCCCTGTCTGCCGGGAGCTTCGGCGATAAACAACACTTTCGCATTGATATTGCCGTTGAATTCGCTCAAAACTGCCGTTTTATCGCGCATCGCTTCGCAAATCAGGCATTTTTGCGCTTCACTCGAGAGTTGCAGGAATAGCTTTTGTTTAGTTTGATTCATCGAAAATAAGTATAAATTATGTTAAATTCAATTGTATGGGCAAGCGCGAAAAACTGATAGAAAAAATTCTTTCGGGAAAAGCAGACGCGAATATCAATTTTGAAGATTTACGGAAACTTTTGCTCAGTTTAGGTTTTGAAGAAAGAATCAAAGGAAGTCATCACACTTTTAGAAAAGCAGAGATAGAAGAAAAACCCAATCTGCAAAAGGACGGCAGTAAAGCAAAAGCATATCAGGTAAACAAATTCGCAGTATTTTGCGAATATATGATTTTGGAGAAGAATAATGCACAAATACGAAATTATAATTTTTTGGAGCGATGAAGACAAAGTTTTTGTCGCCGAAGTTCCTGAATTAAAAGGCTGTATGGCACACGGAAAAACTCAATCCGAAGCAGTTGAAAATATTGATCAAGCAATCGAGCTTTGGATAGAAACGGCAAAAGAATTCGGCGATGAAATTCCCCGACCGAAATCAAGATTGGCTTTAGTATAAAAAATTAACAAAAAATATTTATGAATCAAATAACGGAAGAAAAAGTTTTAGAAAAATTAAAAAATATTATTGATCCCGATTTAAACAAAGACATCGTAACTTTGGGATTTATCAAAGATCTGGAAATTTCGGGCGGCGATGTTTCGTTTCGGATTGTTTTAACGACTCCGGCGTGTCCGGTCAAAGAAGCCTTTGAAGCGGAAGCCAGAGAACTGGTTGGACAAATCGAAGGCGTTGAAAACATTAAAGTTATAATGGACGCGGAAGTTCCCCAAGGTCGCGGAATCGCCGGGAATATGGCTCTGCCGGATATTAAAAATATCATCGCCGTCTCAAGCGGCAAAGGCGGCGTCGGAAAATCGACGGTTGCGGTCAATTTAGCCGTTTCGCTCGCGCTGGACGGCGCGAAGGTCGGTCTTATGGACGCAGATGTTTACGGACCGAATGTGCCTTTAATGTTGGGACTGTCGCAAAAACAGCCGTCGGCAATGAACGGAAAAATCGTTCCGCTCGAAGCCTTCGGCGTGAAAATGATCTCGATGGCGGTTCTCGCGCCGCCTGACAAACCGATGATTCTTCGCGGTCCGATGCTTCACGGCATCGTGCGCCAGTTTTTAACCGATGTGCATTGGGGCGAACTCGATTATTTAATTGTCGATATGCCGCCGGGAACGGGCGATGTACAATTATCTCTGGCGCAATTAGTTCCGGTGCAAGGCGCAGTTTTGGTTACAACGCCGCAGATTGTATCTTTGGCAGATGTTCGACGCGCCTTAAAGATGTTTGAAACGGTCGCCGTTCCTGTCTTAGGCGTAGTTGAAAATATGTCGTATTTCGTGCCGCCCGATATGCCCGAAAAACGCTACGATATTTTCGGCAAAGGCGGCGGCAGCGAATTTGCCGACGAAATGGGCGTTCCCTTTTTAGGCGAAGTTCCGCTCGGAATCGAAGTTCGCGAATCGGGCGACAGAGGCATTCCGGTCGTCATCAAACATCCCGAATCGCCGCAGGCAATCGCCTTCAAAAAAGTTGCCGAAGAAGTTGCGCGGCAGGTTTCCATCGAAGCGATGAAGCCGGATCTGGTGATTATGAGCAGAGCATAGCGGCATTACGAATCTCGCAAATAAAATAAATCCGAATGCTAAGGCAATTATTCAAATTGGGAAGTGATTATCAAGCGGCGAAGGAAAAGGCGATTGAACAAACTGTAACTGTCCTTGAGTCAAATAATAAGCCGTTGATCTTTTTGTTATTTTTCTCAATAAATGTTTTTAGTTGGGTGTGTGCTTTATTCATACTCGATGGTTTTGAACAATTATTTAATGCTTATGAATTTTATCCGCTGATTTTCTTTTTCTTAATTTCTTATTTTGCTATGTTTTCAGGATCTAAATTTATCTTGAGACCTTCTCAAGAAGAATTATCGGATGACACGAGCATCTTTGCACTTTTTTCCGCCTGTGGTCGTAAAGAATTGCGTAGTTTTATTTCGATCGGGATCAGTGTCCTTCATACTTTGATTTTCACTTTATATTTGATAAACAAAGACTTAAAATTTCTATGATTGTGTAGAAGTTCAAACAGATTTCAATTGAGTCAATAAAATCCCGATCTCGTCATAATGATCGCGGGCAAAATAGATATGTTTTGGGAATCAAAAAAAGACGAAATACTAAACGAAAAATTCGATCAAAATCTGACGCAATTTGTCGAAGATCTGGGAGATTTTTCGTGGCGGCGGAAAGTGCTTTATTTCACGATAATTTTCCACGTATTTTCCTGGCTTTTCGTCTTTCTCTTTTCAAATGTCGCAGTTTTTGTGGCTGATAAATTCGGCGGATTTACATCAAAGCCGGTTTTTATCGCTTTATCAATTCCCTTTTTTTTCGGTTTTGCCACCGTTTATTCGATCTTTCGTTTGAAATTTCCCGATATGGAAGAAAACAAACATTTGAATTCGGATTTGATGGCGAGCCTTGAATATCAAAATAATTCGAATAAACGCTGGATCTTATGGCTATGCGCGATTCTGGCAGGTTTGTTTAATGTGGCTCTGCTGATTATTATCAGTCTTATTTTGGCTGATAAAGGTTGGTATTTATTAGATTTTTGATTCTTTCTGTTTGATAAGTTTTGATTTTTAGTAAATAAACACGAGTTGGAAAAAATTCGTGTTTATTTTTGCGGTTCGGCGGCAAAATTTTATTTTCATAATCGGCAAATTGCGGTAAAATCAATCTCACGTTTTTAGAATTTAATAAATTTTTCTCGTCTTTAGAATGAATTATGAAAATCCGTATTAAAAATTTTATCTTTTCCGTCTTTTTGTTTTTTGTAATTTTTGCCGTTTTTGAAATGACGGCTATTTCCGCCCAAATCGGCGGCGGTCAATCGGCGAATCTCGGAAATTCGATTTCAGCCGAAGTCAACGGCAGACTAGGCAGCGGCATTTTTGCGCGGCTAGGAAAAAAGCCTGCGACGAAAAAAACCACGGCGAAAAAAACTCAAAGCGCAAAAACCGCAAAAAGTAAAACTTCCCCGGCAAAAAGCGGGAAAACGACCGCGAAAACGCAACCGGTTGAAACGGATGATTTTATTGATTACGGCATTCTCACCTATAAACCCGATACGCGTTTGAATACGGCACAAAGATTGGTCAATGAATTTGCCGAAACTTCCGACGAAAAAACTTTAATGCTGACATTATTTAACGCCGCCAAATTCGGTTATGACGAAGAAGCCGCGAAAAAAGGTAAGAAAAATGACGTAGCTCTGGCTTTGACATTTTTTCTGGCAAGCTGCATAACGGTTTATAACGATGCGCCGGAACCGTCGGAGCAGGCATTTGATAACCTGTATGACGCTTTAGCCGAATCTCTGCTCGAAGATGAACAATTTGCCGCTTCGACCGACCGCGAAAAACAGGAAATGAGCGAAACTCTCGTTTATATCGGCGGTTTGGTTTTGGGCGGCTACACCATCGGCAAGGAAAATAATGATTTGGATACGGTCAGGGCTTTTCAAAATCTTGCCGGAATTTCCCTTTCTTCACTCTCGCAGCTCGATCCGGATAAAATGAGTTTTAACAGTCAGGGATTAGTTGTGAATCCGTAATTATGAGCCGGATTAACGGAAAAAATCTTAATTTTTCGGAATTATAGTTGAGATTTATCAACTTTCACTATAAAATTGATTTTAATGTAAAGATTCGGTTTTGAATCTTTGAAATTATAAATTCGAGGAGAATAAAAAATTATGGCAGCAGTTGCAGCACCAAATGTAGAAATTAATTTATCGGCGAATGCGGCGGTAGAAATCAAAAAGTTTTTGGCAAGCGAAGAAGATTTACCGGAAACGGCGGGACTTCGCGTAAGAGTAGTTCCGGGCGGATGTTCGGGATTTCAATATAGTTTGAATATCGAAGAAGAATCGCGTCAGGGCGATTTTATCGTTGACCAGCACGACGTCAAACTTTTTATTGATATGTTCAGCGCACAGTATTTAAATGGCGTTATGGTTGATTATACATCGAATATGATGGGTTCCGGATTTACGTTTGAAAATCCGAATGCGACCGGCGGATGCGGTTGCGGAACTTCATTTTCAGCCTAAGTTTAATTCCTGTAAAAATCTTTTTATCCTTTGTTTTCAATCATTTGCAAAACAAAGGATATTTTTTTGAAAGAAATTTAGTTTTTTTTGGAATCCGGCATTTATTAAACCTTTACTTTAAGTATTCAAAAAGACAACTCGGAACGAATAGGAAAGGCGGAGAAGGTTTGGCGGGAGACGGGTATAACTCTGAAAAGAGATATACCCGTCTTTAAAATCAAATTTTCCCAAGAAAACATTGCCTAAAAATGCCTCTTTAAAGTTATAATGATTTCGGGGTTTGCATTTCCCACACTTTTAAGCGAGAATCTATTTTGTCTTAAGTTAAAACAATCAAAACAATTTAATAAATTCATTCCTAAATTATTTGGAGCATTTTTAGGAATACGAGTTGTTTTAATCATATTTTTAAATTAGGTGAATAGTTTTACCCGATCTTCCGTTACAGCATTCTTTAAATAAAAAAAGTTATAAAAATTAGGAGTTTCTTTTAATGTCTTTAAGAAAATTATTGAGCTTTTCTTCGTGCATAGTTTTTTGTCTTTCAGTTCTTACAACCAACGCTTTTTCCCAGGATAGGGAAAGAGTAGTTCAGGAAAATCCGGTAAGAACCACCGAAACACAGCTTAGCCGAAGTTCTCAAAGACCAACATTAACCAATCAAATAGTCGTTCAAAACCCACCGCCGTTAGTTCAGAAAACATCTTCTTCTAGATCAACCGCCACAACCGTCAAAACAACCGCAATTTCCAAAAGTGCCGCCGGATTTACCGCAATTTTACAATCAAGATTAACAAGTTCGATGCAATCTAAGGTCGGAATTCCCTATCTTTTAGGCTCGAACGGACCTAACCGCTACGATTGTTCCGGGCTTATCTGGAAAATCTTTCAGGAATCGGGAATAATTTTTGAACGCAGTAGCGCACGTACTTACTATTCGCAGTTTGAACCGGTCGCAGACGACGAACGCTATAAATTCGGAACGCTCGTTTTCTTTAACGGTTTGGGACATATGGGCATTGTCGTTGATGACAAAGGTTTTTATCACGCCTCAACCAGCAAGGGCGTAATGTATTCAAAGTTTGAAGGTTATTGGGGAAAACGCATCGTCGGTTTCCGCCGCGTTCCGGTCGAAAATTATATGTTTGCCGATCTGAACAGAGAAGCAAAATAATTTGTTGACGTTATAGAAATAGAAAAGATGCAAAGCCTGAAAATACAGACTTTGCATCTTTTCTATTTATAGTTAGCAATTCACGCCATAGAATTTCTGTAATTTGCCGAAAATTCGTCTTAAATTTAGAATCTCGGATTTGGAATTTGTAATAATAGTAAAATCAAACAACAAATCCCGGACGGGTTTGCGTATCTTTCACTTCCCAAACAACGGTAATTCGTTCGACTGCAACGTATGCAATACGTTCATCTTCGTCACGCAAATGCAACACGCCGCCGCTTATATCAACGATATCGCCCCTGACCGTCGCACTTGCGCCGAAGGTAATATCAACTTTTTTGTTCATTAACTGTTTCAGTAATTCTTCCATTATTTTTTCTCCAATAAAATTTAATTGCTTAAAGACAAAACATTAGTAGCCTTAACGTTTGAAATCGAATTTTTTTCGATAAATTTTTGAGGTCTTATCTTAAACTATTTACGATAAACTAAGCATCAATGAAAAACTATTTACGATAAACTAAGCATCAATGAAAAACGAAAAAGAGGATTATTAAATAAACAATTTACACGCTTTTTAAGCTGAATCGCTCATATTTAAAATTATGTCTATATTAAAAATCTCGCCGCAAAATCTCTGCAAGTTACTGAAAACACAAACGCATCTTAAATTTGGAATCTGAAATTTGATTCTAAAAATCTAATGACTTGCCATTCGCATAAAAAGTGCATCGGTGGCGATTTTGCGGTTGAGATTGATATTCAGATTTTCACGCAGCGTTTCGATTTCGTTGATCCACTTGGCGAGTCTTTTGCTTTCGGCATTTCGGGAAAATTTTTCTAGACCTGTGAAAATATCGGTGTTTATCATCTCATCTTTTCCAAGATGCAAACTCCAGACATCATGAATCAGTGTTTGCAAAATTTCGAGCCGCGATTCATATTCGTCTTTATATTTTGCGTCGTTCATATCTTCAGCGACTTGCATAAGCGCGGCGCGATCTTCACGGAAAAAAAGACTTTCTAAAACTTTGAGCATCGCTTCGCGCCCCATACGGAATTTTTCCAAATCGGTTTCAAGAGCGCGTCCGACGCTTCCGCGTGAAATTTTTGATAAAAGTGCGGCATCTGCAAGCGAAAATTTTTGAGTTGAAAGCAGATGTTCTTCGATTATTTTCGCCTCAACGGGCGCAAAACGAATTGTTTGACACCGCGAACGAATTGTTTGCAAAAGAGAATCAGGGCGCGAAGTTATCAAAAAAATATATGAAGTTGAGGTCGGTTCTTCCAAAGTCTTTAAAAGCGCGTTTGAAGCCGCATCGTTCATTTTTTCGGCATTTTCAATAATAAAAAAACGCGACTTAGCTTCAAACGGACGAAAGTTTGCTTCTTTTTCCAAATCGCGGATTGCATCAACCAAGATGTTTCGATTGTATGGAATGACAAGCCCCAAGTCAGCGTGTTCGCTGAAGATCATTTTTTTGTGAGCATCTTTATCGTCGGATTTCGGAAAACTGAATTTTGAAGCGCGTTTGCAAGCTGGACAAACTCCGCACGACTCAAAATCTTGCGGGTTTTGACACAAAAATGCTTTTGCCAGTTCAAAGGCAAATTGTTTTTTGCCGACTCCTTCGACTCCGGCAAAAAGCAGAGAATGCGGCACACGCTCCTGTTTAATCAAGCGTTTGAATACTTCTTTAATCCGATTATTGCCGATGAATTTGTCGAACATAAATACCAATGGATAATGTAAGAGAACTCAGAGAGTTTTTATTTTCGATTGTTAAAAAAGCTTTTTAGATATTGCACCATTCACCAATAAGAACATTACGCTTTATCACTTTTCAATTACTGCTTGTCTTATTTTTTTTTGAGAAATTCTAAAATAACTTCCAATGCTTTGCGGTGAACTTCTTCGATTGAGCCGCTTGCGTCAATGATGCGGAAACGCTTTTTTTCCTTTTCAGCAATATCAAGATAGGCTTGGCGAACTTTTGTGTAGAACTCGGATGTTTCAAAGTCCATCCGATTTTTCATTTCGCCCAAGTCATTTCTGGAATTTGTCCGCATCAGGGATTTCTCAACCGGAAGATCGAAAAAAATCGTCAAATCCGGTTTCAGTCCTTCAGTAGCAAGTTTGATAATTTGGTTGATTGTTCTTTTGTCGAAACCGCGTCCTGCGCCTTGATAAGCGGCGGTTGCGTCGGCATAGCGGTCGGAAACAACAATTTTCCCTTGGGCGAGCGCAGGTTTGATAAGAAAATTTACGTGTTGTGCACGGTCGGCGGCAAAAAGCAGAAGTTCTGCCATCGGCGAAACATTTTCTTCGGTTTCAAGCAGAGTCGCCCGCAGACGGCGACCGAGCGGCGTTCCTCCGGGTTCGCAGGTTGTCAGTACATCGAAACCTTCTACCCGCAAATCGTTGGCAATCATTCGCAATTGCGTGGTTTTACCGCTTCCGTCTATTCCTTCAAAAGTTATAAATTTTCCTTTCAAGATATTCTAATTTGAATCGTTGTTTCTGCGTGATTGTGAAATTGTCGAAATTGCATGCTTAAAAATCAAATAATCATGCCCGCCGGTATCAATTAAAACGGAAAATTTATCAAAACTTTTGATTCTGCCCGAAAGTTTTTCGCCATTCATCAGATGAATGACGATTCCGTACCTTTCCCGACGCGCCGTGTTCAGAAACGCATCCTGGATATTTTGGACAGTTTGTTTTTCCATTCTGTTTTCTCTTTTATTAACCTTTATTTACGTTGACGGACATAAGTTTATAACAATTTAACCTACATATACAAGAATCGTTTAAAAAAATCCGAAAGATTCGATTTGAAGATTTTATAATTTGCCCGAAATATTAAAAAATTCGTTTAAATGCCTTCGAAAATCTTCCAAAGTTTTTCCTGCGTTTGTTTATCGTTGCCAAAGCCTTCTAACCAAATCGCATTTTTTTCACGGCGAAACCAGGTTATTTGGCGTTTGGCATAGTTGCGGATGTCTTGTTTCGTCTGTTCGATTGCGCTCTCCAGTGTGCGTTCGCCGCGCAAAAATTCGCAGACGCGCCGATAGCCGTGTGCGCCGAGCGCGTTCGTATCGTCGCGTAGCCCTTTTTCGCGCAGAGCAATCACTTCTTCAATCAAACCGTTTTCAAAATGAATTTCCGTTCGGCGATTGATTTTTTCGTAAAGTTTCTCTCTGGGCGGATTTAGCACGAAAATCTTGATTCTTCCGGCAAATTCGGGCGGTTCGGCGCGATTCGGCTGAAGGTTGGAAAACTTTTCGCCGGTTTGGAAAAAAACTTCCAAAGCCCGCATCGAGCGCACATAATCTCGCGGAAAAAGTTTTTTGGCGGCTTGTTTATCAACCTTTTGCAGAATTTTATGCAGATGTTCCGCGCCTTTTTTTTCTTTGATATCTGTTAATTTTTCACGTAATTTTTTATCGGTTTTCGGGCTTTCAAAAAGCGGCTGGCGCAAGGTTCTCAGATAAAAACCCGTTCCGCCGACCAGAATCGGCACGTTTCCGCGAGATTCGATCTCATATATCTTCTCGCCCGCATCCTGCGCCCAATCTGCCGCCGTATATTTGATTTCCGGCGGAACATATCCGATTAAATGATGCGGAACGCCGCGCATTTCTTCGGGCAAAGGTTTCGCGGTGGCAATTTCGATTTCTTTGTAAATCTGCACCGAATCGCAATTTATGATCTCAGCATTGCCCAGCCGCAAGGCTAGTTCGACACCGATTTCGGTTTTTCCCGTCGCTGTCGGACCGGCAATTGAATAGATTATGCTGCTGTTTTTCTTCAAACCCTTAAATAAGCCGCCACAGCGCAATCAACAAGATAGCGGCGAGCAAAATGAGCGAACCCTTTATCTGATTACGCGAAAATCGTATCATTGCGGGATTTTCTCCATAGATTGCCCGGTAAATTCCGCTATTCCATTTAAAAGCATCTGGACGGCAATCGTAACAAGCAACATTCCCATCAGGCGTTCGATGGCAATTAAGCCTTTTTCGCCCAGAAATCTAGCGAAATAACCCGAAAAATAAATGATCAAAGCCGAAGCAAACCAGGCGATCAGAACCGCCAGAAACCAATCGAACCAGCGGCTCGGATCGCCGCTCATCATCAAAAGCGCGGTCGCCATCGCCGAAGGTCCGGCGACATACGGAATCGCCAGCGGCACGATAAAAGGTTCGCCTTCGACATCTTCCTGCAATCCGGCGTGGCGCGTCGGGAAAATCATCTTGATCGCAATAATCATCAAAATAATTCCGCCCGCCGTCGTCAGGGCGGTTTGCGTTAAATTAAGCAATTGCAGAAGATATTGCCCCAAAAAGAGAAAACCGACCAAAACGACCAGAGCAATTAATAATTCGCGGACGACAACAATTCTCTGCCGCTTCGCTTCCACCTTTTTGAGCGTCGTCATAAAAAGCGGAATATTTCCGAGCGGATCCATTACAAGAAATAATAAAAGTGCGGCGGAAAGTGTTGTCATTTTAGATTTTAATAGTAATCATAACGCCATTGAATAGCCTCAATAGAAATAAAAGATGGAAATGCAACGCGATTTGGCAATTTTGAATAACTTACACTTTTCTTTAATGCTTCCGAATACTGAATATCTCCATCAGATTTGAAGCGAATATGCTTGCCATCAAATAAAATATGCAAATCCGCTCTCAAGCACAGACCGTTTTCAATGGTATCACTACCTTTGTGTTTGACTGGAATAATATGACACGCTTGTAAAACCAAGCTCAAATTTTCACCTGTTAAGAAACACTTATTGTTAAATTTTTTTAAGACTTGCTTTCGGAATTTACCTTGTTCAGGTCTGGCGTAGGTTTCTGATAAAATTTTGCGCCGTTCTGCATCAACTATTATCTGATTGTTTCTGATTTCTTCTACAACCTTTTCAATAGATAAGGTTTTTATTATAGTAGTGATTTCTTGAATTTCACTGACATATTCGCTTTTAAGAAAAAACTTATCAGTTGAATTATTTTCGCCTTTTATCATTTGGCAAAAGCCGTAATAAGAAAGAAAGAGCAAAAATTCTCTGACCATTCTTTTATCGTTTGAGCGCGGCGCACAATCTGGAAAAATACTGATATTTAGTTTGTCTTTTCTAAAGGCATCAATGGCTTCCAGATAATCTTGCATTTGGGCTTTATCACCAGCCAAAGGAATGATTATTTTTTGGAGTTCAAACGGAGTTAAATATGCTTGAGATTCACCAAAAAATTTATACAATGATTTGATAATTTCTAGAATTAACTCTAAAGGTTTGATTTCCAGTTTAGCTTTTTGCCATTCCGTAATGTCGCTTTCGATATTCGCATTCGGCAAAGTGAGAGTTTTGATTACCGTAATCGCAAATTCGGTCTGTGTAATTTGCCCTTCTGCGACTTTTTCTCCGAACGGGGTTAATTGAATTGTTCGGCTTTCCGTTTCAAGCAAACCGACTGCTTTCCAATATCTATCTGAATTACGAAATAAATTGCGTTTGCCCGTTCTTGCCAATGTAACTTTTTCTCCCGTCATTTTGTTGGTTTCCCTTTCTATGCGCTTGAGATCAGGAAAAATAGAGTTTGTGCTTTTCATTTCCCCTTGATGACGATACATTGCCCGAAGAACGCCAAGCAGACGGAGCGGATTATTTAATCCCTCACTTGGTGTCACTTCTGCCCAACGCCATTTATAATTTTGAAATGGTTTTTTTGGAGTTTTCATTATTTTTTAGGAAATAGTTGTGCAATGGCTTTTGCTAATTTAGGTGGCACAGCATTTGAAACCTGTCGGTAAACAGACGTTTTTGCCCCAACAAATGTAAAATCGATCGGAAAAGATTGGATGGTTGCGGCTTCTCTGGCTGAAATACGGCGCAAATTACTAGGATGATGATGAACAACAACGCCTCCTTTGTCGTCTCCGCGAGATGTAATTGTTGGAAAAGGTAAATCAGGATTTATTCGCCGATGCCCAATATAACCATTAAATCGTAGTTTATATTTTGAGGCTTCGTGATTATCCAGATTATGTTTTTCATCAGGTTCAGGAATATCTTTTAATGCCTCAGAAACAGTTACCCATTTCTTTTTGCTTTCAAAAAGCGGCATACCGTTTAATTTTTGATGCGAAGGTTCAGGAGGGAAATCAATTATAATCTTAATATCCTTTCGTTTGCCAAAAATAAAAACCCTCTCTCTCGTTTGTGGAACTCCATAATCAGCGGCATTAAGAACAGCATAATTTACTTCGTAACCTATTTCAGAAAAGTCTTTTATAATCATTTCAAAAACTTTTCCTTTTCCTAAACTTAAAATTCCTTTGACATTTTCAGCTAAGAAAAAAGAGGGGGTTTTGTCCTTGACGACGCGAACAAATTCCAAATATAAAAAATTTCTTTCATCTTTTTCACTTCGCTTCGTATTTGCAAGTGAAAATCCTTGACACGGAAAACCGCCGATAATAATGTCAGATGTAGGTATTTCATCCGAAGGAATTTCTCTAATATCATTACAAACTATATGATTTCCAAGATTTAATTTGTAAGTTTCGACGGCTTCTTGCCAAATATCATTTGCCCAAATAATTTTGTGACCGGCTTGTGAAAAACCCAAGTCAAAACCGCCTACGCCTGAAAATAGAGAAACAACTTTCATCAGATTAAATATTTTGAGCTTTTGATTTCGCTTTTACAGTTTCAAATTTTTTAAGTTCTTCACCTATTTTTTTCGCAAACAATACAGCAACTGCATTTCCAATTTGTCTATACATACTTCCCATTGAGCCAAAAAACTCAAAATCAAGCGGAAATGTTTGAATTATTGCACTTTCTCTTACAGATACGCGCCGATGATTATTAGGGTGATGAACAGCTACATTACCTCCCGTATCTTTAGCCAGAACAGTTGGTGAAGGTTTATTCGGATCAGTTTTACGATGTCCGGTAAAGTTTCGGTTAGTAACTTTATATTTTGAATAGATATGATTTTTTAATTCATTTGGCTCGTCAGGTTCTGGAATATATTTCAAAGCCTCGCCGATTGATACCCATTTTTTATGAATTAAATCGGGTTTTTGCGCGTGTGTAGCAGTTGGAAAAGGAAATGTTCCGCTAAAAACATCTTCACGAATTCCGACAATGATAATTCTGAATCTATTTTGCGGAACCCCAAAATTTGCGGAATTAAAAACTTTATAATCAACTTTATATCCTAAATTGGAAAAGTCTTCAGTAATATTTTTAATTACATTTCCATTATCAAAACTTAATAATCCACGAACATTTTCCGCGAAAAAAAACTTAGGACTTTTCTCTCTAACAACCCTAACAAATTCCAAATATAATTTATTTCGCTCATCACCTTTTCTTTTCTTCATATTTGCCCGTGAAAAACCTTGACACGGAAAACCGCCTATTACGACATCACAATCAGGAATTTGAGAAGCAGGTATATCTAATATATCGCCTAAAACAAAATGATTACCAATATTATGCTTATAGGTTTCTGCACAATCTTTATCTATATCATTTGCCCAGATGACTTCGTGACCGGCTTGAATAAAGCCTAAATCAAAACCGCCTGCACCTGAAAAAAGCGAAACTATCTTCATAAATTTATTAAAGAAAAATGAGCTAAATGTGAAAAAGAATTGATACGTATAATATCAATAAGCCTTCGTGACATCAACTCCGGTGTAATAATGTTTGATGATTGCGTCGGCTTTTACGCCCATTTTTGCCAGACCGAAAGCTCCGTATTGGCACATTCCAACGCCGTGTCCCCAGCCGCGCCCCGTAAATGTGTAGCTTGTTACTCTGCCGGCGGAGTCGTAGCGTTTGTTGATGACGAAAAGCTGTTCGTTCAATCTTAAAGCCGAGCGGATTTTTCCGCCTTTTAGGTGAAAAGTTCCGTTTGTCGTGATAATTTCCAGTTCGGTAGCGCGGCGCGAAAAGCCTTGTTTAGCGATATTTACGTCAATTAACGCGCCGAGTCCGCGCACGAAGCGGCTCAGGTTTGTTCTGACCGCCGCCGCCGACATCGTTTTATTCCAGAGCGTAAAACTCGAATCTCTCTCGGCAACGGTTGTGTTGACGGTCGGTTCGATTTCGAGATAGATAACTTCGCCGGCGACATTTATTTTGTAATTGACTTTTTCACCGCCGACGAGCGCGGCTTCTTTGACTTGATAAAACGCATCGCCGAACTTTCTGAACAGAAAAACATTCGGACTGACCGTAACCTGCCGGTCGGTTCTGCCGGAGCGCAAGACGAGCTTTCCGTCTATCGCCGGTCGTGCCTCGCCGCTTTCGAAGATCAAATTCCAATTTTTTCGCCTGTGAATATGATCAATCAGGCGCAGAATTTTGGCGCGTGAAAAATGTTTCTGCGGCTTTATGGTCAAATCCGAATAAATCGAAAACCAGCCGTCGCGCAAAAGCATCGCCATTACGGGACGCATTTCGCGCGGAATTTCGCCCGCGTCGAGAAATGAAAGCTGATAATTTATGTCGGCTTCGCTGAGTAATGTGTCGGCTTGATTTGTGTCTGTGTAGATTAATTCCGACAAAACTTTTGCCAGTAAAACGGGTTTCGCCGTATCTTTTGTAACATTTGAAGAAGACGGTTTGCCGAATTTGACAGCTAATTGATAAAGCCAGCTTCTCAATTCGGCTTCGGTCGGCGCGTCTTCAAAATAATCGTCGGTAAAACGCGGCGCGGCGAGCAGAAAATTATTGACCGAATATCTTGCCGCCATTCGTGCCGTTTCATAATTTGCCTCGTTTCTGATGTCGGCAAGCTGGCGCGAACTTCTGATCATAAACGGCGCAAAATGCGATTTGCCTTCGAGCGAACAATTTACGCCGCGCAAATACGGTTCGGCGTGATCGAAGATATTTTCCGAATCTTCCGTTCTGCCGCCGCAAGTCGAAGTGTAATAAGCCATTATCGGTTTGCCTTTATAGGTGGCGATCAATCCGCGCGTTTGCAAAACGGCTTGCGTTCCCATTGCGGATTCGGAGGAAACTCCGTCATAAACCTGCGAACGAACCGTCGGCAGCATATCAAAACCCTGCGAAGCGAAACCGTTTGTATTGGCAACCGCATAAGTTCGCGCCGCGATTGCCTGCGCTTTTTGCGCTTCAATCTGCGGCAGACTGAGTTCTTTCGGCACGACTCCGAGCAGATATTCTTCCATCGGCACGACATTAACGACCGTCAAACCGCCGTTCGCATTAACGAAAACTTCAATTTTTCCGCGATACGCTTTGCCGTTGTAGCGAACCGGAATGCCGCGTTCGTTCAAAGAGCCGAAGGCGACTGCTTTGAGCGACGAGAATTTTGCCGTTTCAGATGTGCCGCTCACGATCACTTCGCGCAAATTCGGACTAACAAAATTGGTCGGATTGCTTGAAACGGTCGGTTTAACTTTATTGGCAAGAGCGCGTTCGGGCAAAATGCTGCGAACATTTGATTTTGGATTGACCGCCATTTGCTGCGTTAATTCGACCGCTTCCGGCAGGTGCTGCGTAATTTTCATCGAAACGATTTCCACCGTTTCAAAACCTTTTTCCGCAAGAAACGCTTTGAATTCTTCGGCTTCGATCAGATTTTGTTTGGCTTCGCCGATTCTGATACGCCAGACGTTTGTCGCCGGTTCTATATTAAAAGAAACATTTTGCTTCGTCGCTTCGCGGATCGCTTTGGCAAGTTCAGCGGCATCGCCGGCGGTTTCGATGTTCGGAATCTCGAAATAAAAATACTCGACTTCCGGCGGACGATACGAACGCGCCGAAACCGAAACGCGGTTTGCGCCGAGAAATTTCTGCGGTTCATCGGGGCTGACCGAAACAAGCGTCGAATCCGTCGTTGTAATCATCGCCGAACTGACGTTTGTTGCCAGACCGATGCGGACGAGCGGTTCTTTTTCCAGATAGAAAAATTCCGTTTCGGCGGCAAAAACGCTTGTTGAATTTATTAAAAAAGTTAGAAAAAAGGCAAATAAAAAGCGTGGACGTAAAATCATAATGATAAATTCTAACATTTATCAAAAATAGCGGACAAGAATAATTTGCCGGATTGTGAATAATTTTTTGTTTTTCGGATGTTAAATGTGCTAAATTCAAACAACTTTTCGGAGCAATGATTACTATGACAAAAATTATTTTTATTCTAATATTTTTAGCGTGTTCGCTGAATGTTTTTTCCGCGGTCAGAACCTGGGACGGCGGCGGCGCGGATAATAATTGGACAACGGCGACAAACTGGGTCGGCGATGTTGCGCCGTCTGCCGGGGACGATCTGGTTTTTCCGGCTTCAGCCGCGCAATTTGCCGTCAACAACAACTTTTTTATTTTTACTAATTTCAATTCAATCACCTTTCAAGGCGGAGCATATACGGTCGGCGGTAATGCTTTTCGCCTTTCCAACGGTTTGACCGTCAATGGCGGAACGCAATTAATAAATACCTCCATTACGCTTAACAGTTCGCAAACTTTTACTGCCGAAACCGGCTCTTTCACAACCGTGGCGGTTCTCTTTTTTGGAAGTGCTAATTTAACGATTGAAGGAAACGGAAGTTTCGGTTTAGGTTTAATTTCCGGTTCGGGAGCGATTAACAAGAACGGTCTGGGCGCATCGCTCGTTTTTGCCGCCACCGGATATAACGGTGCGATAAACCTCAACAACGGTATTTTTGTGGTTGACGCTTCAATTCCGAATAGCGCCGTTACGATAAATTCGCCCGACATCGGCGGCGGAACATTGGGTCTGAGCGGATTCGGCGGCACGGGAACAGTCGGAACGGTGAATGTTACGCAGGGAATAATCAGCGCGGGAACTCTGACTTCGCCGACCGGAATTTTGAATACCGGAAATTTGAATTTTACTCCGCAAGGCAGTTATGTCTGCAAAATCGGCGGAACTGCGGCGGGCGAAAACGGACACGATCAATTAAATGTTGTGGGGACGGTTTCATTAAACAACGCTTTGCTTGCTCCGCTTCCGTGGAATGATTTTAATCCGGCAATCGGGGATTCATTTACAATTCTGCGTAACGATGGAAGCGATCCGGTTGGCGGAACTTTTCTCAATGCTCCCGAAGGAGGAGTTTTCGCCGGCGCATTAAATACGGCTTTTCGCATTACATATCAAGGCGGCGACGGCAATGATGTCGTCATTACGAGAGTTAATCGTGCGCCGTTCGATTTTGACGGCGATGGGAAATCCGATGTTTCTGTATTTCGTCCGGCAAACGGCACTTGGAATCAGATTCTGAGCGGAAACGGCTCAATCGTTTCACAAAATTGGGGACTCGCCGGAGATCGGCTCGTACCCGCCGATTATGACGGCGACAGCCGCGCCGATTTAGCTATTTTCCGCGACGGTGTTTGGTGGATTTTGAACAGTTCTTCCAATACGGTTACTACGGTTCAATTCGGTCTGAGCGGCGATATTCCCGTGCCGAATGATTTCGACGGCGACGGTCGCGCTGATCTGGCTGTTTTTCGCCCGTCGGACGGCATTTGGTATCAATTGAGAAGTCTCGGAAATCAATTCTTTGCCCAACAGTTCGGAACAAACGGCGATTTACCGCAAATTTTTGATTTCGACGGCGACGGCATCGGCGATCTCTCAGTTTTTCGACCTTCGGACGGAACGTGGCATTTTTGGCTGAGCAGTTCGGAATCCTACACGGCGTTTCCCTTCGGTTCGGCGGGCGATATTCCCGTTCCGGCTGATTATGACGGCGACGGCAAAACAGATGTGGCAGTTTTTCGACCTACAGCAGATTCCGATCAACCTGATTTTTATATTTTGCTGACGGGCAGTTTCATCTATCAAGGATTTTCGTGGGGCGTGCCGGGCGATATTCCGACAATTGCCGATTATGACGGCGACGGCAAAGCCGATATAGGCGTTTTCCGTCCAAGCACGAACGATTGGTTTTTACTGCAAAGCACGGCAGGTTTCAGCATGATTAATTTCGGACAAACCGGCGATAAACCGATTCCGTCGGCATTTATTAATTAATGTGAGTTCGACATAAGAATTCAGATTTGGTCGGTGAAACCGACGGTATATTCCCCGCTTCGCCGCCCTTAACACTAGTTATGGGCGGCGAAGCGGGGAATAATGTTGCCGTCTTCGACGGCTTATGTCGCACATCACATTAATTATTTATTTTCCGATGCTTTCAACGAAATACGAGTGAAGATTCTGTAAATAGAATCTTCACTCGCATTTTTTCTTTTGATATAAATTCTAAGCAGACCGTCAAAAGTTTTAATATTCAAATGAAAATTCTAAAAGGTCTCTCTCTCTATCGAAATTGAAGTTAGTAAAGAATTTTCTGACATTATCCATTGATGCTTATTTTATTTGACTCAAAGGTAGCATTTCGATTCCGAAGGTTTTCGGATTTTCACCGATGATCGCGGCGGCGAAAAATTTCGGAACGTAATTGATGTTTTCTTCTTCAAATTGCTTTAAATATCTCGGAGTAAAAGACGATTCTTCATCATCTTCGATTTCATTATTAAACTTTTCGGCAAGTGTTTCTTTTGTTTCGATCAAGACCCAAAAGCTGATGCGCGGCGCATCGGTAATCGTTGAAACATCGGTAATATGACGTTTCATCGAACCTTCGCCGCGATTATACGCGCCGATTGCCAGCGGATAGCCGACCGCATCACTGCCAAAGATTTTATCAATCAAAAGTTTGTAGTATTTGGCAGAAGCCCCCGCTGCAAGTTTCGGCTGGCATCGTTCATCCGGTTTTTCCGGCGTTGCGTCATTTGCCGTTTTCAGACCGAAATTTGCTCCGGTTGCACTCGTAAATTGAAACATTCCCAAAGCTCCCGTCGGTGCTTTAAGACACGGACAAAATTCCGATTCGATCATTGCCGTATACAGTCCGATCTGCGTCGGCAAATTCTGAGTGGAAAATTCGGCATTGATCGCGGCGGCATTTTGACTGCCGCGTTTTAAAACGGAAGCTAAATCGGTTTTCCCCCAACTTGCACAATTGTCCGCTTTCGGAATGGACAAACGCCTGACGTAAGAATCGAGATAATTCCGAATCATTTGTTGACCTTCGGCGTTGATTTTGTCGCCTTCGGTGCGCCCGAAAAGTGCCAGAATTTCATCGGATTTTGACGAAGCAAAGCGAATCTTTTCGTCAAAACCCATTTGGGTATAAAGCTTTGTTTTTTTTGGCGCTTCGTTTTGTTGGGCGTATGCAAAATTAGCAAGCAGAAAAACACTGAAAAAAAGGGAAATTAAAATTCGTTTCATTATCTAGCCTCCGACATTTATTTTGAAATTGTTAAATCTGACAGACCTGGTTGAAACTTTTTGCTTTATTGTGAATTTTATTTTTCCAAAGCGTTGAAAATAAACGGAAAAGTTACAAAAGTTTGACCGCGATGCTGCGGGCGGAAAGCGAAAAGAACTAATTTTCCTTTCTCGAAATCCGCTTCGGCAAGCGCGGTTTTTCCTTGCGCGTATTGTTCGCCGAGAATCCAGCCGGAAAGAAGCAGGTCTTTTTCGGCGTATTTGGCGACCGATTTTACTTTATTCACGTCGGAAATTTCATAAGCCGAAGAGTTAATAAAATACGCCGGAGTTTGTTCGTTAAAACCTCTTGCCAGAGGATTTTTCGTGTCAACATCGAGCTGCCAGATCGAACCCGGACTGTAAAACTGCGAGCGATTCAAACCGCTTAGAGCGTTTTTCACCGGCAGATTAAATTCTTTTATAACGAGTTCGCAGCTAGCATCGAAACAAATTAATTTCCCGCCATTTTCGACAAATTTCCTTAAATTTTCAACTCCGGTCGGCGTAATTCCGCCCGTAAATTCCTGCGGGTAACGCGCCGCCGGTTGACCGGAAACGATCATATTTTCAGGAATCGAAGGCAGAATTATTGCGTCGTAATTCAATTTATTTTCGCGAAAATCTGAATCCATCAGCGAAGTGAAAGGAATTTGATGATTATCGAAAACGAGCCGCGTCCAGCCTTCGTCCATCGAATTGGCGAAACCTTTGTAAAGCCCGATGCGCGGCGCGGTTTTGAGCGGATTCGGCAATTTGTCAAACGGTTGCGCGTTCGGTTTGAGATTCAGACGGCTTCGCGCTTGATTTATATTTTCGACTCTTTTCAAAGTATTTCGGAATTTTTCCAGATCGCGAATATTCCACGTTGCCAGCGATTCAACGCCCATTTGCAGCGGAAGCGTCCAACCCGCAACGTCATACGGAGCTTCGCCTTCGCCGCGAGCGTTCAGACGTTTGGGATAAACCTGTTTTTCAAAAAGACTCAAAACATTATTTTTCTGCGGTTGATTGACGAATATGAGAAAACTGCCCAGAGGCATTTCGTGAAAATCGTTTTTATCGTTTTGGTCGTGAGCTAAATAAAGCTCGTGCGTCATTTCAAAAATTTCCATTCCCTGCCACATCAGAATTTCCAGAAAACGCGCAACAGTTTCCTGATTAGGCTGACCTGCGGGAACGACAAAAGCTACCGGTTCGTTTTCATTTTTTTTTAAATTTTTTGCGGCTAATTCGTAGGAATTTCTTAAATAACGAGTTCGGAATTTCGCCGCCATTTCGAGTAGAGCGCGTGAAGCGATCATTTCGATTTTGGCAATATCGCGCGGATGCCAATCGCCTCCTTCCCAAACGTCCGGCATATTCGTTGCGTTTTCGAGCGGCGAATTCAAACCTCTCGCCGGACGATTTGCCGCAAGTTGTTCTCTCGTAATTTTGATCGGCGACATCAGATCCGCGCTTGCCGCTTCGGACAAAATGCCGATCGAGTTGTGATAATACGGCGCGGAACGAAAACCGCCGTGCCACCACGTATCGAAAGTGGTATTCGTCGCAACTCCGGCGATACTATTTGCCTGGAGATCAGCCGCCATTTTGTAGCCGACGAGTCCGACTTCGCGCAAAATGAGCGGATCAATACGCGGATTCGGCGGATCATAAAACGGTGGAATGATAAATCTCGCGCCGTTTTGTCCCATCTGATGAACGTCATAGACAATCTGTGGAAACCATTCCTGCCAGAAAAGTTTGGTGATATTGCGCGTTTCTGCCAGATTCATCATAAACCAATCGCGGTTGTTATCGTGTCCGGCATAATGATGATATAGTTCGGGCGGAACGGTGCCTTCGGATTTCGTTCCCAAGGTTTTGCGATACCAATCGGCAACAATGTCAATTCCGTCGGGATTTGCCGAAGGAATAAGCAGCAAAATTGTGTTTTCCAGAATTTCCCGCGTTCCTTCATCGGTCGCTGTTGCTAATTCATAAGCAAAATTCATTGACATTTGCGACGCGACGATCTCATTGGAATGAATCGAACACGAAATGGCAACGATTGTTTTTCCTTGTTGAATCAAATTCACCGTTTCTGAAGGTTTTTTCAGCATTCGCGTATCGGTCAACTGCTGATTAATTTTTTTATATTTATCGAGATTTTTAATATTTTCCGCCGAAGAAATATAGGCAACAATCTGTGATTTACCGAGCGTCGTTTTGCCGATTTCTTCGACCTTTACTTTGTCGCTCGCCGCGTCCAGTTTGGCAAAATAATCCAAAACCTGTTTCCAATCGGCAATCGTGCGGTCATCGGTCGGATGAAAACCGAGAACCGTTTTCGGCGCGGGCGGCGCATTTTGCGCGAAAATGCCGATTGATAAAAGCAAAAATAAAACGGCGAATCTTGAAAACGCCGGAAGAAAATTATCCACAGATAAACACAGATGAACACGGATTTTTTTTATTTGATTCATTTTGTTAACTCTTGTTAAAAAACTGCTTTGCGTATTTAAGTCTTTACGTGATAAAAACATATTTGAATGTCAGAACAATTAGAAAAAATCTCCCGGACCGAAGCGATCGAGCGGAACGATAAAATTTTATATCCTGTCAAAGAGTCTAACAAATCGAGCGTTATCGGCAAAATGCGCTATTGGTGGAGCTTGTTTTTTGCGGGTTTTCTACTTCTTTTCATCGCTTTACCGGCGATGACCGTTTTTCAGCTTCTCAATCGCCGCACAGGAATTTATCCGTTGTGCGTCTGGGGTTCAAAAACCTGGATTCGCAGTTCGGGCATTAAAGTCGAAGTTTCGGGCAAGGAGAATCTGGAAAAAGGCAAATCTTATATTTTCGTTGCGAATCATCGTTCATATATTGATACGACCGCACTTTTTGCGTATGCCGGAACAAAAATCGGTTTGATCGCCAAAAAAGAAGTCTTGAAAGTGCCGGTTTTGGGGCGTGGAATGACTTTTATAAAATTTGTGGCGATTGACCGCTCAAACCCGCAACGCGCATTGGAAACTATGGAAAAGGTGCGCGAAACGGTTGACAGCGGCTATTCCTTCGGAATTTTTGCCGAAGGAACACGCGCGATGCCCGGGGAACTTTTGCCGTTTAAAAAAGGCGCGTTTCATCTCGCCATGCAGACCGGCGCGGCGATTATTCCGGTCGCAATTAAAAATACCGATTATTTAATGGGCAAAAAAACGGGCGTTGCAAATCCCGGAACGATGGAAATAGTTCTGCTTCCGCCGTTTGAAACGAAAGACCTTACCGTTGAAAAAGATTTGCCGGATTTATTAAAAAAAGTTCGCGGCGCAATTGCCGAAGAATTGAGCCGGGAAACTATTGAAACGTGATTTCCTTCATTAAAAATAAACGGAGAAAAGTCAGGGAACAAATTTTTTGGTAGTGTTTCAGAATTTATGCTGAACGAAGTTTTAAGGCTTTTAAGCTTCTGAATAAGTGATAAATGACAGGTTTTATCGAAGAATTATCTGCCACATGTTATTTTTCACTTATCACTTTTCCGAAAGTATTTTTCCTCAGCTCTGGCAGAGATTCAAGAAATCAGAAAGGCGAATCAGTAGTTGAAAACTTCCCTGTTTTCGGAAAAAAATTCTTTACCTTTTCCGATTTAATCTCTAAAATTGAAGCAAAATTTCACGAAGGAATATTTAATGAAAAAACAAACTCTTTTAATTATTTTAATTTTACTTTTCGGCATTTCAATTATTAATGCTCAACCGGATACAAAAACAATTAGCGGCGGAGTTCTTAATGGAAAAGCAATAAATCTGCCGACACCTAAATTTCCGGCGGCGGCAAAAGCGGTCGGAGCGTGCGGAGCGGTTAATGTCAAAGTTCTGGTTGATGAAGAGGGAAACATATTCTCGACAGAAACAGTTTCCGGTCATCCTCTGCTTCGCTCGGCGACGGAAAAGGCAGCGCGTGAAGCGAGATTCAACCCGACGCTGCTTTCCGGTCAGCCTGTCAAAGTTTCCGGAATACTCGTTTATGTCTTTGATTGTAATGATAAAAAAAACACGACAAATTCTGTTGAAGAAGATGAGGCAGCCGCATCAAATTCAGAAAAACAAGACGTTTTTCTTACCAGACGAGTCGCAACTACGGATTCGCAAAATGGTTCAGGACAAAGCAGCGGACTAAAAACAATTACCGGCGGAGTTGTTAATGGAAAAGCACTGAGTCTTCCGGCTCCTGCTTATCCTTTGGCGGCAAAAATAGTCAGAGCGGGCGGTTTGGTTCAAATACAGGTTTTAATTGATGAAGAAGGAAATGTGATTTCAGCAAACGCGGTTTCCGGTCATCCTATGCTTCGGTCGGTTTCTGAGCAGGCTGCACTTAAATCAAAGTTCAAACCGACATTGCTTGAAGGAAATCCTGTCAAGGTTTCGGGCATAATTTCTTATGTTTATAGTATTCCGATGTCATTTATCGAAGTCGGTTATGAACTTGCGAGGGTTGAAAAATTTGTTGCCAACGCAGATAATTTTCCGGCTTTCAGAATCGAAAATTACTTGCCGAAAGATTGGATTCAGGAAAGAGAAGATGTCAAAAAAATCGGTGATTATTTTAAAGCAAAAGAGTTTGAAAAAACTGCGCCGCCGCACGACCCGGAAAAAAGTAAAAGCGTTGAAGAAGAAAAACAGACGAACGATGCAGATATTGTCAAAACTGCTCCCGGTCTTCGTGTTCTAACCCGTGTCGGCGCAAATTCATCAGGAATTTCCCGTTCCGATTCACCGACAATGAGTGATTTTAAAACATTCAATTCAAGCGAATTTTCACAAAATCTGCAGCCGAAAATCCAAAACCGTCTGAGTTCCGATGAAAAAAATCTCTGGTACTTTAATCTAGGAAAAACTTTGGGAAATATAAGTGCCGAAATCGAAGATGCCGAAAAAATGCAAAAAAATGTTGTCGAGCTTAAAAAACTTATTGAAAATACTCCGCTGAATGTTTCACAACAAGTAATAAAACAAGTTGCAAATTTTTACAGAATGTCGCAGCAACCGTTTTCAGCCGAACAGAAAACGGAATTGTTAAGCCGAATTAGAGCAATTAAAAATTTATCGGATCAAGATATTTAACTTTATAAAAAGAAGGAAAAACCAATGAAAAAACAAACTCTTTTGATAATTATAATTTTACTGTTTTGCAGTTCCGTTATTTTTGCACAGGAAAGTCCGCGGCGTATGATTTCGGGCGGTGTCGTTAACGGGAAAGCGGTCAGTTTGCCCGCGCCGGTTTATCCGGCGGCGGCACAGGCGGTCGGCGCGTCAGGTTCGGTCAGCGTTCAGGTGGTGATTGATGAAGCCGGAAATGTCATCTCGGCAACTGCGGTTTCCGGTCATCCGCTTTTGCGCTCGGCGGCGGAAAGCGCGGCGCGAAATGCCAGATTTAACCCGACTTTGCTTGAAAGTCAACCCGTAAAAGTTTCCGGTATAATCACGTATGTTTTCAATCGGTCTTCTTCAAACCAAAGCGAAGACAGCGGTTCGGCGGGCGATATTCCGGCACAAGTTTTGGAAAAAGCTAGTCAGGATAAAGAAAAGCTCGATTATCTGACACTCAGCGCGATTATCAGAATCTTGACCAAAATCAATGCCGATGACAATTTGAATTATATTGCTCAAAAATTCTTTGCGGATTTTTCAAATGGCTTGGGATCAGGAGATTTTCCTGAAGAACTGTTATTTATCAAAGAAATTGCGACCGCCCCGAAAGAACGCCGCGCCGAGCTTTTAAGTGTCTTTAATTCAACATTAAGAGGAACAGCTTCGGACAATCAGATGTGGTATATAAATTTCGGCGAAGATTTAGGCGATCTTCTTGTCGAATCGCTTAAACGCAACGCGCTTGGCGGAATGACCAGCGCACAAACTAAAAACAGTTTGACAAAAATCAAAAATTCGCTCGATACCGCACCGCCGGATTTTCCGAAAAATTTGCGTCAATCGCTCAGAGAAGCTATTGACTTCAGCGAACGAAATAATCTTGCAGACGTTAATATTTTATCGGAACTCGATGATAAAATAATGGACATCGGCGATCTTATTTTTGGGGGAAACGAATAAAAGATACTATTGTGAGTAAAGAAAAACATTCGACATTTGAACGCGTTTTGGCGGCGGCGGGAATTCTTGCAGGTTCGGCGGGCGCGTTTGTCGTCAGTTATTTTAACCCTTCGACCTCTAATTTTTTCCCTGTTTGCCCGCTTTTTGCGATTACTGGATTAAATTGTCCGGGCTGCGGTTTGACACGCGGTTTTCACGCGCTTTTTCACGGCGATATTTTGACCGCGCTGCAATTTAATTTATTTTTACCGCTGTATTTGCTTGTTTTTATTTATATCGGAATCTCGCTTTTCCTGATCGCGTCGAGAGGTCGCGGACTTTCTAATAAAATTTTTACGCCGGTTTCGATCTACGGATTCTTTATCGCCTCGCTCGTTTTCGCCGTTTTGCGAAATCTGCCGTTTTATCCGTTCACGAGTTTTTCTCCTTAAAATTAAAAAAAGTTTTATGATACGAAAAATTACTCTACTTTTGCTATTTATATCTTTGTAAGTTTTCTGTTTTTATAATTTCGGATTTGATTATAAGTTAATCCATTTCACATCTTTTTTATAAATCGCTTGATCATTTATATTGAGAAAAATTAAACAGTACCTTTCTTGAATTTTCTTTTCGGAATCATAGAATCTTACAAAAACTAAAGATTCATCTCTTTTCTCATTAAAAGCAACTCTGGAAAATTCCATAACTGGTGTGATACTAGAATTTTTTT
Source organism: Pyrinomonadaceae bacterium (assembly GCA_041745765.1). Taxonomy (GTDB): domain Bacteria; phylum Acidobacteriota; class Blastocatellia; order Pyrinomonadales; family Pyrinomonadaceae; genus JAHCHG01. Next base: position 29,885 of record JBGTIH010000052.1, on the reverse strand, counting down.
GCTGATTTTTTTCAAGAAGTTGCGGTAAGGAATTATTATCATCTAAAGACCAGTGAGACAACTTTATGCCATATTTGTCTTCTAATATTTTAGGACTACTATTTATAGTTTGTAGGTTTGAAAGAAGTTCTGATGAAACTGGCAAATTTGATTTCAGCGCATCAATATTTTCCACAGGAATTGTTGTTTTCCTGTAGGCTAACCCATTGATCTTTGGTATTTCACCGAATTCATCTCCATAAAATATATCTTCCAATACTAAACCATAAACAATATTTTCATAAAGATTTAAAGATCTCTGATCGTTTTTAATTATTTTATTACTGTTAGTAAAAAGTTCGACATTCGGCTTGTCAGATTGTTTTACGGAATTCGGTCTGCCGGATTCGGAACAAGATGTTTGTAATCCGACTATCAGCGCAACCAAAATTAAATTTTGTAAAATAGTTTCCACTCTATTAAGTCTTCTTCTGTAAGTTTTACAGATGAAATTTGAATTATGCTCAAGTATCGGTCACTATACTATACCTATCAAAAAATGGTTTGCGAAAAGTTTTTGCGCCAAACGCAGAATTTTAGGGCATTTCAAGAAGCAATTTTTCGCAAACCATTTTTCTTCGGGTATAGTGTTTGAAAAACCTTAAATTGTCGGATGCAGTTTTGCGTTATTAAACTGAAGACTAAATTCAGCAGAATTCATTTTTGTAATCAATAAGACAAATTATTGTTTTTCAAACACTAGTTTTTATTCCTGAATTTTAGCTTATTTGAACTAATTGCTTTTCCACGCCGAGAGGTTTGGCGTCTTTGCCTTCTTTTCGCAGAATTTCGACTTCTTTAACGAATTCTTCGATAATATCTGCGCCGTTAACCCGTCGCATCGGCACGCCGTCTTTGAAGATCATTCCGACGTTTCTGCCGAATGTGATACCGAGCTGCGAATCGTGCGCTTCGCCCGGACCGTTAACCGCGCAGCCCATAATTGAAAGATGGAGCGGTTCTTCGACGTGTGCCAGCCGTCTTTCGACTTCTGTGACGATTTCGACGAAATTATCAATATCGAGCCGCCCGCAGGTCGGGCAGGCGACGACCGTTACGCCGCGTTTTCTCAGTTCGAGAGATTTCAAGATTTCCCAGCCGACGCGCACTTCTTCGTGCGGTTCTGCCGCTAAAGATACGCGGATCGTGTCGCCGATTCCGTCAAACAGCAGAATTCCGAGTCCCATCGCCGATTTGATCGTTCCGCCGAACGGCGTTCCGGCTTCGGTGACGCCGAGGTGAAGCGGATAATTGACCTTTTCCGCCATCAGGCGATACGCCGCGACCGTTCTTTGTACGTCGGACGCTTTTAAGGAAATTATAATATCGGAAAAACCCAGATCTTCAAGAATATTAACGTGACGCATTCCCGATTCGACCATCGCTTCGGGCGTTGCCGTGCCGTATTTTTTTAACAGGTCTTTTTCGAGCGAACCGCCGTTGACACCGATGCGAATCGGCACTTTTTGCGTTTCCGCCGCGCGCACGACTTCGCGCACGCGGTCAATCGAACCGATATTTCCGGGATTAAGGCGCAGTTTGTCAACGCCCGCTTCGAGAGCTTTCAGCGCAAGTTTGTAGTGAAAATGAATATCGGCGACGATCGGAACTTCCGTTCGTTTGCGGATTTCCTTGAGCGCGGCGGCGGCGGCATCATTCGGCACAGCGATGCGCACGATTTCGCAGCCGGCTTCGATCATCTGTTCGATCTGTTTGATAGTTCCGTCAACATCTTCCGTGTCGGTTTTCGTCATCGACTGCACCGCGACCGGCGCGCCGCCGCCAATCTGCACTTTGCCGACCATAACCGCTTTTGTTTCTCTTTTCAACATAAATAAAAGGTTACTATAAATTAATGGAGTTAATCGAAGTTTTACACCCGATTAACTCCTTAAAATTATGTTAATTTTCTAAAAAGACGCTAACCGATCAGCCTCGCAATATCGAGATACATCACAAGCACCATCAGAATCAAAATAATTCCGAGTCCGGCAAGCTGGATTTTTTCTTTAATTCCGGCAGAAAGTTCCGTGCCGAACAGTCCCAAAAATCCGTCAATTCCCAAAAAGGCGATCTGTCCGCCGTCGAGCATCGGAATCGGCAAAAGATTAAAGATACCCAAATTTAAGCTGATGACCATCAAGATCGGGAAAAGTCCCCAAAATCCGGCTTCGCGCACCATTTGAGCGATGATCTGGACAATTCCGACCGGTCCGGCGACTCCGGCATCTTTGACCGAGCGTTCACCCGCAAAAAGTTGTCCGAAAACCTTTCCGGTCAAACGGATAATCTCCGCATTGGCATTATATGCAAAAGCTGCGGCTTGCCCGATTCCGACAGCTTCGTGTTCGCTGTCGAGTGTTTTAAAGCGAATGCCGATGCGGTGTCTGCCGCTGTCGTCCGCTTTGGTCATCGTCGTGATTTCCTTACGTTCGCCGTTGCGATTAACCACTAAATTCAGCGGTTGATCTTTGAGTTCACCGACCAGATTCTGCATTTCCATCCGGTTGCGAATCGGTTTGCCGTTGACGGAAACGATCCAATCGCCCGCTTGCAACCCCGATTCGGCGGCGGGCATTCCGGCTTCGATCTCTCCGACCGTGACGGCTTCGGCATCCATCTCCGGTTCAAAATCGATCATCCCGATGGTATTGCCGTTCTGGACTTCCTTGCGCGGCGTAAGCGTCAAAGGAATTCTCTGTCCGCCTCGTTCAACGACAACCGGAATCTCTCTTTCGGGCGCGATCAATGAATCGTTTCTGACTCTCTGCCACGTCGGATTTTCGATACCGTCAAACACGACGATTCTATCGCCGACCTTGATCTGCGCTTGTTCTGCCACGCCGGCGGGTTTGACCATTCCGACAATCGGCGCGGGTGTCGTCGGAACGCCCATCGCAATCGCACCGATAAACGGAATCATAAACGCCAGCAGCAGATTCATAAACGGTCCGCCGATCATGACGAGAAATTTCTGCCATTTCGGGCGTAGTTCGTAAAGTTCCGATTCGGGAACGACATCTTCCTGCGCGTCCTTGCCTTCGAGCGGTCTGGTCGCTTCATCGCCGTAAAGTTTAACGTACGCGCCGAGCGGAATCGCGCTGATGCGGTAATCGGTATGCCCGATCTTAAAACCCCAGATTCTCGGTCCGAGACCGAAAAACGAATAAGCGTCAACCCGCATTCCGAACATTTTGGCAACGATGAAATGCCCGAATTCGTGGATGTTGATCGCCACGCCGAGAACGAATATAACTGCAAAAACTACTAATAAAATGTCGTACATATTTTTATAAAATTATCTTTTGAAATACCTTGACCGTTTAGAACCAAAATCTGCGCCACAAGTTGTAAATTAAAAGTCTAAAACCCCTTTGTTTTCCAGTCAAACCGAAAGTTAAGGAAGCAAATCCGCAACCTTGATTTTTGCCTTCGGAGCGGCAAGCGGCGAAACTTCGTCCTGTTCGGTAAAAATCAAGTTTTCGCCGTAACTATAGCCGTTATAAGCACTTTCATCTTTAATCGGACGGCGGAAAACTTCGAGACGTTTATCTTTTAAATTAATAATCCAATAATCCTGTATTTTGTTTTTAGCATAAAGATTTGATTTTTTTCCGCGATCATAATAAATCGTTGCATCGGAAACCTCAATTAACAATTCGGCAGTTTTCGGATGCGAATCGGAAAAGTCGCGAATTTTACCTTTAATTACCGCTAGATCAGGCTCGGGTTCGGTAATTTTGCTAAAGCTCAACGGCTGCTGATTTCTGATAAAATGATTATTGTCGAAAACTTCCCGCAAAACTTCATAAACTAAAGAAACGGCGGTAGCGTGCGGGCTTTTCATCGGCGACATTTCAATAATTTCTCCTTCAATCAATTCAACTCTTTTTCCGTGGAAAAAACCGAGTTCAGCCATTTTGTAATATTCATCTTGAGTCCATTTTATTACTTTTACGCCCTGATTATCCCCATTTGTAATTTCAACATCCGAAATAAAAGGATTTATCGGCGATTGAATTTCGGTTGTAATTTCTTGCATTTTTTACCTCACTTTGCCGAAGCGGTTTTTTCAAGTTTCATTATAGCCTTTTTTCGCGCATTTTCATCGGCATTTAAGACGGTTTCGAGATTTTTTACTTCGCTCGCTTCGTGTTCGTTCATCACTGCTTCATTGATTCGCGCAATATCGGAAAGTCTGATCTTGCCGTCTAAAAACGCTTGAACGGCGATTTCGTTGGCGGCGTTGAGCGTGGCGGGCATCGTTCCGCCTTGTTTTAAGGCTTTATATGCCAGAGCCAAACACGGGAATTTGTCAAGATCGGGATTTTCAAAAGTAAGTTTTGAAATCTGCGCGAAATCGAGCGGCGGCAGGCAATTTTTCTGGCGTGCCGGATATGTCAGAGCGTATTGAATCGCGTGTTTCATATCGGTTACGCCTAATTGCGCGATGATCGAACCGTCAACGAATTCGACCATCGAATGGACGACCGACTGCGGATGAACGACCACGCCGATCTCGTCCGCATTAAAATCAAAAAGCCAGCGCGCTTCGATGACTTCCAAGCCTTTATTCATCAAAGTCGCCGAATCAATCGTGATCTTGTCGCCCATTTCCCACGTCGGGTGATTCAAGGCTTCTTCGCGCGTCGCGTTTTCGATTTCCGCTTTTGATTTTTTGCGAAAGGGTCCGCCCGAAGCCGTTAAGATCAAACGCTTTACTTCAATTCTTTTCTCGCCGCGCAAGCATTGATGAAGCGCGTTGTGTTCGGAATCTACGGGCAAAATTTCGGCTTTATTTTCTCGCGCCGCTTTCGTCATCAATTCGCCCGCCATGACGAGCGTTTCTTTATTCGCCAGCGCGACGCGTTTTCCCGACTCTAAAGCTCTTAAAGTCGGCACAAAACCGACCGCGCCGACTGTTGCCGAAACGACAGTTTCCGCTTCAGTGTGAGTGGCGACGGCGATCAGACCTTTTTCGTTAAGTTCGATCTTCGGCGGTTTGGTGTTTGATTTATGTAAATTTTCGAGAAGTTTTTCGGCGCATTTTTCGTTATCAACCGAAACGAGTTCGGGTTTGAATTTAGCGACCTGCGCGGCGAACTTTTCCATATTGCGTCCCGCGCCGAGCGCGACGACGCGAATGTCTCCCAGAAATTCGACTACTTTTAACGTGTTGCAGCCGATTGATCCGGTCGAGCCTAAAATTGAAATTGTGGATTTTCTCATAAAAAAATGATTGATTTTCAGATTAACACAGATGATTGAAGATTAAGAAAACTCCTAATACTTATAAAAATCTCGGAAAAAAAAGTAAATTTGTTTCCAACTCGATAAGTATGTTTCGCTTCATACTTTACAATAGACTATTCGTAAAATTCGTTTTTTTGGATTTTTGAGTTCTGTCTATTTAATTTATACAAGGAGTTCAATTTATGAAAAACATAAAGAATTTACTAACTATCGCGTTTGTCTTCGGTGCGATGATTTTCACCGTTCCGTTTGCACAGGCGAGAGATACTTCGGCAAATTCGTTTAACGCAGAAACTCTCCAACAACGACGCGGAGTTCAACAACGCCGTGCTTCTTCTCAGCAGCGGCGAGCTTCGCAACAACGTCGCGCTGCTCAGCAACGCCGCAATGCCCAACAGCGGCGCAATAATCGACGCTATGATAATCAGCGCAACAATCGGCGTTATGACAACCGTAATAATGGTCGCGTAAGAACTTTTTATCAAAACCGCAACGTACGGCGCGGCAGATACGTTTATCGTGAAACCTATCGCATTACTATCCTGCCGAACGGAAGACAAAGAAGTCAGCTAATCAGACGCGTCCGAATTCGTTAATAATTGAATTATTGAGTTTTGACTTACGGCAAAACTTAGCGAGAATCTACTCTTCCCTCTCGCCAATTCCCTTTTTTTACATAAGTTCGTTTTCTTTCCAAACTTTCTATTTCAATTCTTCTGACAAATCATCTCCGTAAATTTTCACATTCCCGCAAGAACTTTACACAACTTTGTAAATAGCTGATTTTACACAACTTACTCTGACAATTCTTTACAAAAACAGGATTATAGATGCCAACTGCTTGCTATTACTGTGCCGTCTAACAGCACAGACCAATTTTGATAAATCGAAATTGTCTTGAGAAATAATAAATAGGGGAAAAAAGTAGTTATGAAAAAATTATTTACAATCGCTCTGGCATTCGGCGCATTTTTAACGTTTACGGTAAGCGCGGATGCTCAAATACGGCGCAACGGAAATCAACCGCAAAATAATCGCGCCAACAATCAGGTTGTCCGCGTGTATAACGAAACGAAAATCGTCCGACAGGGCAGACAGCAGTTCCGCGAAACTCATCAAATAACGGTTTTCCGCAACGGCAGAACGACTTCAAAAGTCATCAGCCGCGTTCAGATCAATAACAATCGCGCCAACAATCGCAGCAATAATTCCAACAACAACGCGATTTTAAGAACAACCTATCAAACCCAAACGGTGAGAAAAGGTCGGTTCAATTATCGTGAAACATATCAGGTCATAACGTATCGCAACGGCAGAGTCGAGCGCAAATTAGTCAACAGCGTCAGAATCTGACTGCCGGAAACCGAACAAAATTCCTTGTCATAAATTAAGAAAAAAGTGTGAAATTATAATTTCGCGCTTTTTTCTTTTATCAACGAGGCGTGGCAACTCAAACCCTTTTAAATCTTTCTAACTTTTTGCGAATTAAAACTTTATTAGTGAAAAAGAAAGTTCTAAACTGATACAGGTGTAGAATTTATAAACGTGATCAAAAAAATTCTTAAAATATTCGCCTATTTTGCACTGAGCATCGTCATAATGCTCTGTGCGGCTTATGTTTATCTGGCAATGTCGGAAGGCAAACGGGCGGAAAGATTTAAGATTCTGACGCAGGAAATGTCGCGCCCGTTAGTTATCGCGCATCGCGGCGGCGCGGGAATTTCGCCGGAAAATACGATCTTCGCCTTCAAACGCGCTGTGGATCTGGGCGTTGACGTTCTCGAACTCGACTTACGTGCGACCGCCGACGGTGAACTCGTCGTCATCCACGATTCAAAAGTTGACCGTACGACCGACGGGCAAGGTTTGGTTGCCGGAATGACTTTTGAAGAAATCAGAAAACTGGACGCGGGATTTCGCTGGACAAAAGACGGCGGAAAAACCTTTCCCTTTCGCGGACAGGACATAAAAATCCCGACCTTGCGCGAGGTTTTCGAAGCGTTTCCGGATATCACAATCAATATCGAACCGAAATACGACACGCCTTCGCCCGTCGCGCCTCTGTGCAGTTTAATTAAAGAATTTAACCGCGCCGATAAAGTAATCGTCGGTTCGTTTCGCAACGAGGTTTTGGAAGATTTTCGGCAAAACTGTCCGGGCGTGGCAACTTCGGCGAGTCCTTCGGAAGCGAGCTTTTTTCTGGCGAAATACAAGATCGGTCTGAGCGAAAGCTACAGCCCGCAAATGCAGCTTTTGCAAGTTCCGCAAAGAATCGGCAGTCTGCAAATCGTCACGGAAGAATATATCAAAGCCGCTAAAGAACGGAATCTCGACGTTCACGTCTGGACGATCAACGAAATCGAAGATATGAAACGCCTGATCGAAATAAAAGCGGACGGCATAATGACCGATTATCCCGACCGTTTGCTCGAACTGTTGAAATAAAACAAAATTAACCTGTAAGGTGAGGCTTTAATTGGAACAATCTCTTGAAAGTACATAAAGTTTTTACTTAATAACTCCTAAATATATATACCTCTATGCTAATAAGGATAATTTTCGGATTTTTGTTAATCTCATTTTTTTTACTGACAAGTTCCTGTAGTACGGTGCATAAATGTCCAGAACTTCAAAATAAATCAGTAGAAATTGATGAGGAAATTTTACCTGATTCAAAGGTATATCAATGCAGCAATGAACGAGTGATTATTTGGGTTATGAGAAGTCAGATTACTACGGGTATTTTTATAGTTGATTCATCATCCAACAGAGTTGGTTTTTTGAATGAATCAGATTTTGAAATTGGTGCTTCCGAGCTTATTTATAAAAATAAGTTTCCAAAACCACATTTTCCTGAAGATGAAACAGAAGTCAAGCCAAATAAACGAAAATTAATAATTACATCTGATTATATTTCATTTCTATTGGGCGAGGTAAGTTTTAGGATCTTTGAGAAAGATAAGTTTTGAAGAAATCGTAAGTCTTTACTTCGGTTACGCTTAAACTAACTTTTAATTACGGGACGACAGACAATAAGGGCAATGTTAATCCAAACTTACAAGCGTCAAAGACGAAGTTCCGTTTAATCCGTTAAGAACATTCTTCAGTTGCGGAACGAGCGTATCTGTCTGCATATAATCTTTGCCGAGCATCCGGTGAAAAACCTTTCTTTTGACTTTTCCGGTTAATTCATCCAACAACGCCTGACAAAAAGCCGTAACGAGTTCGGGGGCGAATTGTTTGCCGGAATTTCTCTGCAAATCTTCGATTACTTCATTTGCCTGACGGCGGCGTTTATACGGTCGGTCGGTCGTCATCGCGTCGAAAGAATCGGCTAAATTCACTATTTTCGCAATATACGGAATTTCGCGATCTTCCAGACCATCGGGATAACCGCGTCCGTCAATGCGTTCGTGATGATATTTAGCGGCGAGCGGAACGTCCGTGTACGGATGATGAATCGGCAGCAAGATTTCGTAACCGACTGCCGGATGTTTATTTAAATCCGCAGATTCCTTGGCGTTGATCCGCATCGGCGAATTGATTATGTTGCGTTCGACCGTAATTTTTCCGATGTCGTGCAAATATCCGGCGATTGCCGCACCTTCGGTTTCTTCTTCGTTCCAACCGAGCTGGGCGGCAATGATTTCCGTATATTTCCCGACTCTGACCGAATGCCCTTCGGTGTATTTATCTTTGTAATCAATCGCGGCGGCAAATGCCTTGACGGTATTTTTGTATGTAAAGCGCAAATCTTCGTAAAGCCGTATGTTTTCTGTGTTGCGGCGTTCGATTTCGACCATCAGATTTCTCTGCGAAATCCCTACGCCGATATGCCGCGCCATCGCGCAGACAATTTCCTTGTCGTAACTCGAATAAGGTTCGCCGTTCGCTTTTTCGCCGAGAAAAATCAAGCCGACGATCTCGTCTCGAATAATCAGCGGAACAATTAATTCGACGCGCTTTTTCCGTTTTTCCGATAAATAATGTTTTAAGAAAGGTAAATCTTTTGCCTGACTGATTTCGATTGCCGCCAGACCGCTCAGCAAAAATTGCTGTTCATCTTCGTGATAGACGGCAAAGCTCGGCGGAAAATCTTCGCCTAAACCCCGAACGGCAATCATATTAAGTTCGTGGCGAAACTGCGAAAAACGAGCCACGCCGCCGCGCATAATCGCCAGCGAACCCAAGAGAAGATGCAAAGAAGTGCGAATCATCTCCTGAAAACTCTGCCGATTGGTAATTTCTTGTCCTAACTCTGCTAATGCACCGAAAGTATAAACAAGTTTATTTTCGTTATCCTTCATATCATCATCAAGGGGAGAGCGGACATTTTAAAATTATGGAGCGGACGACAGCTAAAAAAACAGTTAAAAATTTGATTATCTCAGCTTTAATACTACGTGATTGGTCAGACCAAGCATCTCAAAAAGCTCAATTGTGTGTTCGCTGACATCGGAAAAAATCAAGCTGGCATCAACATCAGAAGCTGCATCAATTACGCCTAAGAGTATTGAAACTCCGATGCTATTGACAAATTCCGTATTTTTAAAATTGACCTCAAGTGTTTTGCATCCATCATTTAAATATTGCTTACACTCTCTTTCAATCTTCTCGCCGCTTAGTTTATTTAAGTAATCAGAGGCAAAAACAGTCACGAACTCGCCTCCGGTTTGAACAGAAATATTCATTTTTTTCTTTTGGTTGTTACGGGTAAGATTTAGAATTTGAGAGTAATCTTTTAATTACAAATTGTCAACTTTTATTTACGCCGCAATTTTTTTCGTCTTATTATTGCCGTTCACTTTCAAAAATTTAGTCATCGAAATGCGCGTTCCGTCATCAACTTGCTCAAATTTTACTTCGTCCATTAAAGTCTTTAAAAGCTTCAAACCCCAACCGCGTCGCTCGTCATTTGGGCTGATTTCTAAAGGTTTTTTGTCGGAAATCCGCACGCCGCGATTTGAAATCGTGATGATGATTTTATCTTCTTCGACCGAAAATTTTTGATAAATTTTGCGGTCGGGACTCAAACTGTGTTCCGTTGCATTGATGCACGCTTCAACGAGAGCAGTTTTTATTTGATTGATCGCCTTCGGCTCGAATTCGTGGCGGCGGGCGATTTCTTCGACCGTGTGCGCGGCGATCAATTCGGTGTCTTCGCCCATCGGAACGACCATTTCATATTCGTTCGGATTGCGTTTTTCACCGATCGCGTCTTCCGCATTCAGGAATTTTTTTAATAATTCAATCTGTTTACGGCTTGAGCCGAGCGCGTTTCTTTCCTTTAGAACTTCGATTGCTTCCGGCGAAAAGCCTTCAGGCGCGATCAGCCAGAGCTTGTATTTTTGAAAATTGCAGACAAGCGCGACCATTTCCAAACGGTCGCACCAGAATTCCGCTGATTCTTTTGTCGCTTCGAGTTTCGCTTCGATCTCCGCCGAAAGCCAGATAATTTCGTTTTCGTCTGTGTAATTCGCCGTTTCAAAACCGAGCGCAACGGCAGAATGCTGCGCGTCCGTAAATTGATGGATCGGCGGATAAAATTCAATCGTCGGGGCGGAATAAACGATCTGCGGCAGCATCATTCTTTCTTCCGATTTATCCAGAGATTCTAAAGTTTCGATGTCTTCAACGCCTTTGTGCCGGTCTTTGAAAATCTCGTAATCGAGCAAATCAAGCGGAATTTCCTGGCAATTAAAGATTCCGAGCAATTCGCGCAAATCAATCGCCGAATTGAGGCGATAAAATTTTGCCATCGTATTCGGCGCACGTTTGAGGAATTTTTTGAGAGCTTCAACGATGACCAGAACGCGCGGTTTCAACTGAATTTCGAGCGCGAAACGCTTTGAAATAAAATCGGTCAAAGTTTCGTTTTCGTCCATCACTTCGACCAGATTCGAGGTCAGGCGAATTATCTCGAAATTATTTAAAAGCCGCATAGTACGGTGAAAATCCGAATCATTTTGTCCAAGCCGCGACTGCCACGCGTCAATCGGACTTTTTCTTTTTACGCCCGTTACAACATCGTATAAAAGAGAAATGATATGTTTTTGAATTTCCTTGTTGGGCGTGATTTCATCTAAAACCGCATCATAAAATCCGCCGATTTTTCCTTCAAAAACTTCATCGGCGTAGACTTGTTCGACATAATGAAAATTTTCCAGATTACAGCTTTTTTCTTTCGCCGCTTGAAATAAAAACTTGATAAACGAAGGGTTTCCCAAAAATTTGCGGGAAATCAAATCGCGCGTTTGATCGCTGATTTTGACTTTGTATTTTTCCGCCAGATTTTCCGCCAAAATTCCCGCATCGGCAAAATCGAGCGGTTCTAATTGCAGAATCTCGGTTTCATAAAGCTGCGTTTTTCCGGTTTGCACCGCATTGAGCAGAAAACGCCGTCTGCCTGCCAAAACAAAATTCACTTCAGCGCGACTGTAAATTTCCTTAATTTCTTCGATCAGATCGCTTGCGCCGGCGAGATGTTCGGCTTCGTGCAGATTATCTATCATCACAAAAATTTCTACGCCGTGCGCGGCGGCATAAAGCGGCGCGTTTAGACAATTTTTGATAAATAATCTTTCATCATTCGCCGCATTTTCCGAACGGCAACCGGAAATTAAACGGTCAATCCAAAAACCGTCGGCAGCGGCGGAAAGCTGCGCGAGTTCGTCAATTTCAGACGACGAATCAAGAATTTTTTCGTCTTTACGACGAAAAGCAATAACTTGTTGAAGAAACGTCTGCAAAAACCGCGTTGCCGCTTGCTTTATTGTTGTATCCGAACTTTCCAATGAAAAATAAAACGGAACAGTTTCATTTTGTTTAAAGAAAAAATGATCGAACGTCTGCCGCAGAAGCTCCGAAGCACCGATTGACGGCACGGATAATAGTAGGAGTCCGTGTGAATTGGTTTTCTTTTTTCCGTGTCGCAGAAGTTTTTCTAGTTCGTGGGTTCTGCCGATAAAATCTTCTTCCAAAACAGAGGCTAATTTTTTTCTGATATTTAAGTTGCTCATCTACTTTTTTCGAATACTATTCTCGAGGTGAAATTGTTTCCACCCATAAAAAAGTCTAATTAAGGATGATTTCCTAAAAAGTGAGAGATAGGAAAAGTTTAAATGTGAAAAAGTGAAAAAGTGAAAAAGTGAAAAAGCTTGGGTTAATTTGATTTAGCATAACTTTTTCAATTCAAATTGTTTATTTTTTACAAATGCTGAAAAACGAAAAGCGTAAAAACTTTTAAACTTTTTCACCTTTAAACTTTTTCATTTTCCCTCACTTGTGCTTTATTTCCAGATTTCTTTCTACCGAGATTTTCTCTAAATTCAAATGTTCATAAACTTTGACATTATTTTTACCGCGCCGTTTTGCTTCGTAAAGCGCAGTATCAGCCGCCCAGATCAAATCTTGCGCGGAATTTACGCTCGAAGAACAACTGACGATGCCGATGCTGACTGTAACCTGCCGGTTCGGAAAATGTGTCAGCGCAACTTTTTCGCGGATTCGTTCGGCAATCGCTTCGGCTTCCGGAGAATTCGTCTGCGGCAGCAGAATCGAAAATTCTTCGCCGCCGTAGCGTGCCGCGACATCCGCACCGCGCAAAATTTCCTTAAAACATTGCCCGACCAGACGCAGAGCTTTATCACCGTCTAAATGAGTGTAAGTGTCGTTATAAGACTTGAAATTATCAACGTCAATCATCATAAAACTCATCGGATAACCGTGGCGGTTCGAGCGTTGAATTTCTTCGGTCAGACGTTCTTCCAAATATCTTCGATTGAGCAATCCGGTCAGCGCGTCCGTGACTGAAAGATGTTCGTATTCGCCCGCTTTCTGTTTGAGCAAAGCGCGGTCAATCAAAACCGCCAGATGCGGCACAATGACATCGAGCAATTCCAGATCAACCTGATCGAAAATTTCACCGTCGGTTTTGTCCGTAACATTTAAAACGCCGATTTCCCTTCCGGCAATCTTAATCGGATAGCTGATAAAAGAATTAGATTTATATTTCCAATCGAGCGGCGCGGCGATCGCATTTGTTTCCCGCAAATCTCTGCGAATATGCGGTTTGCCTTTTTTCAGAACATTTTTGGCAATCCGCTCGCCGATATGCTCGCTTTGTTTTTTTAAGAAATCCGATCTGATTCCGGTTGCCGCTTTGACCGAAAAAGAATCCGATTTTTCATCGAAAATCAGCAGCGAACTGCGTTCGGATTTTAATAATTCGGACAAAATTTGCGCCAGACTTGACCAAAAATCTTCTGAATCAATATGTTTTACGCTTTCATTAAAAACCTGTACGGCGCGTTCGAGCCAATCGCGGTGCGAAAGTTGTTCGCGCAGATGTAGAATCTCGATATCGGAAGAAACTCGCTGGCAAAAACGCGAAATCTGATGTTTAATATTCAGTTCTTTTATTTCATCGCTGATAACCAGCGCATTTCTAATCTCGCCGCCGACACCGATTGGAAAAAGTTGGACAATGCGCGGCGCATTTTCTTTGTTCTGCCTCAAATTAAGTTCGAGAGGTACGCCTTTTCTAACCGTTTCGAATAATCGCTTATCATCTGCCGAAAACTTAAAGCGCAAGGGATAATCTTTTAATTTTCCGCCTGCGAGAATTGTTTCAAACTGATTATCAAATCTTTCGAGCCAAGCGATGGATGAAATCGAATAGCGTTTTTGCAAAAATTGCAAGATCGCCGTGCAAGCCTGTTTATAAGAAAGATCGAGCAAAGAACTGAACAGCGAACGCCAAACGGCGGCTTCTTCAGCTTCAACTGTATTATTTTTGTCGAATCTGTCAGAAACAATCGCGTCTTGTTTCACTGAATTATGAAATTCTTCTATCAAATTTGTGATTTCAAAAGTTTCCTGCGGTTTTTCTACGACAATATTTTTCGTATTTCTAATTTCTTTCTTTTCGCTTTTAACTTCCGCTTCTTGAATTGGCGAAACTTTAAGTTCTTTTTGCTTTTCGCTAAAAGTTTGTTTTTTCTCAATCAATTGAAATAGTGCTTTTTTTTCGATTTCATTGAGGTTTTTCAATTGTCCGGCAACAATTTCGAGATGACGCGGCGAACCGCTTAAAATTACGTTTTCGAAAAACTTTGTGCGCGAAAATTTTTGCCAATCGCCGTCAATTGCCCGCTGTGTCGCTTTGCGGTAATCCTGCGATTTCAAAAAAGTTCTGCCGATGATGGCAACAATTTGTTTATCTTCTTTTTTAATCGGGACAGCCAGACAGTTTAAGCCTGCGTAGCATTTATATTCGACCGTTTTTTTCGCCGCGGTCGCCATTGCAAAAGCCTTGCCGCAATATTTCGCACAGCTTGACGCGAATTCTTCCGAATTATATAAAACCTGACAAATAGAATTGTCGTTGGATTCGCTTAAAACCGACGAATTTTCATCAACGGTAACAACAGATACACCGCTTTCATTGGCTAGTTTATTCTGCATTTCCCTCCATAAAAACTTTGTCATTAAATTCTTATCAGTCATTTTTATAACAACTTTTGCACCTTATTTTACGAAATATGATTTGAGTTCATACTTGTCCAAAATTACTCTAAAGGCGTGTATTGGCTAGATAGAGTTAATTGCCTTTGATTTTCAATATTTTGTGAAAATCTTTTCTAAATTTTTGGGATGTAACTGATTATGGCATAAAAATTGTTCTAAATACTATCCGAAAAGCGTAAATGAATCAATGTAAAACACAAATTGAGATTTTCGCTTTTCAGATAGGAGTAAAGAAATTATGAATAACAAATTAGAAGGAAAAAAAGTAGCAATATTAGCAACGGACGGTTTCGAGCAAAGCGAATTATTCGAACCGAAAAAAGCTCTCGAAGAAGCCGGAGCGCAGGTTTCCATCGTTTCGCTCGAAAGCGGCGAAATAAAAGGTTGGGCTGAAACCGATTGGGGCAAAAGCATCAAAGTTGATGTGACAATTGACGAAGCAAACGCTGATGATTTCGACGCTCTCGAACTTCCGGGCGGTTTGATAAATCCCGATAAATTGCGGACAAATGAAAAGGTACTAACATTTGTTAAGGCATTTTTTGAAAGCGGCAAACCGGTTGCGGCAATCTGCCATGCACCCTGGATTTTAATCAACGCCGAAGTCGTTAAAGGTAAAGAATTAACTTCGTATCACACGATTAGAAAAGACCTTGAAAACGCCGGTGCAAAATGGATTGACAAGGAAGTTGTCGTTGATAGCGGTTTGGTTACAAGCCGTAACCCGGACGATATTCCGGCATTTAACAAAAAAATGATCGAACAAATTGCCGAAGGAAAACACGACCGGCAAAAAGCCGCTAATCGCTAAATTTAGCGCAAATTTTTGAATGAAACAAAGAAGGTTTTTGTTAGATTAAATAACGAAAACCTTCTTTGTTTTTATGAACGTAATACATACACGAGTGTTTGAATATGCTTCACCTACAATCTTTCAATCACCTTTTTAGTCCCGCAGTTATTGATTAAAAACTTTGGCACGATTCTTGAGTTTACATAATAATATAAGTCAACAATCGTAAATAAACTTTAACGTATAAGACTTTTTTAATTTTACCAAGGTAGGGAGAAAATAAATGACAAACGAAAATACAATTTCAACACTAAATAATTTAATCGAAGCTTGTAAAGACGGACAAAACGGTTTTAAGGAAGCCGCAGAAGGAGTAGAACGCTCTGATCTGAAATCGCTTTTTTATGAAGCATCACAACAACGGTCGCAATTTGCCGGCGAACTTCAATCCTTGGTTCGCGAACTCGGCGGCGATCCCGAAGATTCAGGAAGCGTTTCGGCGGCGATTCATCGCGGTTGGATAAACATTAAATCGGTTGTAACCGGAAAAGATGAAACCGCAATCTTGAATGAATGCGAACGCGGCGAAGATTCAGCCGTAAGTTCTTACAAAGACGCTCTGGAAGAAGATTTACCGGCGAATGTTCGAACAATTGTTCAAAAACAAGCAGATACTGTCAAAGCGACGCACGACAAAGTCAAAGCTCTGCGAGATACTGCGAGAGCCGCATCAAACTAATTTTTCAGACTATTTTTCATTGTAAGCCAAAAAAGGAGCGAAAATTCGCTCCTTTTTTTATATATTTTCCTCGATATTCGGCTTTTCAGGGCTGATGCGGATACAAGCCGCGAAATGTTTCGGTTTTATCTCGACAAGTTGCGGCTCGATTTTTTTGCAATCTTCAATCGCAAACGGACAACGCGTATGAAAGCGGCAGCCCTGCGGCGGATTGATCGGCGAAGGCACATCGCCTGTCAAAATAATCCGTTCACGTTTCGCCTCGATTTCGGGATCGGGAACGGGAACGGCGGAAATCAGAGCTTTGGTATAAGGCATCAAAGGTTCGGCATAGACTTCTTTCGCGTCGCCAAGTTCGACGATTTTGCCGAGATACATCACGGCAACTCGATCGGCAACGTGGCGAACGGCGCGTAAATCGTGCGAAATAAAGAGATAGGTCAGATTTTTTTCCGTCTGAAGTTTTTCCATCAGGTTCATAATCTGCGCCTGAATCGAAACGTCCAGCGCGGAAATCGGTTCGTCGGCGACGATAAATTCGGGATCAACGGCGAGCGCGCGCGCGATTCCGATTCTCTGGCGTTGTCCGCCGGAAAATTCGTGCGGATAGCGTTTGATAAAGCGGCGGCTCATCCCGACGGTTTCCATCAAATCCTGAACTTTTTGCTCGACCGACCCGCCGTTTGCCAGATTAAATGTGCGAATCGGTTCGCCGATAATATTGCCGACCGTCATACGCGGATTCAGAGAAGCATACGGGTCTTGAAAAATCATCTGCAAATACTTACGCTGTTCGCGCATTTCCCCTTCCGAAGCGAGCGCCAAATCTTTGCCGTTATACAAAACTTTCCCGCTCGTGATCGGCGTTAAACGCAGAACGGCTTTGCCAAGCGTTGATTTTCCGCAACCGGATTCGCCGACTAGTCCCAAAGTTTCGCCGCGTTCGATGTCGAAACTTACGCCGTCAACCGCTTTGACAACCCGCGGAACGGGACTGCCGCCCGTCAGTTTATCCAATATACCGCCGCCGCCCAGATTAAAATGGACTTTTAAGTTTTGCAAAGAAATTAAACTGTTATTGTTTTGTTCCATTATTTTATTTTTCAGCCAATAAAACTACCTTAATTAATAATTTAAAGATAGTTACCTACTTCAATTAATCCAATCTTGTTCAATAAAATCCTTTGGTGCTTTAATTATGATTTCTACATCATAAAAATATTTCCATTTTGCATTTACCCGCCCTAAAAATCCAGCACTTTCTGTTTCGATTTGAGTCAGTAGCTCATCTTTTTCATCTATCCAAACGATACCTGCATCAATTACTTTAGGATCATCATATTTTATCTCGTATCTAAACTTTAGTGTGTCCCTATTCCCTATCTTTTCATCTTCCAAATGCTCGACTTTTACATTCGTTATTATAAATATATCGTCATTTTCTGCACGAAATTTTATTGGAAAAAACAAATCAAATTGGTCTCTCAAAGGAAAATAATCTTCTTTTGTCTTAATCCATTTTTCATTATGTAGCTGAAATCTCTGCCTTGCAATTTCAATCGCGATCTTAGTGGTCTTACCAGATACCACATCAACAAATTTATATTTGTTCGGCGCTAAAAACTCAAAAGTCGAAGATATATCCGAGTTACCTAAAGATGTTTCAACATAAACTTTCACCTTCTCAACTTTTTTTGATCTGAGAACAGCATTCTCTAAAAAAGTTTTAGGATTTTTTACTAACTTTTTCTCTGTAATTGCTTTCCTGTCTTTACTTACTTTGTTTGGAGAAATACTCTGACAGAAAGTATTTATCGAAAAAATGATTATTAAACTTGCTAAAACTAATCTAAACATTATTTAAGTACTCCCTTCTTTTTGTGACAACGACTTCGGCGGAAACTCGTTTTGGCAAAGTAGCAAAACGAGTTTCTTTCATCTTTCTATTTTTCTGTTTTTAATCTTTCAATTTCCGCCATCATTTCTTCAGGTGTCATTAAAAATCCTTTCGTTTCGGGATTATAAAGACGCAAGGTTTCGCCTGTATCAACAAATTCCAAACCCAAAGATTCGCTCAAAATTCTGCCGTTCTGCACTTCGATTTCCGTCAACACGCCGCTTTCCAGACGATATGCCGTCAAAGGTGCGGGAAGATGTTTGTATTCGATGTCATAGACATAATATTCCTGCACGCCGAGTCTTTGATAAATCGCCAGTTTATTGCTGACATCGTTAAACCAGGTCGTTTCCGAAGCAAATTCGACAACGACCGCCGGCACGATTTGTGTTTCCCAGAGTTTATAAACCGATGTCGGCGATTCTTTCAAACCGAAGCAAATCATCAGATCAGGCGAAATGAATTTGCGCGGCTCACCTTCTTCGTAATAAAGCATTAAATTCCCGAAAACTTTGACATCCGGGCGATTTACCAAAAAAGTCAAAAGCGTCGAAGTCAGGCGAACGCTCAGTAAAAAGTGCAAAATTCCTTCAGGCATAATCGAATCAGCGGTTTCGGGGTAAAGAATTTCTTCCGTTTCCGAAACTCGCGGCGGAAAATTGTTTTCCGGTGAAATTGTCGAAGTATTAACGCTCATAAACTAACCTTTCGCCGCAACCGATTCGGCATAAACTTCTTTAGCAAAATGACACAGCGATTGATGATTTTCGTTGATTTGCACAAACGGCGGAAATTCGCGCTCGCAGATGTCTTCGGCGCGTTCGCAGCGTTCGGCAAACGGACAGCCCGGCGGCAGATGCGCGACATCGGGCGGCAAACCCGGAATTTGATAAAGCGGCGTGCCGTCTTCGTGCGCCGGATCGGGAACGCTTTTCAATAAACCTTTGGTATAAGGATTTGCCGGAGTTGCGAAAAGTTCGCGCGTCGGCGCGGATTCGAAAACCTTTCCGGCATACATCACGATGATTTTATCGGTCATTCCGGCGACCACGCCGAGATCGTGCGTAATCAAAATAACACTCGTGCCGAGTTTTTTCCGCAAATCCTTGATAAGTTCGAGAATCTGCGCCTGAATCGTTACGTCCAAAGCGGTCGTCGGTTCGTCGGCGATCAATAATTCCGGTTCGCAGGAAAGAGCCATCGCAATCATCACTCTCTGGCGCATACCGCCGGAAAATTCGTGCGGATAACCGTCAATGCGATTTTCGGCATCGGGAATTCCGACCGTTTTCAGCATCTTGATCGCGTGTTTATAGGCTTGATCTTTTGAATGTCCGAGATGAAGCTGCGTAACTTCCATCAATTGCGTCGAAATCCGCAAAAACGGATTGAGCGAAGTCATTGGGTCTTGAAAAATCATCGCCATTCGTTTCCCGCGGATTTTTCTGACTTCTTCAATCGAAAGTTTGCGAACGTCCACACCGTCGAAAATTATATCGCCGTTGACGATCTTTCCCGGAGGCTCGGGAATCAGGCGCATTACCGAAAGATTCGTCACTGATTTTCCGCTGCCCGATTCGCCGACGATTCCGAGAGTTTCACCTTTTTTGAGTTCAAACGTAATGCCGTCAACGGCTTTTACAACGCCGTCTTCCGTCTGAAAATATGTTTTAAGGTCGTTGACCGAAAGAATTGTTCCGTTTTTGTCGTTCATTTATTTTCTTTATTTTCTCTACTTTACGAGACACTGATGCAGAGGGATTGATTTTTCAAATAAAACAAATGAGAATTTTAGTTTCATTTGTTTTGCTCCTGCAGCCAATTTTGAAAATCTTGTAAAACTTTAATTTGATCTTCTATTTGACTACGTTTTAGAAATTCTGTCAGAACTATTGCCGATAACACCGGTAATGCTACACTTTTTTCTTCGATGAGATATTCTCCTGTTTTGCTTAATACAAATATTCTCAAAATTTTTTCATCATAAAGCCAAAATTCTTTTATTCCGAAAGCCGCATAAATCTCGAATTTTTCGTCGGATTTATGGCTTTCATCAATTTCAACAACCAGATCAGGCGGCGTATCGGTTTTATCATCGAACAGTTTCGATTTAAAACTTGCCAGATGAGCGTTTTGGATATAATAAGATTCGTCCGGCTCTGCACCTTTATGAAATCTATTCGAAACCAAAGTCATCGAGCCCGTTGGAACTGTTTGCAAATTTGAGTGTAAAGCCGCAAAGGTAATTAAATTATGTAAAAATCTCGACAGATTTTCGTGTGTGAAGCCTTGAACCATATTTGCTCTTAAAACGCCTCGATTATAAGTCGTTTCGAGTTCGCTTTGGTTCACATTTTCTTCAAGAAATTCGATGTAATCTTCCCAATCAATGCCATAAAAAACTCCTGACTCGCCGGGTTTAATTTCGGTAAGAATTTCCTGCAAATTTGTCGTTGCTACTGCTGACATAATATTTCTTCAAAAATTAGAATTTGCGCGTTTGCGGATCGAGCGCGTCGCGCAAGCCATCGCCTAAAAAGTTAAGCGAGAAAAGTGTTAAAGCCATCGTTACGCCCGGAAAAATCAGCTGCCACGGGAAAATGGCGATGTTTTTAATGCCGTCGGCGGCAAGACTGCCCCACGAAGCGTAAGGAGCTTGAACGCCAATTCCCAAAAATGACAGAAACGCTTCGGTCAGCATTACGGAAGGAATGGTCAGTGTCGCATAGACGATTACCGGACCCAGCGTATTCGGCACGAGATGGCGGAAAATAATATTAAACGTCGAAACTCCGGTCGCCCGCGCCGCCAAAACGAATTCCTGATTTTTGAGCGACAAAACCTGTCCGCGCACGACGCGCGCCATCGTCAGCCACGAAACCAGACCGAGCGCGAAAAACAAGAGAAAAATCTGATTTAATCCCGCGCCGCCGCCGAACACATTTGAAATAGATTCGATCCAGCCCGGCGTATTTTGTCCGCCGAAAACCTGCAAAAGAACGATAACGATCAAAATATAAGGAATCGCATAAATAATATCTACGATTCTCATCATTACGTTATCAATCTTGCCGCCAAGATAACCGGCGGTCGCGCCGTAACTTACGCCAACAATAAGCGAAACGAACGTTGAGATCACGCCGACCATCAAAGAAATTCTGCCGCCCTGCAAGACGCGCGATAAAAGATCGCGTCCGGCATCGTCCGTTCCCATCGGATGTTTCAGCGAAGGCGGAAACGATTTGATCAAATCCGAATCAGCCGGAATATAATCGGGCGTAAATCCGGTCGTCCAGCGAATAATCGCCGGACCGATAATCACGGCGATGACCATAATCGTCATAACAATCAAACCGAAAACGGCGAGTTTGTTTTTTAAAAGCCGTCTCCACGCATCTTTCCAAAGCGATGTTCCTTTTACAATTTCTTGTTCCATAAAGTTTTACAAACCTAAAATTTCATCAACCGATAATCTTAAATTTTCGACCGAGTTTGATTCAATCGTTTCTCCCGCTTCCAAAATCCGCACCAAACGATAATTTCCGTTTTTCGGCTGGGAATAAACCTCAACCGTTTCTTCCTGCAAATTCACCAGCCAAAACTCTCTGATTCCGGCTTCGGCATAAAGGTCTTTTTTTACTTCGCGGTCATATTCAACTGAGGAGTCTGCGACTTCGACCAGTAAACAAACGTCTTGCGGTGTCGGATGGCTTTCAGAATAAAAGTCTTCGCGCCGTTTTAATAATGCAATATACGGTTCCGGTTCATTATATTCATCAATGTGAATCGGGTCTTGTATCGAAATAATAAATGCTTTGCCGAGTATGTTCTTCAGTATTTCATTTAATCTTTTTACCGTGCCTGAATGTCTGCTTCCGATGCTCATCTTGTCTACCAGATAGCCGTCAATAACCTCCCACCCGCTTTCTTCGGGCAGAATTCCGGCTTGCGTCATTTTGTGAAAAACTTCGACGCGAAATCTTTTCGGTATAACCTTTGAGATTTTTTCAACTTCAACTAGCATCGTCATAATTATTCGTAACGAATTCGCGGATCTAAAAATCCGTAGGAAATATCAACAATTAAGTTGAAAATCATAATCAAGATCGAAAGAAAAGCGACGATTCCGAGAATCAGTGGCTCGTCCCGGTTCAAAACCGCCTGAATAAAAATATTGCCCAATCCCGGAATGGCGAAAACTTTTTCGACGACGACCGTTCCCGCCAAAAGAGAAGCCAGTGCGGGACCTGTAAATGAAACGACCGGAACGATGCCGCCGCGCAAAGCGTGCTTTAAAAGAACCGTTTTTTCATCCAAACCCTTTGCCCGCGCCGTGCGGATATAATCCGAACGCAAAATTTCGAGCATTCCCGCACGCGTCAGACGCGCGATATACGCCGCATAAATCGCCGCCAAAGTAATGACCGGCAAAATCAAATTGGAAATGCCGCCCCAGCGCGCCGGAGGCACCCAAAACAGCCATAGAGAAAATACCGAAACCAGAATCGGACCCAAAACGAAGTTCGGTACGGAAAGACCGAGCATTGCCAGTGCCATCGAACCGTAATCAAATGCCGAATTTTGTTTAAGAGCAGCGACAATTCCGGCAATCAACCCGATGAATAACGCCAGAAAATAAGCCAAAATGCCGATCGTTGCCGAATACGGAAAATGTCTGATAATAATCTCGTTGACCGATTGCCCTTGATACCTGAGCGAATCGCCGAAATCGAGTTTCAGGATGTTCAGCATCATCTTGCCGTATTGAACATAAAAAGGCTGATCCAATCCGTATTTTGCCTTAATATTCGCTTCGATTGCCGCCGGCAAAGCTCTCTCCGTTGAGTAGAAACTTCCCGGCGCAACGCGAATCAATCCCCACGTCAGCGTTACTACCAGCAAAGCCATCGGGATTATTATTATGAATCGTTTTAAGATAAATTTAAGCATTTTTCCTCTTAATTATTCGGGATTGCCGTTTCCACGGCTGAAAAATTTTTCCGCCAGATAAATTACCGCGTTCAGGCGTTCGTCGGTTTCCTTTTGAGCAGAACTTAATTCTACCGACATTCTTTAATCTTTTATTCACCGGCAGCGGATTTTTTCGATTGTTCAAAATCCTGTTGGGTTTTCATAATCGCGCTGACGTGAGAGTCAACCCGCGGATCGGACATTTTCATAATGTTTTCGACATTTTCGTCCCATTTATTCGGATCGCGTTCGATATAGACGAATTTCCAGGGGTGCATCGTTCCCGCATTCGGATACATTCCCTTGACGTAAGGTTTTTTCATCCAGTTCGTGCCGGAAGTCGAAAGCGGAATTACGGGCTGATCCTGAAGCATAAAAAATTCGGCTTCCGCCATTTTTTCAAGACGCGCCATCGGATCGGCGGTTTGATTCGCCTCATCGAGCAATTTGTCAAAGGTCGCATTCCACCAGCCGGTTGCGCTGTCGTTGGTTTGCGAATAAAACTGACTCAAAAAAGTGTGCGGATCGCCGAAGTCGCCAACCCAGCCAGCCCGAGCCATACCCGTATATTCAATTCTCGAACGGTAATCGAGATATGTCCGCCACTCCATATTGTTAAGCGGAACAGTGATGCCGAGATTCTGCCGCCACTGCGCCTGTACGAATTCGGCGACCTGTTTATTGCTTTCCGCCGTGTTGTATGTCAGCGATATTTGTTCTACAGGAAAATTCGTCACCGTGCAGCGTCCGTTTTCACGCGGCGTTATGCTGTAACCGGCTTCCTTCATCAGATCACAGGCTTTTTGCGGATTAAATGTGCGCTTATCCCATTCTTCCTGCGGAATATTGTTTTCTTTAATAAGTCTGGCGTATGTTTTTTCTCTGGCTTCTTCGTATTTCGGAAAAATCCCGACCGGCGTAAAATCGGCGGTTTTCTTAACGATTTTACGGAATTTTTCCAACGCGTCGCGGTCAATCGAGAGTGAAAACGCACGGCGCACCGGAAGTTTATCTACCGGCGGTTTATTGACGCTGAAGGTGTAGTATTCGACGGCTTTTTCGGGATGAAGTAGATATTCATGTTTGAATTGTCTGATGTGTTCATTCCACGCCGCCGGCACGGTTCTGTTATAAAGCGCGTCAACTCTGCCCGATTTATAGATATTCATCATTGTCGTTTGTTCATCCATCGGATAAAAAACGATTTTCTCGAGCGTAACATTCGCCGCGTCCCAGTAATTCGGTTCTTTAACGATAACGAGTTCGTCATACGGCTTCCAGGATTCGAGTCTGTGCGAGCCGCTCGATACGATATTTCCCGGTTTTATCCAATTATCACCGTGTTTTTCGATGGTCGGGCGATGAAGCGCGGAAAACAATTGATGCGTTAAAACGCCGACAAAATACGGTGCGGATTGCTTGAGCGTAAGGCGGATCGTGTATTCGTCAACGACTTCGACACCGATGTCTTCGCCTTTTAACGGCACAAGTTCTTTACCTTCGATAGCAGAGGCGATTTTCGGATTGTCTTTAAATAACTTTTCCTGTTCTTCCTTTTTTTCCGGAACTGTCAGGCGTTCGGGCGAGTTAATATATTTTTCAAATTCGGTTTGCGGTTTTTCGGGTGCGGCAGTTGTTTCAATTGTTTGCGCGGCTGGAGTTTCCGTTTTAACAGGTTCGGCGGTTGACGGCGGCGCGGCTGGCTGATTTGCCGGAGGCGCGGTCGGCGGCTGTTTTTGAAAATCCTTTGCCAGCAAAAAGTTTCCGTCTTTATCCTTCACGAAAAATCTGCCTGCGTTATAGGCTTCGCCGTATTTGATGTCGTAGCCTAAAAAAGCGTAGCGCGAAGCAAGTTCGGGCGAAAGCGAGCGGCGGAAAGACCACGCCATATCTTCGGCTTTGATCGGTTCGCCGTTGGAAAATTTAGCGTTTTGGCGCAGATAAAAAGTATAAACTGTGCCGTCCGTGTTTTGTTCCCAATGAGTTGCCAATGACGGAATCGGATCGAGCGTTTTCGGATGATATTCGACAAGGCGGTCAAAAAGTCCGATCAAAAGACGCGCTTCCGGCTGTCCGGTAACGATTTGCGGATCGAGCGATTCCGGCTCCGAGCCCGTGATATAATGCATCACTTCTCCATCCGGCGCATTAGTTAATCCCCAATACTTCGTGCTTGCTTGCGTCGAACAGCCGATTAAAACCGAAGACAAAAGCACCAAAGTCAATCCTAAACGAAATTGTTTAAAGTTGATCCGCATCATAAAATGAAACTCCTTTTGTAAAACTTCTAATTTTTGAAAAATCCGATTGCCTGATTTTAGGAGAGAAAAATTTAATTAAAAATTAATGTTGCCATA
This sequence comes from Pyrinomonadaceae bacterium, assembly GCA_041745765.1. Taxonomy (GTDB): domain Bacteria; phylum Acidobacteriota; class Blastocatellia; order Pyrinomonadales; family Pyrinomonadaceae; genus JAHCHG01. Next base: position 4,308 of record JBGTIH010000052.1, on the reverse strand, counting down.
AAGTTAGCACGTTCCTAACCTGACAGGCAAGAATAACTTAAATTTCGCAACTGCTTTTGCTTAAATGCGTGAGCCTCAACGAGTAAATATGCAATTTTTATAAATCTCCGTTAAGTTATTGATAAAAGACATTTTATCAATTATAAAACTCTGGCAAATTACAAATTGCAAATCGCAAATCCGTAATAACTTTTAAGATTCGCCAACCGTCTTTTTCGGTTGCCAGTATTTATCAATGCTTACATCTTTGAGCGAAGGAGCGTCCAGAGTATTGATCTCGAATCCCTGAATATACGGCTTGACCAAAGAATATGAAGTCGGGAAATAAAGGGGAATGGCGCGAAGTTCGTTAAGCGCGTCTTCTTCAGTCAAAATTATTATTCTGTCACTAACTTCCTCGTCCGTTTCTGAAGCTACGGCAGAATTTGCCGGTAAATTCAATAATTTTCCATCAGATTTCATTGGTGCCGAAAGTTCAGAATTTAATTTTTCGGGCAATTTTTGATCTTTTACCAAATCGGCTGTCTTCTGATTTTCGGTTTCTTCTTCAACCGTTTTGTTTGATTCGAAAATCGTCTGCATATTTACAGTTTCGTCCGTCGTCGGAAAAACCACACCGCGCCGGATCATATCGTAATCGCCTTCTTTTCCGGCAGTTTCGAGTTCTACGGCTTCTTTGATAATAATTTCCGTTTCGATATTGAGATTTTGCTTCCACATTCGCGCCACCGAACGGGCGATGCGCTGCTGAATATTATTGCGGTTGATCAAAAGTTTGATAGTCGGAAAATTTTCGCCGTTCGGAAAACCTGCTTCGGATAAAAGTTTTTGCCCTCTTACGGAGTCTTGTGTAAGTTTAGTCGGTGGTTCTTGATTATGCGGCAAAAAACCGAGCGCGGGTTTGGTCGTCCCTCCCATTTCGTCATCGGTTAAACGCTCGCGTTCGATTGAAATTGCCAGAGCTTCCCGGATGCGTTTGTCATCAAAAGGCTTATTCTTTTGATTAAATTCGTAAAAATTCAACGCGCTGTGAACGGTTCGCTGAAAATCGCCGTAGGGCGTGAGAAGTTTCAAAGCAAGGGGCTCAAAATCGGCGTTCGTTACCGCGTCCAATTCGCCCAGACGATAGGATTCCAGAGCTTTTTCCGCATTTTCCTGCGGAATAAACCGCACTCTTTCGAGTTTGACCTGATCTTTGTTCCAATAATTTTCCGCTTTATCGAGCGTTATGCCGTCCTGCCCGACGCTCGAAATACGAAACGCGCCGTTGGTGATAATATCAGCGTTTAATTTGTCTTTTTCAAAAACCGTTTTGCTGTGAACCGGGCGAAATAAAGGATGAGCGACCAGAGCCGGAAAATCTTTGTCGGATTTTTTCAGCGAAACTTTAAGCGTGAATTTATCAACCGCTTCGACCCCGAATTTTTCTTCCTTTTCCGCATTTTTATCTTCTTTATCTTCGACTTTCGGTTTTTGTTCCGAAGAAATTTCGGGAATCGGCTTTTGATTAGTGTCCGCTTGTCTATTTTCAGTTTTCGGCAAAGGTTTCGGCAGATTTTGAATCGGCGGATTATTAAAAATCGGCGAATTCGGCGCGGCGGACGGCTTCGGCAAAATATCTATTTCATCATTATTTTGCGGAGTTTCAACGGGAATCTCTGGTTTTTCTTCGATCTTCATCCCGACAATATTATTAAATAAATCGGGATACGAAATATCTTTTCTTTCCGATTCCGCAAGACGCTTCCACGAGCGCACGAAATCTTCCGCCGTAACCGTTTCGCCGTTTGACCATTTAGCATCGCGGCGCAGTTCAAAAGTCCATATTTTATCGTCTTCTTCGGATTTCCATTTAAGCGCGATTGCCGGAATGATTTCCAGCGTTTTTGAATTTGTATCAGTCAAACCTTCATAAACTGCGCGCACGACGTCAGTTTCCGGCGGCGCGGCGGCAAGCGCGGGATCAAAGGATTTCGGCGTTTTACCGTTGCTCCAGCGAAATTCCTGCTTCGGCGGCGGCGCGGTTTCGGCGTAATACGGCTCGGTTTTCGGTCGTTCGAGTTCGCTGCACGCGCTCAGTAATAAAGCTGAAAAAATTAAACACAGATAAACACAGATAGACACGGATTTTTTTCTTCCGTTAAATCTGTCTTTGTCTGTGGTTATTTGTGGCTTCATTTATGCTCTGAACTTAAAAGTTTTAATTGCTCGAAAATTTCAATTGTCTGTGATCTCGTATTTTCAAAACCTTCGGACGTATCAATCAAAAAATCCGCGTAACGCTTTTTTTCTTCCTGCGGCATTTGTGAATTGATTCGTTTTAAGGATTCTTCTTGCGATAGATTATTGCGTAAAATCAGTCTTTGCAATTGTATATCAGAATCGCACCAAACGACAATCAGCCGATCAAAGCGTTTGTAGCTGCCCGATTCGATCATCAAAGCCGCATCAATGACAGCTATCGCGTCAGGTTTTTCAATTTCCTTTTGCAAGAGCCAATCATCTTGTTTTTCGATAACCAATGGATGCACGATTGAATTAAGAAGTTGTCGTTTTTCTTCATCGGCAAAAACAATCGCGCCGAGCTTTAAACGATCAAGCGTCCCGTCAGGTTGCAAAACTTCCGCACCGAAATTTTCGACGATTAATTTTAAACCTCTCGAATTCGGCTCGACAACTTCCCGCGCCGTCAAATCGGCATCAAGCACAAACGCACCGAGTTCAGCTAAAACCTCGCAAACAAAAGTTTTACCGACCGCAATTGAACCTGTTAAGCCGACTTTGAGCATTATTTACTAAACTTTGTTTGATATATCAAAATATTCTTTTAACTTGCTTTGTGCTACTTCTATATTCTGATCTCTGTAATGTTCCAAAGCCTCTACCAAGATATGTCTGTATTCCAATTCCTTACTAAACGGATAAGCTGATTCGGCATCTTCAAAGGCTTTCTCAAAATCATTCATCAGGAAATAAGTTTCACTTCGATTTAAATACGAGTAAGGATTTTCAGGATTTAGTTTTATATCTTGCGTGAAATCATCAAGTGCTGATTCGTATTTTTTACTAAGCGCGTAAACTATGCCTCGCAAGCTATACAACGCCCCAAAATCAGGCTTTATTATTATCCCTTCGGTAAAAGTTTCGATTGCCCTCTTATAATTGTGATTCTTGAAATATTGATAACCCATAGAATAATAGGCGTTCGCTTCATCAAGACCTAATTCTTCTGCTTTTGCCAAATCACTTTCAGCATCATCTTTTCTTTTTAGTTTTCGATAAAGCATGCCACGCTGAAAATATGCCCAAGCAAAATTTTTTTGCAAATATATTGCGGTTGTGTAATGAGAAATGGCGTTCAGGAACTCCTCATTTTTGGCATACTGATCGGCTAATAAATAGTGTTCTTCAGCAGTCTTTTTCATAAAATATGTTACGAATTAATCATTTTATGCCGTTTTGCCAACTTTTCGACATTAAATTCCGCGATTTCTTCAAGAGTTAAACCGAGTTCGTCGGCGCAGGCAGAAATGTACCAGAGAACGTCGCCGAGTTCATCTTTTAGTTTGGCGCGGATTTCGTCCGTGATTTCGCCACCGTGATCGCGTTGGATTTTCTTGACAATATTGGCAACTTCGCCCGCTTCGCCCGCGAGTCCGAGCGTCGGATATTCGAGATTGCTTAAACGATTCGGATACAAAGCCGTCTGCTTTGCCTGCGTTTGATAGTCTTCAAATTTCATAGTTTTCTTTTTTAACGCAAAGGCGCAAAGGCACGAAGGTGCAAAGTTTTTTTTGAGATATTGTGCAAAAATAAAAGTTATAAATATTCTTTAGCGGCTCTGCGTCTTTGCGTTAAATATTCCTTCTTCTTTTCGCCGCGTCAACCGTGTTTTTCATCAGCATTGCGACGGTTAATAAACCGACTCCGCCGGGAACGGGCGTGAATTTTCCGGCTTTTTCCTTGGCTTCCTTCGGGTTCACGTCGCCGACAAGCGTTGCGCCGCGTTTTTCGATGGTTTTCAGACGTTTTTCGAGTTCGTCCGCGCCGAACATTTCCGCTGCTGAATCTTTATCGGAAAAATTATTGATGCCGACATCAATGACGGTTGCGCCTTCCTTGATATGTTCGCCGCGAATAAATCCGGCTCGTCCGATTGCCGCCACCAGAATATCGGCTTGTCCGGTGATTTCCGGTAAATTCTGCGTACGCGAATGGCAAATCGTAACCGTCGCATTATTCTGCAAAAGCAGCATCGCCATCGGTTTGCCGACAATGTTGCTGCGCCCGACAATGACGGCGTGTTTT
>JBGTIH010000051.1:0-20515 GCA_041745765.1 Pyrinomonadaceae bacterium | reverse complement strand
CCGTCAGCAACACTCCTCCCGCAAGTGTTTTGCGCGAAGCGATTGCGGTCGGGGCGCGCTGTTTAGGCGAAAATAAGGTTCAGGAAGCGATCGGGAAAATCGAAGAAATCGGACGCGATGCGGCAGAGTGGCATCTGATCGGGCATCTGCAATCGAATAAAGCGCGGAAGGCGGTCGAGCTTTTTGATGTGATTCACACGCTCGATTCAAAAAAACTTGCCGAGCGGCTGGAAAGAATCTGCGTTGAGGAAACGAGAGAAAATCTTTCGGTTCTGGTGCAGGTTGATCTGGCAAATGAAGCGACAAAAAACGGCATTAATGAAAATGATTTGCCGCAATTGATCGAGTTTTTGAAAACTTGCGAATGCTTACAACTTAGCGGTTTGATGATAATTCCGCCATTTTTTGACGATGCCGAAAAAGTGCGACCGTTTTTTAAAGAATTGCGCGAGTTGCGTGATAAATTACTGGCACAAAACGCTTTTGCCAATAAAAAAGGCGAACTTTCGATGGGAATGAGCCAGGATTTTGAGATTGCCGTCGAAGAAGGCGCAACGATTGTGCGCGTCGGAACGGCGATTTTCGGCGAGAGAAATTATGATAATTAATAATTGATAATTGATAATTGTTTCTACTTTTCATTTTCCATTATTCATTATCCATTGAAAAACTTATTTATGCTTTTAAAACTGATATATCCGTTTATATTCTGGGCGATTGTCATTCCGACATTGGCTTTCATATTATTATTGATTTTGCGGCTTATTTTTAATTATTCCGATCCGAATCCGTTCGGCACAGTCGGCAGATTCGCTTATCGCATAAAAAAATGGACGGATCGTTTTGTTTATCCGGCGGCGCGTTTTCTGGCGGGTTTTAAGGTTAATACAAAACTTGCACCGCTTTTGACAATGCTGATCGTCGCGGTTTTATCATTTTTCAGTTTGCAGATAATCTGGAACATATTTTTTATCGCTGACGGTTTATCGGCAAGCGTTCTCAGCGGAAATGTCAAAGCGTTTATCGGATTTATTCTTTACGCCGTTTTGAGCGCGTATATTTTGTTTATTTTAATTCGCTTTATTTCAATGTGGTTCACCGCTCAGAGCAATCAATTTCTGCGGTTTGTTCACACTGTTACCGAACCGGTTTTAGCTCCGGCGCGGCGTTTGATTCCGACAATCGGAATGTTCGATATTTCGGCAATGGTTGTTCTGATTCTCATCAGTTTGCTGCAAACGCTTGTTTTGCGGCTGTTCGTTTATTAATTTTTTTTATTGATAATGGTATTAAAAACTATTCAAATTAAAACCGCTTCGCTGAAAATCGCGCTTTTCGCGTTTTGTTTGATTTTTTCGGTGCTGATGTTTTACTTTGCCAAATGGTGTTTCGGCAATTCTATTTCTTCGCAGGTTATTCATAAAGAAGTTGCGGAATTTGCCGTTAGCCTTGCTCCTTCCGATCCGCAAACTCACTACGCACTCGCAGTTTTAAACGAAAGAACTTTTCTGCCCGAAGATTTGGAAAAATCTCTCGCCGAATATGAAACGGCGACCGCGCTTGCACCACACGATTATCGTCTGTGGCTGGCGTTAGGAAAAGCCCGCGACCGGAGCGGAAACGCAGCGGGAGCGGAAGCGGCGCTGAGAAAAGCTCTCGAACTTGCGCCGAATTATTCGCAAGTTAATTGGACTCTGGGCAATTTTTTGCTTCGCCAGGGAAAAATGGAAGAAGCCTTTTCCCAAATTCGCCGCGCGGCTGAGCAAAATGAAATTTATCTCAAACCGGCTATTTCGACAGTTTGGCAAATTTTTCAAGGAAATTCGGGCGAAATCAGAAAACAATTCGGCGACTCCGCGATTTTAAATTCGATGCTGGCAGTTTCTCTAGCCGGAGAAAAGCGTTTTGATGAAGCATTGGAAATCTGGAAAAACCTTGCCGGCGAAGATAAAAAAACACGATTTAAAGCTGAGGGAAATACACTTTTTCAACAAATGATGGCAGCCCAAAAATACCGCGATGCGCTGGAAATTTCCAACGAAATTGCGGCGGAAGGTGAACCCGAAATTGCCGCGGAACAAATTATCAACAGCGGTTTTGAAAAAGATGTCAAACCGACGGGCGCAGGCGTTTTCGATTGGCAATTGGGCGACGCGCTGCAGCCGCAAGTCGGTTTTGACGATGTGCAAAAAAGCGGCGGTAATCGCTCGCTTATCTTTGTCTTTAATTCAGCGGACGGCAGAGATTTTCGCAATCTTTCGCAAATGGTTGTCATTCAGCCGAATAAAAAATACGAATTGAGTTTTTTCTACAATTCCGAATTAAAAACTGCGGCGACCTTTCAATGGCAAGTGGTAGATGCGGCAAACAACATTTTAGCCGAAACCGAAGCTCTGGCAGAAAAAGCCGATTGGACGAAGGTAACTCTGCCGTTTTCGAGTCCGGCTGATGCAGAAGCCGTAACTATAAGACTTGCGAGAGTCAAATGTCCGCAAGGAATCTGTCCGATAAGCGGAAAAATCCGGTTTGATGATTTTCAGTTGAGATAATTTTCTACTTCAAATCAGCGTAAAATCATCAATTCTACGAAGTATTTTTTCTATTTTTTACTCAACATTTCTTCCTGTTTAAGACTGTTCTGAATCTCAATTTTCCAACACTTCTTTAATAATTCTGCCCGGAAACTTCTTAAAACCTTTGTTTCGCAAATCTTCCGAAGGCATATTTTCGCCGTCAATTTTGTCTATCAAAGCAAACACGGTCGGGACAAAACTCAGATTATCGTAAGGCTCTGTAATGTTTAGTCCGCGCGGTATTCCGGTTTTTGCGCCGCCGGCGAACATCAGCGCGGAATTGCTTGAAATTCTGAAAAACGAGCCGTGATTTCCTCCGGCATTAAAACCGCGCATATCAAAATTCCAAAGATTATTTGCCAGAATCAGTATATCGGTTTCGGTCAATCGTCTTTGATGATTCCGAAAACGCCGCAGCATTTTTTCGTCTTCCGAAAGATTTTCAACGGTTTTGTAATTTTCGGAAAGATTATCGTTAAGTTGTTCGCACAGATTAATTACGGCGGCGGAATAAATAGTTTTATGCGTGGCGCGAAGCCATTCCGTTTCCGTATGCCACCGGCTCAACCAATCTTTTTTAGTAGAATTTTCAACTTCAAAATTCTCATCTTCATAGATTTTCAGAGGAAAACCCGCGCTCCATTCCTTGATTTCAAAAGAAAACTTCCCTTCCGCATTTTGCTTCAAATCTGCTACCGGCAGATAAAAATAGCTTTTCACCGAATCATCATTTGTTCGAGTTAAAATCAATGCTTGCTTATCTTTACCGCCGTATATCCAAATCGGATTTTGATCGGCTTGCAGATTCTCAGGCAACGCACCGGAGATTTGTTCGAGCGGAATCTGTGCGGCGACAAAATCAATCGGCGATGAACCGATTTCTTTTTGAACATTACTGCGAACCATCTGATTTTTAAATAATTCAAAATAATTGACGCGTTCAAAACTTTTTTCAGAATCAAGTCTGTCGTTTTCATCGAGAATTAAACCACGTTTTGATAAACCGACTGCGTAATTCTGCAATTGATAAATCGAATTTCTTTCGCCCATCGCGCCTTCAGCAATTATGTCTTTGATTTGTAATTTTTTCGGTTGAAAATTTTCAATGTCGAGCGCAAGCAAATTTTTCAAAGTTTTCAAATATTGCACATATTCCGCTTTGTCTTTACGCGCCAATTCGGCTTGAACCGCGATTCGGCGGGCTTCTTTGTCTTTGCCGAGTTTTATTTGTTCGGGCGTAAATTCGCGCGGCTGATTTTCGATTATTTTTTCCTGAATCTTTATCCAGCGGTTTAACGCTTCTAATTCTTTATCTAAATCAATAATTCTTTTTTGCCAATCAACGCGGCGGCGGTCTCTAACTTCAAAAAATGCCTTCTTTAGCGCTTTTTCATTTTCTTTTGAAATTTTTCTTTTTTGTACTTCCTGAAAAATTATCTGCAAAATATTCAAATCGCTGTCGCGCAGATGAATTGCGGCGCGTTCGTTTCCGTCAAAATCAATTTTTACAGTCGGATAACTTTTAGCCTGTCTTTGCAGATAAAAAGATTCTTTCGATTCATTTGAAACAATTGAGATAAAAGGATTTAAACCTCTTATCGAATAATTGAGCATTAACCGCTGTTTGGTGGCAACGTGATGCCCGCCACCGGCGCGGCTCTGCAAAAGATTGATGATATTAAAGCCTTGACTGTAAGATTTTTCACTTGTGTTAAGCCCGTGATCCGAAACCAGAATAAGCGCGGTTTCATCGGCATTTTTTGAATTTTCGATAGCCGTCCAAAAACGACCGATAGTCTGATCTAAATTTTTCAGAACAGTAAAATGAACTTCAGTATTATTATTCAGATGGGCAACGTGATCGAAATCAGGCGTAAAAAAATCAAAATACGTAATTTCCGGATGATTCTCGATTTTTTTTATTATATCGCGTTCTTGTTGATTAAAAGTCGTGTTAAAAAAATCGAATCCGATTGTCCATTCATCAACAAAATCCGAAGATTTTCTTGGAAAAAGTTTGAGAAATCCTTTTGCAAAAACGTCCCAATCAGTTCCGCGCTGAAGAAGCTGAAAACTCGTATAGCGTCGGTCGTAGGGAAAAGCATCGCTCAAAATCGGAATTTCCAGCTGATCGAGAACTTCCATTGCCGGCATATCTACTCTTCTTTTCATCGCATAATCGGCATAATAAGGAATAAAATTCAAATAATAAAATGATTGCGGAATCAGCCGGTTATATTCGATATTTCCCTTTATCCGCAAATGCTGTCCGGTATCGAGCAGAGACCAGGAAGTCGCCGAAAGACTCATTCCGCGGGCATAGAAATTAGAAAGCCGCGTGCCGTTTCGATAAAAAACCTCATCAAACCAGGGCAGCACGCTTTTTCCTGTTTTTTCGTCGGTTTGTTTTACGTATTGATCGAGATAATCTGCCGAAATGCCGTCAACCTTAATGATGACAAGCCGCTTTACATTTTGCGCCGACGATGTGTCAGCCGTCAGAAAAATTAAAAGTATTATTAAAAGATACGGAAAAACTTTCCGCTTGCTGATGGTTTTAATCATTTAAATCCTGCAACGAATCAACTCCGGTATTCTTATTATTCGCGGGAATATTTAAATAAACCGCCGCCGTATTTCGCCAACGCCAATCGTTTTTTTCATTTTTATAGACAGCGCGAAGTTCTTTTTTTGATTGGGAATTTTCGATTTTATGCAAACCGCTTAAACATAAATGACGAATATCTTCGATTTCGGAAATTGAAAAGATTCGGGCAATGGCTTCGACCGTTTTAGGTTTTGCCCGCTCTCCGTGGCGGGAAATAAATTCCAATGATTTTTTAATTGCCGGCAGATCGTTGTCAATTTCCGGTCTGACGGAATTTCGAGCGACTTCGCGCAAAAATCTCTCGTGATATTCGAGTTGACGCTGCAAATCCATCGCATAGCGAAGTTCGGGCGTATAATTTTCGCGGTGTTTGTAAACTCCGAAAGTAACGACACGCGCCAGATTATACAGAAATCTCTGTCTTTTCGTATGTTTCAACCGCGTCATTTCTTCGCCTCTTAATTTTTCCAGTTTTTTTGGCAAACCGTTCGGGTTTTTCGCATATTCCATCAGATTTTGATACTGGCGTTTTGCAATACGATTTTCTGCATTGAGATTATTTTCTAAAGGATTAATTGAAACCGTTTCCAACCGTCCGGCAATTTCATCACGAAACGTCGGATCGAGCGAAGCATTTAACGACAAAAGAAACTTTAATTGAGCGTAAGAATTCACACGGCTTTTTTGATTTATATCAATTCCGCGCCTTTTCATCACAAAATCATAAATAAAATTTCCGACAAAAAACGGCAGATTGCTGATTCTTGAAATCGAAAGCACATTATACGCCAAATCATTTAACACGCGGCGCGACATTTCGCGTTTTTTCGGATTATTCTGATCGCGGAAGTCCACTAAAATTGTCGGAATTTTCGGAAAATCTAAACCGTAAAGAGCGAGCGGAATCAGCGTTTTCGGCTTGGCATTCGGCGCATCGTCTTCAACTTGCCGGTTGTTTTCATCAAACCAGCGGATTTCTTCATAACCCTTCCAGTCTTTTAATCTCTTGTCATTCCAGGGATTTTTGATATTTAGAAAGCGTCCGTTGAAACTCTTATTTTTGTTGCGCTCCAAATCTTCTTTGGCAATCCAGACAAGCGCGTGAGTCGCGCTCCGGTCGGGCATTTCGAGCGGTTCAAAATATAAATCCTGCGCTTCGGCATATTGCCGCAAAAGTTCCCAATTCTGTCCGCGATTTCCGGTTATTTGCTTATTTTCGGTTTTATAAACGCGGTGCAGATTTTCGTTCTGCATAAATGAACCGAATAATTTATCGGAAAGCATCAACCGCGCCTGAATGTCTTTTAAGTCGGTGATGTTTAGTATTTTCTTATCTTCGACGGCTTCATAAAGCGATAAAACAGCCAAAACGCGGGCAATTTGAGATTTTTGATAATTTTCTGAATTTGCACGATATTGCAATGCCGCAGCGCGAACCGGAATACTGAAATCTTCGATTATCAAACTTCTAAAAACCGTCCAAAAAGCCTTGTCCCAGAAATCTTTATTAACCGGCTCAAGATCCATCAAAACAGGCGGCATACCGTCTTTGACTTCTTTCTTATTTCGCTTACCGGAATAAAGAAACGGAACCGCCGCCGAAAATCTCTGCCGCATCGAAGGCTTCGCATAGCTCAAAGACCAGACAAACCGCAGACGGTCGTTTTCGATTTTTTCATCGCCGAGCGTGTCGCGCAAAATACTGATAAGCGGAACTTCTTCAGCTTTTTCCTCCGCTGAATCAGTCAACCCTTTGAGATTGGCAAAGAGCGTAATAATTTCCGCGCCGCCCGAAACCTGCATTTTTTCAATACGAAAATCTTTTTCAATCGAAAAAAGCGGACCGTATTTATCTTTGGAATCTTTTATTTCGGGAAAATTCCCTGAATCAGCAATTATCGGAGAAGAAAGAGTCTGCGCGGAAATTTGGCTGACGGAAAAAATCGCAAAAAACAAAAATAACAAAGCAAGTTCGGTGAGAAAATCATTTCTACGCTTTGTGAAGTTCGATAAAATCATATAAATTTCCTTCCGCATTATAATTAAAATTAAGCGAAACTGCTAACTTATTTATTTTTAGTGTTTGTCGGATAAAAACTTTCTATTGTTTGAGGAGAAAACACGCTGAAAAAAATTTTGCATCGGAAGTTATTGCAAATTTGTAAGCAGGTAAGCATAAACAATCAGGTGTTTTGAAAAGTTTGGAGCGCGTGCCTTTAGTCGACAACCGCCTGCGAAGCGCGGCGGAAAACCGCGTAAACGCGGGACTCCAAACATAAATCGAAAATCTTTTATTATTTTTGCTCACCTCTTTATTTAGATGATTTTGTAGATTTTTTTGCTCTATTTGAAATCTGAAATCTGAAATTTCAAATTTCACTCCCATTTTCCGGTTTTTTGGAGTTTTTTGATTTTGCGTTTCGCCAGTTCGCGTTTGAGCGTGGTCATCCGGTCGAGAAAAACGATGCCGTCGCAATGATCGGTTTCGTGCAGGGCGCAGCGCGCCGTTAAATCTTCGCCGTCGAGTTCCCGCACATTTCCGAAAACGTCCTGATAACGCACGACGGCGCGCAGTTCGCGTTTTACTTTTGTATAAATTCCGGGAAATGAAAGACAGCCTTCATCGCCGTTTTGCTCGCCTTCGACGTGAATGATTTCGGGATTGATCAGCGCGATTTTCTGCGTTTTGTCTTCGCCGCCTGAACAATCCATCACGAAAAGCCTTTTAGACACACCGACTTGCGGCGCCGCTAAACCGACACCGTGCGCCGAATACATCGTTTCAAACATATTTTTGACGAGTTTTTTCAAATCGTCGTTAAACTCATCTTCCAAAATAGGTTTTCCTACGCTAAGCAAAACAGGTTCTGGATAGTGCGTAATTCTCAAAATCGCCATAACTTCATTTTATAGTGCATTTGGAAAAAAGTTAAATAATAAAATGTTTTATCTTTTTTCCGATTCTCAGCCAAACGGCAAAAGTTTTTCTTTTTTTCAGTTTAATTTCCATTTCATATTCTGTTGAAAAAATTTCTCTCAGATCGAAATCGAAACTTTTAATCACAAAGTTTTTGCCAAAACCGGAAAACTCAAGTTTGGCTTGTTCAAATTTAGCTAAATCCTTTATCCAAAGAATGTCAAGATTTCTTTTTTGCAAAAAACCCGAAAATTCTATTGCATCTTTGAGATGTTTTTTGACCGATTTCGGATTAAATTCGCGGGAAAATTCTCTGAACAAACTTTCAAATTTTTCACCGGCAAATTTTCGTGTCAGAGGCAAAAGTCTTTCGACCTCACGCAGCCGTTTATAAAAAAGCGAATCGGCAAAAGCGTTTATTTCACCCGGCAAAATCTGTTTGATGTCGGAAATCTCTGTTTCGTTTAAAAAATTTTCTTTGCCGATTTTTTCGGGTGCGGACAAAAATTCGCGGCGGAAATTTTCGTCCGTGTAAAGCCTTGCCAGAAGATTTTGCTGTTCTAAAAGACCCATTTTGAAGATAAGGTTTATTTAAAAAAGGTTTTCGCCGTTTCGATTTCCTGCAAAATTTCCTGAAACGGCGGAAAGTTTCCGTCGCGCTCTAAAATCGCGCCTTTTACGTCGCATCTTTGGCAGACTTCTTTGAAAACCTGCCAGATTTCGTTTTCGGTTTTATGCGAATGCGCATCAATCAAAAGATTTCCGTGCGTGTGTGAACCGACGAAATGAAGCTGGACGACTCTTTCGAGCGGGATTTCGTCGAGAAATTTTCGCCAGCAAAAATCGAAGTTTCGGGAATTGATGTAAAGATTCGTTACGTCAAGAAGAAGCCCGCAGTCGGTTTCTTCCAAAATTTTCGTAATAAATTCGGCTTCGCTCATTTCCGATGAAGGAAAGCGCACCATATAAGTAATATTCTCTAAGATCAGAGGCGTTTCGATGCGCTTTTTAACGTAAGAGATATTTTTAACGAAAATCTTCAACGCTTCAAAAGTATATGGAACGGGCGCGAGATGACCGATATTTTTGCCGCCCGATTTTGTAAAACACAAATGATCGCTAAACCATTCCGGCTTGATGCTTTCAACAAGCGCAGCGAATTTTTCCAGATATTCTTCGTCAATTCCCTCCGCGCTGCCGAGCGATAGATCAAGTCCGTGCGGAATCAGCGGAAAATGCTGTTTGAGCAATTCGAGTTCTTGTTTTTTGAAATCATTGGAATCGAAATAATGATCGGCGGTGATTTCCAAAAAATCTATTTTCGCGCGATGCAAAAAAAGATCGGCGCGAAACGCTTCACGAAAGCCGATTCCAACGCCGATTTTTCTTAATTCATTCATATCAAAGACTTTTTAACCGCCGCATCCGCCGCATCCGCCGCCGCATCCCGAACTGCAAGAGCTGCCGCCGGAACTGCAAGAACTGCCGCCGTTGTCGCTCGACGAACAGCTTCCGCAGGCTCCGCCGCAGCCCGAACCTGACGAAGACGCATTTGCCTGCTGGGATTTTTGAAATGCCTGATTGTAATTGTCATACATCGTTCCGGCGAGGATTCCGCCGCCGAAAACGCCGACCGTCAAGAGAAGCGGATCAACTCCGGCAAATGTCGTCCGTGCGGCATTTTGCGCCGTTTCCGGTCGCTGATACATATATTGCGATTTGGCTTTTAGACTTTCAAAGGCAAGCTGTAATCTTTCGAGATAATAATTTCCGAGTTTTGTTAAACGCGGCATTTTCCCGAAAACAAAAACCAGAATCAGACCGATCACGCCGAAAATAATGAGGAAAATTATATTGAATCTTCCATTAGCAAGCGCGGCGACCGTTTTATAAAAACCGAGTCCGGCAATCAAAGCGGCTGCCAGCCATTTGAAAACCGCAAAACTTCCCTGCAATTGCGCATCGCTGAGCAGCTGCTGTTGTTCGAGAGTTTGCTTGTAAGAGTCTGCGAAAGGCTGTAATTGTTGAACCAACCCGTTTGCGCCGAAAATTTCCTTAACTTCGCGGCTCGCTCCGAACCATTCGAGCGCGATGAGTTCGAGATTGGAAAGATTCGGCAAAGGATTTTCGCTTGTTTTTCTTTTAATCAGATCATTTTCGATTTCCAGCAATTCTTTTTGCGTCAGAGCGAAAACGACCGAGCGCACCATTTCATTTGTGCTGCCGCGCAAGTAAGCGATTTGATACGGATCAATCCTGGTCGGAATCGGCGGACTCGGCATTTTGTCGCTGCGGTCAAGCAATCTCTTGATGATGACAAGCGCGACGATTGTTGAAAAAATCGTTACGGCGTAAAATAATAAAAAATACGCTCCATACATATTTGCCAGCGGATTATCAAATAAAATTTCCATAAACCAATTCTTCCCTCCGGAAACTATTTTATTCCATTTTTCAAAGATTTTTCTACAAAAAAAAACGAACTGTAAAATCTATTACGAAGATTCCACAGTTCGGGATGTTAAAAAAGTATTAATTTTCAAAGGCAGAAACCGAAACAATTTTTTTATGATAAATGATAAATGATTGTAAAGCTTACTTCATAAAGACTTGCGTAACGTAGATTTTGCCGTCGGAAGATCTGGCAATGCCGATTCCGGTTGTTTTCCAAGAATTATTGAGCATATTCGAGCGATGTCCTGCCGATTTCATCCAGCCGGCAAACGCCGGTTCGGTCGGATCATCGAATCCCTTGCAGTAATAAAGATTTTCGCCAATCCCGCTCCAATCCGTGATATTAAATTCTTTTGCTCTCTGAATCAGCGTACTGCCGTTGGAATCTTTATGACCGAAAAAATTTTCCCGCGCCATTTTGCTTGAATACGACCGCGCAAGATTCGCCAAACGGGAATCCCATTTTAAAATCGGCATCCGTCTTTTTTCGCGTTCTTCATTTACCAGATCGAGAATTTTCCGTTCACCCACCGACCTCGAAAAAGAAGCAGCGGAAGAGCCTGAATAAAACAGCGAATTATCAATATTGTCAATGGCAAACACGTTGCCGCTTAAGAATATGATAGATGTAAAAAGGGCTGCAAAAAGAGCCTTTACACCTTGGGGGTATATTTGCTTCATTCGTTTTTGTTTTTAAGTTATATCCAGGGAAAGCTCGTCGTCAGTACTTTGACTAATATATTTTTACAACGTTTCGAAAAAATTTTCAAGAACAGAAATCTTTTTTTCCGTGCCGTCAGATGTCTGTATAATTTCGCCGGGTTGCCTGATTTTTTACAAATGCTTACAAATATAGATTTGTGTCGCTCTGAATCTATAAATAATTTGTAGTTGATTTGGTAACGCCGGCATCTTACCGGCTCACCTTGCCGTCAGACGCGCGCATAGCGTGTAAATGCCTTTGATGATCGAAGCGTTTTTGCTCCTGTAAGAGTTTTATTCGCTTCGCTCGTCGTGTCGGCAAGATGCCGACACGACAGCCGTCGGGACGACTGCGTTACCTAATCAGTTACAAAAATTTGATGATGACATCCTATTAATAATGCTCAGATTAGAAAATCTAAAACGTCAGGTTTGATTTTCGTCCGTATATTTTTCTTCCATTGGCTAAAAGAAAAAGCCCCGCAGATATTTGCGGAGCTTTTTTGGTTCGGTTTGTCTTTCGCTTAGGCAGAAGTGATTTTTTCTTTCTTCGTGCGTTTGATGCCGCCGATCTGGACGAGTTTTTCGCCTTTGATCTGGTTTTTCTCTAAAACCATCTCTTGATAGAGCTTGCGCATCATCTGCATTTCTTCGGCAGCCGTTTTCGGACCTTCCATATCGGGTTTGTCCGGGCGTTCTAAATCAACCGGATTAAGTGCCAAACCGTGATCGGTGGTGTCGAGTTCGACTTCCTTGCCGCGGGCAAAGATTTCGTGGCGACCATTGTCTTTATACCACTGCGCTACGGTCGCATTCTGGTGCATATGTTCGATGATGTTTCTCCAGCCGATGCCCGTGTTATAAGCGCAGAACGAAATTTCGCCTTCCTGCGTGCCGTAAGGGATGATGCACATTTCGGTGCGACGGAAATCGTAGTTAAACAAATCCTGAAACCACATTCCGGCGATAAACAGGAAGTTCCACGGATCTTTGCGGCGTTTTTCGATGTCTTCGACCGTGCGCGTTCCATCAACTTTGCCGTAATCCTTCCCGGTCAAGCCGAAAGATTTGTCAAACTTGGCAAAAATTCCGCCGAGCGTCAAACTGTGCGGTGCGCCGTAAGGGTTGTAGTTTTTCAAAAGTGCCAAGCCCATCATCAGATTCGAAAACCATTTTCCGCGCGCCGTATCGGTGATATGTTTCATATCTTCAACCAGATTCGGAATGTTCAGAAACTGTGGAACAGGTGCCATTTCCTTTGTTTCCTTGTTGATCATCACGGCAGTTCCGACACCGCAGTTCGGGTGGCAGCCGCAGGAAACTTGTCCCCAATCGGCTTCCGGTCCGTGTACGAGATCGGCGAAATCGGCAAACGCGCCCATCAAAGAAAGCGGAAACCAATCGCGTGTCGGTTCGGTAATTCCGACCTGTTTTTGAACGTCCTGCGCCAGATGCGACAAAGTATAGCGTTGCTGCAAACGGCGTTGTTCGGTAATGTGTTCGTCGCGTCCAGTGAACGAAACGGGTTGAAATGACACAAATGAGATTTTCTTCGGGTTATCGAGCGCAAACCGCACGATTGTTCCGACTTGATCGTTATTTACACCGTTGACGAGAGTTGTAACGAGAACAATGTCAACACCTGCTTCGTGCAAGTTGTTGATCGCACGAAGTTTAACGTCGAAAAGATTACCGACCTGTCTGTGCGAGTTGGCATCGTTGCCGATTCCGTCAAACTGCAAATAAACAAAACGAAGACCGGCTTCGGCGGCTTCGCGACAGAATTCTTTTGATTTCGCAAACTCAATTCCGTTGGTCGCGGCTTGCACCGAGTTATAACCGACCTTGCGCGAATAGCGGACGGCTTCTAAGAAATACGGCGATAAAGTAGGTTCGCCGCCCGAAAACTGCACAGACATCTGGCGGCGCGGTTTGATCGAAATGGCGTTGTCAAGTATTTCCTTGACATCTTCCATCGAAAGTTCGTGAACGAAGCCGACCTGATTGGCATCCATAAAACACGGGTCGCACATCATATTGCAGCGGTTCGTCAAGTCAACGGTTAAAACCGCGCCACGTCCGTATTTAATGGTCGAAGAGCCGTGATTATGCAATTTTTCATCGTTGTGCGATTGAATATCGCGTCCCGGAAAATTCGCTTCGATATGCTGCAAAAACTTGGAATCAATCGCCATCAAATCTTCAAAATGTCCGTGTTCCGGGCAATCTTTAATCATCCAGATTTCACCGTCGCGTTCGATGATCTGCGCTTTGATCTCACCGACTTTTTCATTCACAAGCGTCGAAACATCGCGTTTGTTGTTTAAGATTTCTTCGCGCGCTTCGATTACGCAGTTCGGGCAGAGCGAATCGGTCGTGCGGGGAAAACCGAGCGTCGGCTTGGTTTTCTGCCACGACTTCAGAAGCGGCTTTTCCGACCATTTCGGCGTGAATGACGGATTCGGTTTGTATTGATTAACGGATTTAATTGCTTTGAATACACCACTTGCGACATACGTCAAGCCTTTTTCAAAATGTTTAATTGGTCTCATAATCTTCTTCTCCAAAAGAAAAACTTTTTTATTTATTTTAGTTTTTTGAATTTATTTTTAGGAGTGCGTATTTTCAGGAATGTAGAATAGCTATAATTACAAACACACTCTTTTATCATTGATTATTATAAAAAGCAATTAGCGTGCCAATGTTGCAATACTGTCTATCACTTGTATTTTCAGCAATTTGCATTATATTTTACCTTTTTTCTAAATGACGGCTTTTGATACAAATACATCGAACTTATTTAATATGTTGCGATATGACACAATTATCTATTTATATATTGTCCGCTTCCGAAATGAATTTATACTTAAGAAGTTAAGCTATTGTTTAAGGTTTTTCCACAATTTCTAAGATAAAAGTTACTACATAACTGAGCATTTATAAAGCGAATTCTTTATTTTTTGACAAACGTGGATTTTCGTTCACTTATCGTTCACGTTTAAGCATTTTGTTGAATAATCACTTGAAGTAATATCTATAAACTTCTGAAAATAAATATACTTAACATAAAAAAAATATTCTTTACAGACTTAAGCTCGTTGTGATAGTTTTGTTCTACTTCAGAAAAAGCAGTTAAATTCTGAAAAACGAAAGTATTTTTTTCAATTCTCAAAAAGTTTTATATTAAACTGACTCGTAGGATTTCTTAAAGTAAAGCTTGAATAAATTTTATGTCAATACGTTTCGGAACATCGGGTTGGAGAGCGATTATAGCCGATGAATTCACATTTGAAAATGTCAGAAAAATTACCGAAGCGATTTGCAGTTATTTGAAAAAAAATTCTGTCGAAAGCGTTCAAACTTTGATAATCGGACACGATTCGCGCTTTATGGGCGAGATATTTTGCGGGGTTGCGGCGGAAATCGCCAGTAAAAAAGGCTTTCGCGTTCTGCTGTGCAACCATCCGACACCGACACCGACGATCTCGCACGCGATTCGCGCTCAACGAGCGGTCGGCGGCATAAATTTTACCGCTTCGCATAATCCGCCGGAATATCAGGGAATAAAATTTTCGACCGCCGACGGCGCACCGGCTCTGCCGGAAATTACGAAGCAGATCGAAAATAATTTTGAAACAGGCGCACAGGTTGAAGACGCAAGCGGCGGATCAATCGAAGATTTCGATCCGCGCCCCGCGTATCTGGAAGACTTGAAAAGTAAGATAAATCTCGGTGCAATTGCCGCTGCAAAAGGCAGATACGCCTACGACGCGCTCTGGGGAACGGGACGCGGTTATCTCGATAGGATTTTGCGGGATAACGGTTTACAGTGCGAAACGCTTCACGATTGGCGCGACGTAACATTCGGCGGACAATCGCCCGAACCCGGCGAAGAACATCTGGACGAACTCCGCGAAAAGGTTAAATCGGACGGTTTAACGCTCGGACTAGCGACAGACGGCGACGGCGACCGGTTCGGCATAATTGATTCAAACGGCGAATTTATCACGGCAAATCAATTGATCGCGGTTTTGACCGATTACTTGTTCGAATCGAGAGGCTGGCGCGAAGGCGTGGCGCGAAGCGTCGCCACATCGCACATGATTGACAGAGTTGCCGAAAATCGCGGCATCGAGCTTTACGAAACGCCGGTCGGATTCAAATTTATCGGCGAATTGATAAATGAGGACAAAATTATCTTAGGCGGAGAAGAATCCGCAGGTCTTTCGATTAAAGGACATTTCCCGGAAAAGGATGGCATTTTAGCCTGCCTTCTGGCGGCGGAAGCGGTCGCGGTTCGCGGAAAAAGTCTGACCGCGCAATTGGAAGAACTTTACGAACGAGTCGGCAAACTCGAATCGGGCAGAATCGGCGTGAAATTGACGGATGAAGTCGCCCGAAGTTTGAAGGAAAGATTGGCACAGGAGCCGACGGAGATCGGCGGCAAAGAGATTGAAAAAATAAACCGCACGGACGGCGTAAAATTTATCTTCACGGACGGCAGTTGGATGCTGATGCGTCCTTCGGGGACCGAACCCCTTGTGAGAATTTACGCCGAATCGGAGAGCAAGGAAGATTTGGAGGTGTTACTTGAGCAAGGTCGTCGCTACTTACTGGGATAATAATACAGCAGTTTCTATGGCAAAAAGTCGTGCAAAAACTGCGAAACGGGCAACAAGCACAACGCCTCAATGGTTTGTTTTTGCCGCTATCGTTTCGGTAACTTTTATGGTTTGTGTCGCCATCAATCTTCGCGCTTTTTCGGAACTTCGTGTCGAAATGACGCAGCATGAAACTCTGCGAAACGAGATACAACAATTGACAACTGAAAATTTAACGCTTCAAAAGGAAGTGAACGGTTTAAAGAACGATTCAAAGATAATCGAACGCGAAGCGCGTAAGATGGGAATGAGTCGTCCGAATGAAAAAATTCTCGTACCTGTGAACTAAACTATTTGCGGAGAGTCGTTCACCGGTGCAAGCAATGCCTGCCCGCTTAGTTAATCCGCCTTTTGCCTATCCGCTCCGCTTTGCCTACAGTTGAGCCTTCCGCCAATTTCCAGCGGCTTATGTTTTCCCGAACATAAGCCGCTTCACTCCTTTTAAAAGGCTTGTTTCTTCCGCACACCATAAAATCTTGAAAACAATCAAAAACTCGCTTATTATCAATACCAATTTGAAATTTGAAAAAATTCGGCTTTTATCATTTAATTTCAGATTTTATGATTCCGTGAAATAATTATGCTGAATTTAGTACGATTCAAAACAAAGTTGGACGTTTACCCTTAAATTTTAAGTTGCAAAAAATTAACGATATGAAATTTATCCTAATCCTATTTACCACCATTGCATTTGTTTTAGCGGCTCAAAGTGCTGTTTTGTGTCAATCTCAAGATAATGATTCACAGCAAACAGAGAAAATTTATCTGCCAAGCGAAGTTGACGTAAAACTCAAAATTAAAGAAAAAGTAAAAGCTGAATATACAGAAAATGCTCGCCGGAACTGCGTAAATGGCAAGGTCTTGCTAAAAGTCGTATTTAAGTCATCTGGAAGTATCGGAGATATTGAAATCGTTAAGGGCTTGCCCGAAGGTTTATCCGAATCGGCAATAGAGGCAGCCCGTAAAATTAAATTTGAACCGGCTCAAAAAGACAGACAAAAAGTTTCTGTTTCAGCAAAAGTTGAATATGATTTTGATTTCAGTCGAATTCTACCGTGCAAGACCGGCAAACGGACTCGTTAGCTACGACACGCCGAACAAATCAATCGACGTGATGGTGCGAGCAGCGACTTTGTTATCTCGCTGCGCGTTAAACTCTAAGTAGGGTGTAATCGGTTTCGCTCCGCGTCAACGCTGCCGTTCGACAGATTTTTTTTTAACTCAAACGCTCAAAAATATGAAAGACAAAAAACGCGCCATAGTTAATCTTTTTGCTGTTTTTTTAATATCTCTAAATTCGGCTTGTGCTTTCTCAAGCAAAAAACTTTACACAACCGAATCACCAATCAAACAATTCAAAGCCGAAATTGTTCAAAAGCATTTTCTTATTGAGCGTCGTGTATATTTGAACGCATATCAAAACGGTAAGCTCATCGTTAATCAAAAGCTGCTTTTTACAGGAGACTTTATGGACAGCAGTTTTGAAAGTCGTTATCCTGATTATGCTTGGAGTGCAGATTCAATTTTGAGAATCGGCAGAAACGCTAAAGACGCAGAAAACAATTTTGACGTTATAAAAATTACAAACGATTCGCCTAACAGAATAAGCTATTTGCTAATTGAAACTTCTGATGACAAAGTTGTCTTATTTGACATCGAGCCGAACACTTCAATAGATTTGCCTTTTCCTTTTCTCCAGTGGCTTTCGTGTCAAGGCGAATTTGCAGAATCGAAAGAACGCTTTGGAGACAAAGCATCAATTCCCGAAGGAAAAGAGGCAAATCAATTTGAAATTAGAGTTAAAGACGGTGTAAATATAACAAGTCCGCAAATTGAATTAGACAAAAGTGTTTGTTGTGCGCCGGATAGACCGAGTTTTGATCGAGAGTTCTATTTTTGACAACGCGCTGTCAAATAAATCAATAGACATAAGGGCGCGGGCAGCGACTTTCTTATCTCGCTGCGTGATTACTTTCGGCGGGCTTGCCCCGCGTCATCTGAATCGTTTGATGGTTTCAGGTTAAACCTCTGTAATCGTTACGAGCAACAGATCAAACCCTTAATTGATAAATTTTCTCAACTGAATGTAAAACAGAAAAATGGCAAATTCATATCAAGTCTTTGTTGATGATAATTACCATTACCAGGACGAAGACGAGCGTTATAAACTTGGCGACTTTTCAACTTTCGAGGAAGCTCTAATCGCTTGCCGGGCAATCGTTGATGAATACTTGCAAGAAAATTACAAAGAAGGCATAACAGCCGAAGAACTTTATGAAAATTACGTAGGATTCGGCGAAGACCCGTTTATCATCGGAGAACCTGTTCCCTTTCGTTTTTCGGCTTGGAATTACGCCAAAGAACGCTGTTCACAAATTTGCGACGAGAGCAGTTGAAGTTTTCATTTGAGTAATTCGCGTGTTGCATTAACGCCGTCGTTTCGCTCGTTTCTTGTATTCTAAAGGCAAATATCTAGCGGCTTATGTTTTCCCGAACTTAAGCCGCTTCACTCCTTTTAAAAGGCTTGTTTCTTCCGCGCACCTTAAATTTCCAGAAAACTTGAATACAATCAAAAATTTGCTTATCATAAATACCAATTGAAATCTGAAAATAATTCTACTTTTGTCGGAACAATTGCGGATAAACTGTTTAATTTCAGATTTTATAATTGCCCTTAAAATAATTATGCAGAATTAAATTCGGTTCAATACAAAGTTCGGCGTTTTCCATTTGACTCAAACATTATGAATATTAAAGCGATAAAAAATTTACTTCTCTTGTTCTTTTGCGGGCTGATATTTCTTACTCAACCAATTATCAGTCTTCCGCAACAATTAGACATTGATGCAAAAGATGAAACTGGATTAACGGCTTTGATGCAAGCAGCACAGGATGGCACGGCTGACGAAATAAAAAAGCTGCTAAAAAAAAGCGCAAATCTAGAAATTAAAGACCAATACGGTTGGACAGCATTAATGTATTCGGCGGCTACGTCAAATCTAGCGGTATATCCTAAAACCAAAATTGATGCCTCACCACTAAAAACTTTGCTTGCCGCTTCCGCTGATGTTAATGTAAGCGATAATCGTGGCAACACGCCTTTGATGATAGCGGCGCTTGATAATAAAACCGAATTTGTAAAACTTCTGCTATCGAAAGGCGCGAATGTCAATGCGACAAATAAAAAGGGTGCAACCGCCTTGTCTTACGCAAAAGCTAAAGGAAACGACGAAATCGCAAAATTACTCGAAAAGAAAGGCGGCACGGGCATTGAACTTGACAAAGCAAATGTTCCTGAAAAATTAGCACCGATTGACCTTTTGCCGAAAGAATTGAATCGTAAAGAAGCAAGACCTATTTACACAGATGAAGCGCGAAGGAATAATGTTACAGGTATTGTTCGGTTTCGGGTTCTGGTCGGAACTGACGGCACAATTAAGAAAGTAAAACTTATTAGCGGACTGCCTTATGGTTTAACGGAGCAAGCTATACAAGCCTTGTCCAAACTGAAAGTTAATCCTGCAATGAACGAAGGCAAACCAGTTGAGTATTGGTTAGCAGTGCAATACAAATTTGCACTTTATTAAATGACAAGACACGCCGAACAAAACAATGGACGTGAGGGCGCGGGCTGCGATTTTCTTATTTCAATGCGTGATTACTTTCGGCGGGCTTGGCGGCGGTTTCGACCCATATCAACTCAATCGTTCGGCAGATTATCGTTGCTCTTTCACAGTTCGGCAACTCAGCGAATCAAATGTACAATGGCTTCGGAGATAATTTTATGATAACGATTACTTTTCCAGACCGCGAAACAGAGAAACGGGCGTTAGGCTTTTTGCTTGGACGCTTTTCCGGGCGCGTGTTGAAATCGGGCAAGCATCTCGTTCCCGAAGCCGCGCTTGAGGCTTTAGCCGACCAAAATATTTCTTTTACCGTTCAGGGCAAAGCAACATATGAACAGCAAATTGCGGCGATTCGAGATATTGCTCCCGCTTCAATTTAACGACGGACGCGACATTCCGCCCGCACCTGTTGAAACTTTGCAAAAGCAACCGGCTTGCCGGAATTGACATCAGAAACTCTTGCACTCGGGTAAATGTGCAATCTGCGCGGGGACGACTCCGCGGGAAAATAAAAATTCTTTGGGACGACCCAAATCATAACAGTAGTTGTGGTTCGGGTCTTTTTATTTTTTAGTTTTATTTGTGAGGTGAACTTAAAATGGCGTGGATTTATCTGGTGATTGCCGGATTGCTCGAGATTGCCTGGGCAATCGGCTTGAAATATACGCTTGGTTGGACGCGGCTCTATCCGAGTTTGGCGACGGCGGCAGCGATGATTGCGAGTTTTTACTTTCTCTCGCTCGCTGTTAAAACATTGCCGATCGGCACCGCTTACGGCATCTGGACGGGAATCGGCACAATCGGCGCGGCTATTCTGGGAATAATAGTTTTCGGTAGGGCGAACGCATTATAAGTGAAAATTTTCTCAATCACACTATATCTTTGATTTTTGATAGCAATTGTTTTGTATTTTCTGCAAATTTAATAAAAATTGGACAATTTTGTAAATCGCAAAGGTCAAACAAGTTTGTTCA
>JBGTIH010000050.1:0-4098 GCA_041745765.1 Pyrinomonadaceae bacterium | reverse complement strand
TGAACAAACTTGTTTGACCTTTGCGATTTACAAAATTGTCCAATTTTTATTAAATTTGCAGAAAATACAAAACAATTGCTATCAAAAATCAAAGATATAGTGTGATTGAGAAAATTTTCACTTATAATGCGTTCGCCCTAGGCTCTAACAAATCTCATCAGAATACTGTTCATAGTTCGAGTTCCTTGTGACTTTTCTCTGGTCGGAAAATATCAAACTAAACTTACTTGTTCGGCGTTCTGTTTTCAAATATCATTCTTCATTTTGGATAAAGTCGAGCTTAGTAGAGCGATTTTTTAAATTTTCTGGTATTCAAAAAGAATCATATTAGCGTTTAGAGTCCCGCGTCTACTAAGTCAATATTTTACTTTCAAGTATATTAAAGTGAATAAATTACTCGGAAAGTTCTAAAAACAATTGTATTCTTGAGCAATGAGAATCAGAAGAATCAGAGTACTGAAAAATCCTAATATTTACAGTTACCAGTCATCGCTCTTAATGCAGCTTGTGATAGCAGATTCAGACCGGGATAAGTTGTCCGAAAACTCCGATTTAACCGGTCGTCTCGAAAATATATTGACGGCGGCAACATTCGACCGGAAAATGCGCGACAATCGAACGTCAAAAAACGATCTGGCTGAAATCGTTAAAAATGTTGCGCTCGGTTTAATTAGTCTTGCCGGATTCGGCGAATCCGGCGGTGTTGTTCGCTTTTCGGGCGACGCCGGAATTTATGAGATCGCCGTTGAATTTCAATCGGAACAGGCAACCCGTTTTATGCTTGAAACCGCCGTCGAAGCAGTTGAAGCGGCTCTTAAAAATGAATCTTATGACATTACAAGTAAAATTGCCGAAGCCAAAACAATCGCGGCGAACAGCGAACCGGAAACCAATCTGCGAGGAATTGTCAAAGCTGCCGAACGGCTCGGGATTCCGTGGTTTAGCGATGAAGAAAATTTATTTGTTCAACTCGGTTACGGCAGAAATCTGAGGCGAATCCAAGCCGGAAGCAATGCGGGCGAAATCGAACTTATTTCCGGCTCGAATTCAGAAATTCACCACCTGCCGAATGATGGCGACGCGGCTATTGAATTACTCTATCCGCAAGGTAAGAATGCGAGAATTCCAATCGTCGCTATTACCGGCACAAACGGCAAAACGACTGTTACACGTCTGACCGCGCACGTTTTGCGCCAAACTAATTTAAACATCGGCACGACGACGACCGACGGAATTCTTTTTAACGGGGAAATTATCGAGCGCGGCGACACAACCGGTCCGGCTTCGGCGCGGGTAATTCTATCTAATGATGCGGTTGACATCGCTGTTCTGGAAACGGCTCGCGGCGGAATAATGCGGCGCGGTCTGGGCTGGGATTGGGCGGAAATTGCCGTCATTACCAATATTACCGAAGACCATATCGGACAGGACGGAATCGAATCGGTCGCTGATCTGGTCAATATCAAATCGCTCATCGCCGAGCGCGTGATCGAGAACGGAACACTTGTTCTAAACGCCGACGATGCCGAATCCGCCGCTTTAACGAATCGCCCGCAAGTTGCGCAAACAAAAAAGAATATCGTCTTTTTCGGAATGTCGCAGGACAATCAGATTATAAAAAATCACTCGGAAACGGGCGGAATCGTTTATTTTGTCCGTGATAGATGGATTTGCGAAAAGAATGGCGCGAAAATTCTGCAAATTGCCGAAACGGACAAAATTCCGATTACGATTAACGGGACGGCAGACTTTCAGATTCAAAACGCGATGGCGGTTTCAGCCGTCAGCCGCGCTCTCGGATTATCGCCCGAACAAATTGCCGCCGGGCTTTACAGTTTTCAAAACGCGCTTCACAATCCGGGCAGAAGCAATTTTTACCGGGTCGGGAAAGGTTTCGCCCTGATTGATTACGGACATAATCCGAAGGCTTTGGAAGCTATTTGCCAAATGACTTCGCGCTGGCGCGGCAAGACCATCACGGGCATTATCAGCTTTCCGGGCGACCGGCGTGACGATGTCATCGAAGCCGCCGGACGAATTGCGGTTGCCGGATTTGACCGGATTATCGTCAAAGGCGATGTGAATCTGCGCGGACGGAAAAGCGGCGAAGTCGCACAAATGCTTTGCCGTCTGGTCTTGGAAGCAGGCAATCAAAACGAATGCAAAATCGTTCTCGACGCGGCGCAAGCCTTTGATAATGCAATTGCTGAAATTAAGGAAAACGAAGTCATCGTCTTTTTTTATGAAAAACTCGCGCCCGCGCTGGCGACGCTCGAAAAATACGGCGCGGTTGCTGCGACCGGGTTTTAAGCGTCGTAAATTTCCACGTCAATCGGTTTGAAGCTGTAATTATTCGACATTTCGGCGGAACACGCCGTAATTCCTAAAATCAAATCCATTTCCGCACGAAAAATAATGTAATCACCGGCTTTTGAAGGCGGCGGGTCAATCCGCAACTCGCCTGTTTCGATAACGACAACGTTCATGAAAACATTGAGCGTCGTCGGAATCATATCGGGCGTGATGCCGAACTGAGCCAGATTCGTGTGCAGATTTTCAAAGCAGCTCGGGTGATATTCGTGGTTGTTGTAGATAATCTGAAAAGTTTCGGGACTGCACGGAGTCAGCAGAAAATCGTGCCTTCCGACTGTATCTTCAACAATTGTCAGCATCGGTCGGCTGCGGTTTGAATAAAGCAGATTGCCGGTCGTCAGGTAAATTTTGTTGGCGTAATCAATCGTGCGCCCGGAAGAAAGCCATTCCGCTTTATCCTCAAGCGAGAAAGCCGTCAAATCGGAAACCTGTTCGCCCGTTGGGTCAGTAATTTTTAAAAGCTGCCCTTTTTTAATTGTCAAACCGATTCCGGTTTGCGGCTCGAGATGATATTTTTTCGTCATTGAATATTTTAACCGAAGATTTTCTTGAATTTATTTTTCAGATTTTTCGCCTTCTCCAACTGCGCGTGAAATGGACATTTCCAGTTTTCTTCAACGGCGCGACCGGAATATTGCCTGGCTTCGCTCTGCGCGCCGAAGTCGCTTAAATTCGGGTTGAGCGAACCTTGCAGCTTTATCTCGCGCGCCCTAATCGTCTTTTGCATACGGTCATACTGCCCGTTTTCGCGCAACCGGTCAAATTGCGCGTGCGGGTTAAAAACCAGTGCCATTTGCGAAAATCGCCGCGCTTTCCGCGAGCTGTTCGGATGCAACCCGACGATAAAAAATCCTGTTCCGGCAACGCTAAACGAAAAATTCACGTCTTCCGGGACGTTGCTGACGGTCGAATCCCATACGAATTGTTTTCGGTCAATTTCGTGGAGATTTTTTAACTGAGTCCACAGCGCATTTTCCCACAAGTCTTCATTTTCGACTGGCGGAGCGGCGAAAATCGCGGCAAAACTCGCGTAATTGGTAATGATGTTTTTTTGTTCGGCGGCAAAGAGACGCAAATCGTGCGCTAAAATTTGATTAGTTTCCGGCGCGTTCATTTGTTCGTAAAAACCGAAGCGAAATAAATTTCCGTTAAGTGCGGCTTTAGCACCGACACACGAAAAGTCATCGGCGGAAACGTGAGCCTGAAAATCTTCGTAAGCATTTCGGGCATCCGACGGCAGATCATTTTCCGGTTCAAAAATCCGGCTGAAACTTTCTCCGTTCCATTCAGCATATAAACTTTTACTTAAGTTGTGAGAAAAACTCTCTGTATTATTCCCCGAAATTCTAAATTTCATAACCCCCCTTGTTTGATAATTCCCCTTATATTATTTCTATCGCTTGAAAAACAAGTAATCAGTTAAATATGAGCTGATTTAACTGCGACACTCACAATTTCATTTTTAGAGCGAAGAAATATTTTATTCTTCACAATTGTCAAAAAGCACTTGTGCATAAATTGAATACAAATGTTTGAACTGTTAAAAAATAAGCAAAATTAGTGCCAAGAGTATGATTTAACGAATTAATTCTACTTTGTCAGATTAAACCGAATTGAAAAAAAGAGCAAAAAAGAGGATAAATAAACACTATGAAAATACCTGTTGATGAAAAAAACTTGAAAGTTATGCAATTAAGTATGGGCGACGTTTTGATTGTCGGAGAA
>JBGTIH010000049.1:0-30520 GCA_041745765.1 Pyrinomonadaceae bacterium | reverse complement strand
AACTCCGGCGCACTGGCAATTCAGCGTTAAAGATAACGGCATCGGCATCTCGCCGGAGTTTCACGAGAAGCTGTTTATTTTGTTTCAGCGTCTGCACCACAAGAACGAATATTCCGGCACGGGAATCGGTTTGGCAGTTTGTAAAAAAATAGTTCAGCAATTAGGCGGAGAAATTGATATAATATCATTTGAAAATGAAGGGGCGACTTTTAACTTTACTGTCAAAAAGCACCTGATTAGAAATAATTGATTAGAAAACATCAAGATGAAACCAATTAAAATTTTAATTGTAGAGGACAGCGAAGGCGATATACTATTGATTACCGAAGCACTCGAAGAAGGCAAGGTCAGCAACGACATTACTATTTTGAAAGACGGTTGGGAAGCCGTTCAGTATTTAGAAAAAAAAGGTAAGTACAGCAATGAAAAAGACCTGCCCAATCTAATATTGCTGGATGTAAATTTGCCCAAACTAAACGGTCACGAAGTTTTAACGAAAATTAAAAATAACGAGGATTTAAAACATATTCCCATAGTTATGCTGACCACTTCTTCTAGCGAAGTGGATATTTATAAAGCATACAAAAATCACGCAAACTGTTACATAACCAAGCCGGTTGATGTGAAAAAGTTTGTAGAAGTAGTAACGACGATAGAGAATTTTTGGATTTCGATAGTTCAGATACCGCGCCCCGTTAACTAACAACCCTTTGATTTAACCCTCCCGAAAATATGACGTATTCCAGAGAATTTATTAAAGTCTTGGTTGTCGAAGACAACGAAGGCGATTTTATAATTATTGAAGAATTGCTTGTCGAAGAAATCAAGCAACCGGAGATTGTTAGAGCCGAATCTCTATTCCAAACAATACAAACACTGCAGAAAGATCCCGTTTTTGATGTAATTCTGCTGGATCTTTCCCTGCCGGATGAACGCGGCGAGAAATTAGTAAAGAAAGTTTTGGAATTTGCCGGACAAATACCTGTCATTGTGTTGACCGGTTATACCGACAAAGGTTTCGGAATCACCGCGCTTGGTTGGGGCGTGTCGGATTATCTGATGAAAGATGATTTGCAGAGTTTGCAGCTTTACAAGTCTATTTCATACGGCATTGAGCGAAAAAAAATTTACAACGAACTCTCGCAATCGGAGCAAAACTACCGCAGTTTGTTTCGTTTAAGTCCGATTCCAATGTGGGTATATGATGTCGCTACCCTTAAATTCTTAAACGTAAATGAAGCGGCGATCAAACATTACGGTTATACCCGCGAAGAATTTCTCTCGATGACAATTAGGGAAATCCGACCTGTCGAGGATATTCCATTACTGGAGAAAGCCATTGAAACTTCCAAGCTAAATAAACAAAGCTATTATAATGATATTTTTCGGCACAAGAAAAAAAATAACGATATTATTCAAGTGGAGATTGAAAGCAATACTATTGAATTTAATGATGTAAAAGCGGCTTTGGTTTTGGCAAATGATATAACTGAAAAACTGGCAGCCGAACAAAATCTAAGAAAAAGCGAGGAAGAACTGCGAAAATTGAATGCCGAATTAGAAACCAGAGTTATCGAACGAACTCGAGATCTATCGGAAGCCAACAGATACCTTGAGGCTTTTTCATACTCTGTTTCGCACGACTTGAAAGCTCCTTTGCGGGCAATTATGAGCTTTGCACAGATATTAAAAGATGAGGCAAGCGATCAACTTTCAGACGAATGCAATACCTACACAGATCACATTATCAATTCATCGAAAAGGATGTCGAACCTGATAACGAGCCTTTTGAATTTTTCAAGAATAAGCCGAAAAAGTGTGCGAAAAAATAAAATAAACACCTCAGACCTGGTTGATATTGTCTGGCAGAATTTATCCAAAGAGCATCCCGAAAAAATTGATTTCGTCGTGAATGATTTGCCGGAGATCGAAGGCGATTCAGCAATGATTGAGCAGGTTTTTGTAAATCTTCTTTCTAATGCCGTCAAGTATTCTGCCAAAAAGGATAAGCAGATTGTCGAGGTCGGCTCAACCGTTGATAACGACGAAATTATTTTATATGTAAAAGATAACGGCGCAGGTTTCGATATGGCATATTACGATCAGCTTTTCGAAATATTCAAGCGATTACATACGGCGAGTGATTTTGAAGGAACAGGTGTCGGTCTTTCAATTGTAAAACTCATCATTGAAAAGCACGACGGAAGAATCTGGGCGGAATCAACTCCTGGACAAGGAGCAATTTTTTCATTTGCTTTGCCCGTCAGAAATTTCTCATAAAAATCAATCTGCTTATAGTTACGCGGCAAAGTCTTATTCTTAACTCGCAGTATTTATTTTATATCATAAAAAATATCTTTCCCTTTTTTACAAAAATCATCCGTATTTTCAGCGTAAAATAATTTGATTTTTACAGATTTTCCAACAACAATTCAGCTTCGCGCTTGGAGTCTTCGTCTTCGAGTTCGTGGTTTTTGTTGAGCGGCGCGTTCAGAATCCATTCCAGATGTTCTTTTGCCTTCGCTTTTTCGCGGTTTGAAAGATACGCTTCGGCGAGAAAAAGATGATTCAAATGAAATTTAGGACCGAGTTCGACCGCTTTTTCCAGACATTCAATCGCTTTTTTGTTGTTGCCGATGGAAAACGGAAAACCCGGAGCTTTGTTGTAAAGTCTGCCGAGAACGCGCCACGCGCCGCCGTAAAAATAGCCTTCGTCGAGTTCGATGACTTTTTCAGCTAAATTTTTGATCGGATTAATCAGCGCAAGGCTCTGCATAATTCCCTTTTCCTGCCCGAACGCGCCGTAATTGACCGCCAGCCAGAAATTCGATTCTACCGAATCTTCGTTTATTTCGATGCCCGTTTTTCCGCATTCGACGCCTTCATCAAAAAAAGCGAGTTTGTCTTCCGCATCATCGGAATATTCGCCGAACCAGTAATTGATCTCCGATAAAAGCCCGTAAGCCCGGTCGCATTCGGAATCTACTTCGACAATGGCAAACAGTTCATTCCGCGCCGTTTCCAGATTCTCGTCCGTCAGCTCGCGCTCGTCTATCAATTTTCTCACTTTTTGCAGAATTTTTTCGTGTTTCATATATTTTTTGTCAATTATAAATCAAAAATCTCGTCCAATTTATAATAATTTACTTTTTCCGCCGGCGCAGATTTTGAAACTTTGATCATTTTCTCCGCCAAAACCTTGACGGGCATCGGCGTTTGCGATTTGAAAAGTCCGACGGAATTCAAGGCTTTGATCGCCGTCAAACCGAGACTTTCCATCAGGCGATTATCGTCGGCATTGCGCTCTAAAATGCCGGGCTGAAAAATATGAATCCGCTCAAAACCGAGCGTTTTGATGGCTTCTTCCAGTTCGCCTTTCATTCGCGGATAAAAGAAAAACGCCTTCGGATCTGCGCCCGTCGAAGAAACCAAAACGTAATTTTTTACGCCGCCGTTTTCAGCCGCCGCTTTTGCCGTTTCAAATTGGTATGTGAAATCAACCTTGTATTGCGCCGCTTCGCTGCCCGCCTGCTTCAAAGTCGTGCCGAGAGCCGAAAACAAAACATCGCCGCGCAGATCGTTTTTCCAATCATCAATTTGATTAAAATCCACAATGTTTTTTTCCAGTTTCGGATGATTCAAATCGTCTGCGCGGCGAATAAAAATCCTGACCTTTTGAAAATCTTCGTCGCCGAGCAGCAATTTGACCAACTCTTTGCCGGTCGCGCCGGTCGCTCCGATCACAATCGCGGTTAAATTATTCATTTGCTCAGAATTTTAACAAAATATACGGCGGCAACCAACACGGAAATACGCGCTAGCAACAAGTCTGCGAAGAATGCGGATTTGGCGAAACCCCGAATCATTTGTCTAAACCGTTCCAAAACTGCGACAATAAAACAAATGAAATTAAATCTAAACGACACTTTTAATAAAGAACTGCCCGCCGATCCGAATACGGAAAACCGTGTGCGGCAGGTGATGAACGCCGCTTTTTCTTATGTTACGCCGACGAAACCGAAAAATCCTTCGCTGATTCACGTTTCGCCAAACATGCTCGAAGCGGTCGGCTTAACTGAAAAAGACGCAAAGAGCGAACAATTTCTCAAAGTCTTTTCCGGCGCGGAAATTTATCCAGGCACGAATCCGTTTGCAATGGCTTATGCCGGACACCAATTCGGAAATTGGGCTGGACAGCTCGGCGACGGTCGCGCGATCAATCTTTTTGAAGTCAATCACAAAGATCAGCAATGGGCTTTGCAGCTCAAAGGCGCAGGCAAAACGCCGTATTCGCGCGGCGCGGACGGACTCGCGGTTTTGCGGTCTTCGATTCGTGAATATCTCTGTTCGGAAGCGATGTTTCATCTCGGCGTGCCGACAACTCGCGCTTTATCGCTTGCTTTGACCGGCGACGATGTTTTGCGCGATATGCTTTATGACGGAAATCCCGAATTTGAAAAAGGCGCGATTGTCTGCCGCGTTGCGCCGTCTTTCGTGCGTTTCGGCAATTTTGAAATTTTTGCGTGGCGGCAGGATTTGGAAAACCTCAAAAAACTGACCGATTACACGATCGAACATTTTTATCCGCATCTCGGCAAGCCAAGCAAAGAAACTTACGTTGAATTTTTCCGCGAAATCTTCGAACGAACGCTTGATCTGATGATCCACTGGGAACGCGTCGGCTTCGTTCACGGCGTGATGAATACGGATAATCTGTCAATTTTGGGTTTGACGATTGATTACGGACCTTACGGCTGGCTCGAAGATTACGACCCGAATTGGACACCGAATACGACCGACGCCGGACAAAAACGCTATCGTTTCGGCAATCAAGCCGCGATCGGCGTTTGGAATCTGATGCAGCTTGGCAACGCGCTCTATCCGCTGATCGAAGACGCGAAACCTCTTGAAGAAATTTTGAACAGTTACCAAACAAATTATCAGTCGAAACACGTCCGAATGATGTCCGATAAATTAGGCTTAAAGACGGAATCGGACGCGGATTTTATCGCCGACCTCGAAAAATTAATGTACAAAAGCGAAATGGATTTAACGCTATTTTTCCGCAATTTAAGTAAATTCGACGAGAATAAACCAAACGAATTTTGGACGCTTTTAGAAGAATCGAGCTACTCCGAAACGCTCGAAAACTTCAAAGATGAATGGAATAATTTTTTAGAAACTTACGCCGAAATCCTGATCGCCGAAAACCGCGAAAAGCCGGAAAGAATCTCGCAAATGAACCGAGTAAACCCGAAATACGTCCTGCGAAATTATATGGCGCAACTGGCAATAGACGCAGCAGACAAAGGTGATTATCGGGTTGTGAATGAATTATTTAATCTGCTTCTCAAACCATACAACGACCAACCGGAATCGGAAAAATGGTTTGCCAAACGCCCCGATTGGGCAAAAACAAAAGTCGGCTGTTCGATGCTTTCGTGCAGTTCGTAAATTACAAATGCCGCTTCTTCGACCTGATGAAAATATGAAATTGGCTGAAATACATTTGAGGAAAAATTATTTTATAAAAATACGAATAATGTTAAAATTTGGGCTGAAGTTTTGTTATGTTAAAGACTTTAGAGGAAAAAACATCGAAAAATTTTGATAGCTGTGTCGTCGAAGTGCTAAAAGAATTCGCGCTCGCAAACGGATTTCCCGAAAAATGTTTTACGCCAATTTAGTCAAATACTGTATTTTTTATGCCGCTCGGTAATTTTATGAAATATATTTTTAAGCTAAAATTTATTGTTGTTTTGCTGGTTTTATTTACCGGAATAAATCAAATTTCTGCGCAGAAAAAAGCGTTTGAAACACCGAATTTTATTGAATTTATTGAAGCCAAACTGGAGAAAACTTATAAAATAAAACTTTCACAGATTTGTCCGATTGAAACGAATCTGGCAGCGAAACGCGTTTTTGCCGATTACGGGGCGATTTTTGTTTCAAATAACGGCGGAAAACTGCCGGCAAAATGTATTTTTGAAGATGACGCACAAGTTTCTGTTTTTCAAACCGCTGCAAATCCGCAGACGGAAAATATCGGTGGAACGCAGATAACTCTGCAAAAACCGGCGATGGAAGCCTTGCTCAAAGCCCGCGATGAAGCTGCCAAAAAAGGTTTAAGAATCACGCCGCGCGGTGGAGCAATTGCCGGAAGTCGTTCATTTGCAGACACATACAGGCTTTGGAATTCGCGTTTTTCCCCCGCGCTCAATTACTGGACAAAACGCGGAAAAATCTCACGAGCCGAGGCAGAGGCGGCAAAAAAACTGCCGGTTCCCGAACAGGTCGCCAGGGTTTTGGAATGGGAAGACAGAGGCTTTTATTTCAGCACGGGTTTCGATAAATCAATTCTTTATTCGGTTGCTGCGCCCGGTGCATCGCAACATATTTTTATGCTCGCTTTGGACGTACAGCAATTTGGTGATAAAAGAGTTAGAGATATTTTAGCCGCCAACGGCTGGTTTCAAACCGTGCAGAGCGATTTACCGCATTTTACATTTATCGGAGTTTCGGAAGCAGAACTGCCGAAATTAGGCTTGAAACCCGTTACTTCCGGCGGACAGAAATTTTGGATTCCAAACCTTTAAATTTTGTAATTGAATAGGTCTTTGGCTTTTGGTCTTTGGTCTTTGAAAAAGTCTTTTTAATAAAAAGCAACTGATTTTTGAGACGAAACTCAGAGTATCAGAGCAAAAATCAAAGATTAAAAGCCAAAGACCAAAGACCTAATCAGCCACTAAATTTTTTGATAAGCGTATGGTTTTCCTGCTTTTCGCGGCGTAAAGGTTCTTCCAAACGCTTGAACACCTGTCAGAAAATAATAAATTATTTTGGAGAAAACTATGAATTGTCCTTATTGCAATGCGGTTAATGATGATGAAAATTCGTTTTGCGTAAGTTGCGGTGAAACAATCTCTCAAAATATGCAGACTCAGCCGGACGTTATGCCTCCGACGCAGATTTTTCAGCCGAATCAAGCAAACGAACCGCAATCGGTGCAAACCGCTTATCCGCCGCCATCTTATCCGAATCAGATGCCGCCGAATTATCAAACACCGAAAAAAAGCGGTAAAGGTTTAATTTTTGCTGCATTGGCTGTGGTAATTTTAATTATTTTAGGCGC
Source organism: Pyrinomonadaceae bacterium (assembly GCA_041745765.1). GTDB lineage: Bacteria > Acidobacteriota > Blastocatellia > Pyrinomonadales > Pyrinomonadaceae > JAHCHG01. Next base: position 23,388 of record JBGTIH010000049.1, on the reverse strand, counting down.
AATCGGCGCAGGAGGTTTTTATTTCTGGCAGCAACAGCAAAATCCGAATCCGCAAACCGCCGAAATTTTGCCCGATCATCTTGGAATGTTTGTACAAACTGCTGATAAAACGGCAGTTAATGAGATTAAGAAAACCGATGTCGTCAACGCTCTGGAAGAAAAAGAAAAGCTTTTAAGTGACGAATCGCTGCCTGTGTTTGAAGAAAATTCGGGTTTAATTTTGTTTTCCGATGCCAAGGAAATTCCGGTTACGGATCTGAAACTCGTCCAATTAGACACGATTGAAAACGACGGAAATCTCAAACAGATTGATTTTCAAGCTGTGCCGATCGAAGGAAAAACAGAGATGAAAAGACTGCGCATTTCAACCGGACTTGCCAGAGGAAAATATGCGTTTGCTTTGTTTAACGGATTTTTAAACGAAGGAAATCACAAGTTTTGGGCATTTCAAGTCAAAGATTCAAAAAAAGCCAACAACAATGAGATTGCAAAATCCGCTTCGATTTCGGTAAAAGATTCGAAAGATAAAGAAAAGTCAGACGACAAAGATAAATCAAAAAACTCCGAAACTCCGGCGAAACAAGATGTTCCGCCGCCGCCGAAAAAAGACACGAAAGTTCCACCGCCGTCGGGCGCACGCGTAGCTTATTGCAATGCCAGCAATGTGGTTTTGCGCGGTTCACCGAGCTTAACCGGCAAAAAAGTCGGCAGTCTTTCGCTCAAACAACGGATTTATATAATTAATTATTCGTCAAACTATGACGAATGGCGCGGAACAACCGCAAATTGGGCGTATATTCAAACCGAAAGCGGCGCACGCGGTTGGGTTTTTACGCCGTTTGTTTATTATTAAGCAGTTCACAGAAAGTTTTGAGTTACAGACGAGTTGCAGAAAGTTTTTATTTTTAACAAATGATATTTTTCAATTTGGCATAAAACTTTTGCTCATCTGCTTAACTGTGATTTTACCGGTTAAGAGTCCGTTTAGATTTTGAAAATTTGTCTATTTTGTCCGTGAAAGGGACGCTGGCGAAAATTTAAACTGACTCTAAAATTCGGAACTGATGAAGATGTCCGAGTCGCTTGCTTTAAATCAAAGAAAGTTAAACTTGAAAACAAATACCAAAAACCAAAGACCGAAGACCAACTATAAAAAAATATCTCCAAAACTTATGAAAAGCAAAAATTTACTTCTGATTGTTATTTTTTGTGTAGTTTTATCCGCTTGCTGGTCCCCGAAAGAAAGCAATTTGTCGTCTTCTTCGCCGACGAAAACCCCGACTCCGGCAGGATCAAAAGAAAATACTAATGCTGATTCAAAAAATGATACGGAAACTGTCAAAAATTCCGACGATAAAATGAATGATTCAAATGATTCAACAAAAGAAGAAATAAACAGCGGCGGTTTTACGGCAAATCTGCCGAGCGGTTTTACTCCGCCGACCGACGCAGTCGGACAAAAAATGCTGAAAGAATACGGCGCGATGTTTGTTGCCAAAAGCGGCGCAGTTCCGCCGCCGAAAGTTGTTTTTAACAATGAAGCCGAAGTTTCAGCATGGCAATCCGGCATTTCAAAATCAAGCGAATCAATCGGCGGCGCAACCATTGAACTGCAAACTCCGGCAATGAATGCGCTTAAAAAAGCGATCAATGATGCCAAACAAAGCGGTACAACTATTACGCCGCGCGGCGGTTCGGATGCGGCGCGAAGAAATTACGCGGGAACGGTTAAAAATTGGGAAAGCCGTGTAAATCCGGGCTTAACACATTGGGTCGGTAAAGGGAAAATCACGCAAGCCGATGCCAATCGCATCAAAGCTCTTGCGATTCCCGAACAAATTTCCGAGATTTTCAAACTCGAAGCGCAAGGAATTTATTTTGCGACCGGCTTTTCCAAATCAATCATTTATTCGGTCGCGCCCCCCGGAACTTCGCAACATATTTCGATGCTCGCGCTTGACGTAACCGAATACGACAACGCCAAAGTGCGAGATATTCTGGCAAAAAACGGCTGGTTTCAAACCGTCGTTTCCGATCTGCCGCATTTTACATATCTCGGCGTTTCTGAATCCGAATTGCCGAAATTAGGCTTGAAAAAAGTTTCCGACGGCGGACGAACTTATTGGGTGCCGGAGTAATTTATACGAGAGAGTGTTTTTCAAACAAAAAGTGGTAGCGAAAAAATACTGCCGTTTCACGAATGGGCGATGGCTGAACTAAATGTTCCCGCTTATCCCGCAAATCGGGTTTTCAAGAAAATCACAAGCGAGGTTTGCCTCCTGACCGACGACAAAAACCAGGTGGAATTGATAATAAAGATGCGTCCGGGAATTTTGGACGGGAAATACGATTTGATGAGAATAAATTGTAATCTGCTTGAAAGATAATCGGTGAAATCTATCAACGCAACACTCCCGAAGAAGCAAAATCCGGTCATTAATCTTTTGCTGATTTTTTTCAAAACATTTATCAAAAAATAATTTGCTTCTGAAAGACCAAATCAGCTAGACTTTTTGTTGATGAGTTTCGGAAATTTAGCCAGAATATTAACCGATGCGGGACGCGAATTTTACAGGCGCGGCTGGGTTTTCGGCACAAGCGGCAATTTCAGCGCGAAGGTTTCCGCCAGCCCTCTGCAAATCTGCATTACGGCGAGCGGCAACGACAAAGGAAACCTGGACGAAACGAATTTTTTGGAGATTGACGATAATGCTGACGTTTTGCAGGGTTTCGGCGCACCTTCCGCCGAAACTCTGTTGCATCTGACGATCTATCGTTTAAAGCCGAAAACCGGAGCGATTCTGCACACGCATTCGGTCTGGGGAACGATTTTGTCCGACGCTTTTTACGCGGAAGGCGCAATCGAGATCGAGGGCTACGAAATGCTCAAAGGTCTGGCGGGCGTGAAAACTCATAAACACCGCGAAAAAGTTCCCATCATCGAAAATTCGCAGGATTACATCGCGCTGGCGCACGTCATTGAAAACGTAATTCGTGAAAATCCCGAAATTCACGGCGTATTTTTGCGCCGCCACGGACTTTATACGTGGGGAAAAAGCATCGCGGAAGCCCGCCGGCACATCGAAATCTTTGAGTTTTTATTTGAGGTTTTAGGCAGAAGTTTGAAATAATTTATCAAGAGAAATATCTTTTTATTTTTGAACAATCTGAATTGTAAGGAAATATGGCAATTGTAAATATACCCGATAAAAATACGACGTTGCGCGAAGCCCGCGAAATCAAGCAATATCTCGAAAAAATCGGTATTGATTACGAAAGATGGCAGGCGAGTTACGATATTTCGCCCGATGCTTCGGATGAAGAAATTTTGCAGGCTTACAGTGCGGAAATCGAAAAGCTGAAATTAAAAGGCGGTTATGCGGTGGCAGATGTGATAAACATCGTGCAGACTACGCCGAATTTAAGCGAAATGCTCGATAAATTTAAGCGCGAGCATTGGCACGATGAAGACGAAGTTCGTTTTATTATAAGGGGGCGCGGAATTTTTTACATTGCGCCGGAAAACGCGGAAGTCATTTCCATCGAAGTAGAAGCGGGAGATTTAATCCGTGTGCCGCGCGGAACATACCATTGGTTTAATTTATGTGAAGATATGACGATTCGCGCCATACGCCTTTTTCAAAATCCTTCGGGCTGGACTCCGCTTTACACCGAAAGCGGAACGGACGAAAAATATTAGCCACTTTATTTCGGCGTTTCTCCTATTTCGGCAGATTTATAAACCGCGAAATACGCCAAATAACGCGAAAATTTTGTTATGATTTATTTTAGCGTTTTTGGCGTATTTCGCGGTTAATTTCTAATATGATCGAAGCAATTCTTCTGGACATCGAAGGCACGACCACGCCGCTTGATTTTGTTCACAAAACGCTTTTTCAGTTTGCGAAAAACAAAGTTAGCGATTTTGTCGAGCAAAATCTTGCTGAACTTCAAGAAGAAATCGCCAAGCTTAAAAGTGAATATAAAAAGGATTTTCTCAATCAGATTTACGGCAAAAATTTCGATGAAACCTTGCCCGAATTAATCGCCGAATATCTGAAATTCCTGATCGAAACCGACCGCAAATCTACGCCGCTCAAATCAATTCAGGGAAAAATCTGGAAGGAAGGCTACGAATCCGGCGAATTGAAATCAGAAATTTACGAAGATGTTTTCCCAGCTTTTAAGCGTTGGAAAGTGGAAGGAAAAACACTCGCCATCTATTCTTCAGGCAGCCGTTTGGCGCAGAAACTGCTTTTTAAATATACTGACAAAGGCGATCTAACTCCTTTTATTTCAGAGTATTTCGACACAAATGTTGGCGGAAAACGCGAGGTCGAAAGTTACCGGCGAATCGCCCGCGAAAAAAGTTTTCCACCTGTGGAAAACTTTTTGTTCATATCCGATGTCGCGCAAGAATTAGACGCGGCACGAAAAGCAGGTTTTCAAACGATGCTTGCCGTCCGACCGGGAAACAATTTGATTGAAAACGCGGATAATTACGAAATAATCTATGATTTTGACGGATTATAACGGCTGAAATGACGTGGAGCAAAACACTGCGCAACTTGGCAAACGAAACAGCGTCCGTGTTTTGCCCTCACGTCCATTGAATTTTTGGGCTTTCGTGTTCACCGCGAAACTTGAATCATTGCTCTCGCGTCCATTTCGAGCCGTCGTCAAACAAAATTTCGTTAACCGCGACTTCAATGACAAATTGACCTTCCAACTTTCCATTCTTCACCAGAGGTTGGTAGATTTTGCCGAACGAAACAATCGGATACTCAATTTCGCGCGTTTCGTTCGGCTTAAATTCGCCCGCGCCGATAATTGGAGTTTCGCCTTTTACCACGATTTTTTCGGGCGACTCTTCCCGAAACAAATACCACTGAAACTTAACCGCCGTGATTGTTTTCGGTGACAAATTTACGAGTCCGATTTTAGTTATCGTGCCGTAATTTTTCCCGTTGGCAGTAGTGCTGACAATTTTAGTCGGCGCGTCCACCAATCCGAGACGAGAAATTGACGGATAAGAAAATGACCATTCGCCCGGCGGCAGTTCTATTTTATTTGAATCATTTGAGTTTTGTGAATAACTTGGCATACTTGCGCCGATAATTAAAAAGGCTACAAGCAAGAACAGAACAGTCTTAGATTTCATATTTTTAACCTCCATTTATTAAGTTGTCGAGAAAGCCCAACTTATGATTGAGCGGAAACTCTTCCGTCCAATCACGGAATTTTGTGTGTTATGCGGAAATATTTCCGCATAATTTTTGTTTTTCGTGTATTAGGCAGAAAGTTTTCTGCCTAATAACTTTATATCATAATAACCTTATATGCGGATTGATTAGACACCGATTTTTGACAACTACAGTTAAAAATCATGTAACAAAACGACATTCGCACCGTTCAGGAACTGCTCGGACACAAAGACATTCGTACAACACAAATTTATACACACGTTTTGAAAAATAAATCATTTGTTAAAAGTCCGCTCGACAGTTAATATTAAATAGAAAATTAGGAATAAATCAGGGGCATTGTATCCTTTTTATGTTTGTGGTGAAATAAAACTATGGAAAACAAAATGTTAGAAACGGCAACGCTCGGCGGCGGTTGCTTTTGGTGTACGGAAGCGGTTTTTGACAATGTAACGGGCGTTGAAGATGTCGTTTCGGGCTATTCCGGCGGGCATACCGAAAACCCGACATATCAGGAAGTCTGCTCGGAGACGACCGGACACGCCGAAGTTGTGCAAATAAAATTTGACGCGGAAGAAATTTCCTACAAAGAAATTCTCGAAATATTTTTCGGCACACACGATCCGACGACTTTGAACAGGCAGGGAAATGATGTCGGATCGTCGTATCGTTCGGCGGTTTTTTATCATTCGCCCGAACAAAAAGAGTTGACCGAAGAAGTGGTCAAAGAATTGACCGAAGAAGATGTTTTCGGAAAACCGATTGTTACGGAAATCACCGAATTTACAAACTTTTATCCGGCGGAAGATTATCATCAGAATTATTTCGAGAAAAATCCGAATCAGCCCTATTGCGCGGCGGTCGTCGCGCCGAAGGTCGGCAAATTCCGGCAAAAATTTGCGCACAGATTGAAATAAAATCAATTGTAACGCCGCCCGTCCCAGCGGCTGTTCCGGCAGCGTCTCGCTGGCGTTTCTACGTCAATATTTTATCTTTTGACATTTTAGAATTTAAACACGTGCCAGCGAGACGCTGCCACGACAGCTAGCGGGACGCTGGCGGTACTTTTTATTTAGAAACCTTTTTCAAATCGTTCCGTAAAAGTCGTTATCTATTTTCTAAATTTCAAACCCAAAAGGAGAATTTATATGCGATTTTTACGGTTTTTTTTCTATTCATTTTTCGCGCTGTTTTTCATTTTTTCAATTTCGACATCTGCCCAAACAGATCAAAAGTATCTGCTCGTCCTTAATAAAAACGATGCAAATCTGATGATTTTCGACCCGTCGAATATGAAGATTTTAGCCACGGTTGCGGTCGGTGATTCGCCGCACGAGGTCGTTGCTTCGGCGGACGGAAAGCTTGCTTTTGTTGCCAATTACGGCGCACAAACGCCAGGAAGTTCGCTTTCTGTCATTGATCTGGCGGCAAAAAAAGAAGTGCGCCGCGTTGATCTTTTGCCGTTGATGCGTCCGCACGGAATCATCGAAATCGGCGGGAAAATTTATTTTACGGCGGAAACAAATCGTGCCATCGCCCGTTTTGATCCGGCGACGAACAAAGTTGATTGGATGATGGGAACGGGGCAGAACGGCTCGCATATGGTTGTCGGCTCATCTGATCAAAAGCGTTTTTATACGGCGAATATCGGTTCGGATTCGGTGACGATGTTTGAATTTGCCAATATTCCGCCCGCCGGGTCGCAAATTACTCATATCGCCGTCGGCAAACAGCCCGAAGCGATAGACCTTTCACCGGACGGCAAGGAAGTTTGGGTCGGTTTAAATGCTGAAGGCGCGATTGACGTTGTTGATACGGCGGCAAAAAAAGTAGTTGAAAAGATCAAACTCGGTGCGCGTCCCTACCGCGTCAGATTTACGCCCGACGGCAGGCACGTTTATTCGACGATTCCCGAAACAAAGGAAATCATCGTAACAGACGCGGCGACGCGTAAGGAAATAAGAAGAATCAAACTCGAAAGCGTACCGCTCGGAATCGTGTTTTCAAAGGATTCAAGATTCGCCTTCGTAACTGCCGTTCAGGAAGATTTCGTATTGAAAATTGATCTGGAAAAAGCCGAAGTCGTCGGAAAAACCGCGACCGGAAAAGTGCCGGACGGCGTGACTTTGGTCGGAATGTAAGGATCAACGGATAATTGAAAACTGATAATGGAAAATGCCTCTTTCGGTTTTTGGAAAAACCGGGGCACTGTTTTTGAATATCAGAGCAAAATTCAAAGACCGAAAACCAAAAACCAAAGACCACATCTGTTGCTGAAATCTCAAAATTCGGCATCGAGCAGATGTCCCATTTTTTCTTTTTTCGTTTTCATGTAATGCGCTGCCGGTTCTCTGGCTTCGACTTCGAGCGCGACGCGTTCGACAACCTGCAGACCGGCATTTTGCAGGGCTTTGATCTTATCGGGATTATTGGACATTACGCGAACCTTGCAGAGTCCGAGATCGAATAAAATTTCGGCGCATTGCTGGTAATTTCGCGCATCAATCGCAAAACCCAATCTTTCGTTGGCTTCGACCGTATCCGCGCCGTTATCCTGAAGCGCGTAAGCGCGAATTTTATTGATGATCCCGATTCCGCGTCCTTCCTGCTGTTGATAGACGATTGCGCCGCAGCCTTCGTTTTCGATCAATTCCATGGCTTTTTCAAGCTGCAAACCGCAATCGCATTTGATCGAACCGAAAACATCGCCCGTCAGACATTGCGAATGAATCCGCACGAGCGTCGGCGTATCGGCTTTCATTTCGCCCTTAAATAAAACGACAAATTCTTCGTTGCTCGTTAAAGAGCGATAACCCGCAATGCGGAAATCTCCGATTTTCGTCGGCAGTTTGGCAACCGCAACTTTTTCAACTGAAACGGGATAATCATTCGGAAGGCATTTATGATTATTTTCTGACAAATTTTATCTCCTTTAAAAAACACAGATGTTTTAAGAGAAAATTATAACTCTATGAATACGGAAATTATAGGCGCAATCAGATGTAACCGAACTTTTTTTCCGAAATAAGCAAACGATACTCGCGGAAAGTATCTTTTAAAAAGCTAAAAGTTACCTGTTTGCAATAATTTATATATTATTGAAACAAGTAACTTTTAGTATTTGCAAATCAAAACTAATATGCCTGTTTATCAGTTTCTTTTTCCGTATTTTCTTCGCTTTGCTCTATTTTTTGGTTATCCTCTTCCTTTTCGTTATGGGCGAAAACTACGCCGTCATTCGAGCCAAAAATTCGTGATAAAACATTGCTTAAAACTTCGGAAATTCTGGAAGGTGCCTCCGTTTTAACAGCCACCTGCGAGATTTCATCGGCAAAAGCGAAATCCAATTTTACAAGTTCCGTCGTTACGTGGCGGCAAAATGAACAATCAACCAGATGACTGATAACCAGCTGAGATTCTTTTTTCCCTAAACTGCCTTCGACAAAAGCCGATAATGAATCTTCGTCTAAATGCTGCCCTTCCGCCGATAAACCATTGCTAGAAACTTGCAAATGTAAATAATTGCTTAATAAATTTTGTATTTTTAATTCTTCCGAATTCCCCTTGTTTTCCATTTTAGCTCCAGCCTCCCGCTTCTTTGACGAGGCTTATTCCTTTTATTTGCATAAATTTTCATTAAGGGGGTATAAAAACTGTATCTGATGTTTGAAGAAGACATTAAGTTGTCGTTAAATTTCGGTAAATACTCGAAGTTGCCAAATCTTGTGTTGCCAATTCCAGACAAATATCTATTTCCTCTTTAGTTAAATTGTGCGTTGAAACGAGTTCCGCACGAAAGCTCTGTAGAACCCGCCCGTAACATTTTTCGAGCCAGCGCATAATAGTTGATTCGTGAATGCGGCTTGCCGGATTTTTATCGCGGTTGGCGGATTTTCTTTGAAACCAGTCGCGTAGCGGTGAACCCGGATTTTCAACCATTCGGGCAATTTCGCGCAGTTTCAAATCTTCGACGTGATAGTAGAGAAGCAGAAGTTTTTCGTGAGCATCCAATTCGGCAAATGCTTTTTCAATCGAAGCCAGAGTTGCCTTGCGGTAACGCTGTTTGGAAATATGTTCGACCATCTGATTTTCGCCGCCGAGATCGGTGTCGGCAAAATTTGAATGAGCATAGCCTTCGCCCACGTTTTCGGTCATTTCGTCCAGCGAGACTTCGTCGTGGCTGGCGCGGTGCAAATCAACGAGCGAGTGCCAGATCACCGTTCTGAGCCAGCCGCGCAAGGATCCGCGTCCGCTGTAGGTCGCAAATTTAGAAACTCTTTCGCCATCAACGACACGCGTCCCGTAAAGTTCGACGTAAACCGTATCAACGACTTCTTCGGCATCAACATCGGTTCGCGCCAAATGCCGCGCCACTCTTTCCAGATAAGAGCGATGATTTTGATCAAATTCCCACCAGGCGCGTTCATTACCGCCCGCGCAGCCCAGAGCCAAAAATAAATCATCGGCTTGAATTTGCCGCAGAAAATCTTTTATTTCTTCGACCGGAGGCGTTTCCGAATAATTTTTAAGAATATATTTTTCGACTGTTTTTCGCAGAGATGTTTTCAGGCAATCAAGCGTAACTCCGAAATTCGGCGCATTTTCATTGCACCGTGCGAAGATTTCTTCCATTACGGGTTCACATTTGTCCAATAAATCTGTGTTTAATCTTGACTCAGGTGACATTGCTAAGTCGGCATTATAAACAATTTTAATGATTTATTCTAATTATTTTTACAAGTTCCGCTTTAAATTCTTTTCAAATTATCTGTTGCCGCCTTGTTCGAGGCTTAAATTCCGGCTTTGGTTGCCGGAAAGCGAGTCTTGCGTTTTGTCTTCGGCATATTGCAATTGAAAAAGCCGCCAGTAAAGTCCGCGCATTCCCAAGAGTTCGTTGTGCGTTCCCTTTTCGCGCAGTTCGCCATGATGAAAAACTAAGATTCTATCGCATTTTTGAATGGTCGAAAGCCTGTGCGCGATGACGAGCGAAGTTCTTTCCTGCATCACGCGGTCAACCGCTTGCTGAATCAATTGCTCGGTTTCCGTATCAATCGAACTTGTCGCTTCGTCTAAAATCAAAATTTTCGGATCAAACGCCAGCGCGCGCGCAAACGAAATAAGCTGTTTTTGCCCGACTGAAAGCCCCGCGCCGCGCTCTTTTACCAGAGATTTATACTTTGCGGGAAGTCTTTGCACAAATTCGTCGGCGTGAACTTCGCGTGCCGCCCATTCGATTTTTTCGTCGGAAATCGCGCTATTTCCGAGCCGAATATTTTCTTCCAGCGAACCGCTGAACAGAAAAACGTCCTGCAAAACAACGGCGAAATTTTCGCGCAGTTCCTTTAAATTCCAATCCCGTATATCAACGCCGTCAAGCAAAATTTTGCCTTTTTGAATGTCGTAAAAACGCATCAAAAGATTCGTTACGGTCGTTTTTCCCGAACCCGTATGCCCGACGAGCGCGACCGATTCGCCCGGATTTACTGTAAAAGAAACGTCTTTTAAAACCCAATCGTTTTCCTTATAAGCAAACCAGACATTTTGAAATTCGATTTTTCCCGATGTTTTTCCGGATTTTTTCGGATTTTCCGGCGTTGTAATCTCAATCGGCAGATCAAGTAGCAGAAAAATCCTGTGCGAGGCGACAATTGCGGCTTGCAAGACATTGAATTTATCGGACAGATCACGAATCGGCTGGAAAAGCTGCTGCGAAAATTGAATGAAAGCGATAACAATTCCGATAGTCATCGCATCGCCGGCGAGAGTAGTTTGACTCAAGATCAAATAACCGCCGAAGCCGATAATTACGGCGACTCCGATTGAGCCGATAAATTCGACGAGCGGATAAAAAATCGAATAATAATAAATCGTTTCGATATTGGCATTGCGGTAATCGTCGTTGATGTCGTGAAAATTCTTCTGCGCTTTTTCTTCGGCGTTAAAAAGCTGTACGGTTTGTGCGCCGGAAATATGTTCCTGCAAAAAAGCGTTGAGTTTCGCCATTCGCGTACGAACTTTGTCAAACCCGACGCGGGCGCGTTTGCGAAACCAATTGGTCGCGGCAAACAGCAGCGGAACGGTCGTCAAGGAAATAATCGCCAAACGCCAATCTATCCAGAACATCTGCGCGATGATGGCAAAAATAACAACGAAATCTCCAAGCCCGTCAATTACGCCCGACGTAAAAAGTTCGTTAAGCGCATCAACATCGCTCGTGATTCGCGTAATCACGCGCCCGACCGGATTTTTATCGTAATAAGCGACTTCCTGCTGCTGGAGTTTCGTATAAATCTGTGTCCGCAGATCGAACATCACTCTCTGCCCGACGACGTTGAGCAAAATTTCCTGTATGTACGAAAAAATAAAGCGAAAAAGAAAAAGAGCGAAAAACAACGAAGCAAAAAGCCAGATTCCTTCGATTTGTTTCGGAACGATGAAGTCATCAACCGCATATTGCGTAAAACGCGGCTGAATGCTGATTAAAATATTGGTTAAAAGCGTAAGAGAGAGCGCGACTGCGGCGAGTTTCCAGTAAGGTCGAAGATAACCGAATAAACGCTTGGCAACGCGAAAATCGTAAGTTTTCCCAATTAATTCTTCGTCGTGATATTTTTTTGCTTCTTCGCTCATTCGTAAAGTTTGATTTTAGATTTTAGAAAGAAGATTGGCAAAGATGCTAAAGTTTTTATTCAAATTAATTTCAGCTTTATGATTTACAATCTAAAATCTAAAATCTAAAATCTAAAATCAAGATGAATCGTTTTATCAATGAACGCAAAAACAATTGGGAAAGGTTGGAAGATTTGCTGAAAACCCTCGAAACTTCCCCATTGCGCGGCTTGTCAAAAATGGAAGTGCGCGAACTCGGCGAACTTTACCGCCGAACGGCGACCGACCTGGCAATCGCCCGCGCCGAAACGCGCGATCCGCAATTGATAAATTATCTCAACAGCCTCGTCATCCGCGCTCACGGCAAGATTTACCGCGCCGAAAGTCAGGGCATAAATCTCGTCTGGAACTTTTTTGCTACAGATTTGCCGCAACTATTCAGAAAGAATTTTAATTACATCGCGCTCGCTTTTGCTATTTTTACCGTTTTCGGCATTATTTCATTTGTCGTATCCTACAACGATTTTAACTTTGCCGAATCTCTGGGAATCGGCGATGTGCGGGCGATGGCGCAAAACGATATGAAATGGTGGCTGAGTCTGAATGAAGCCAACCAGATCGGCGCAAGCGAGATTTTGACCAATAATATTCAAGTCGCCATTCTTGCCTTTGCATTGGGCGCATTTTTCGGCATCGGAACGATTTATATTTTAGTAATGAACGGCTTGGTCATTGGCGGAGTTTTAGGCGTTTGTTTTAAGGCAAATCCGGCGTTTGGAAATTCCTTGGTCGAATTTATGGTCGCGCACGGCGTAATCGAACTTTCGTGCATTTTCATCGCCGGCGGCGCGGGAATGATGATCGGTTATGCAATCGTCAATCCGGGCGATTGCACGCGCGGACAAGCCTTAAAGAAAAAAGGAATCGAAGCCGTCAAACTCGCTATCGGCTGCGCGTTTTTTCTGGTCATTGCCGGAATTATCGAGGGTTTTCTGTCGCCTTCCGCTTTGCCCGCCTGGATCAAATACGCAACCGGAATTGTAACCGGAATTTTGATGTATTCTTACTTATTTTTAGCGGGGCGCGAAGACGAAAAAACAATCGAAACCGAAGCTCTAAATTATCAAACATAATCTTCCAAGCCCGCTTCAAATAAAATTAATTCATCTTCGTCGAATTCGAAAACAAGAATCAAACGCTTGTATTTATAACGATAATCGGCTTCATCTTCGTGTTTTTCTTGTTCAAACGGTGTTCCCAAAACGCTCTCCACATCGCTAAATTTCGTGTTTTTGTTGAGCAAAACCGACGTTCCGCGTTCATTGATAAAAGTTACTTCGCACGGTTTTGAATTTTTTGTAAAACTCTGAATCGAAAACGAAAAATATTTTATCCGATTGTTTTCGCCGCCGATCTCCAAACCCTGATCGGGATAATCGAAAAGATTTTTTTCAAAAGGATTTCTATTTGCGGGGCGACCGAAAACGCTGAGTTTATCGAACGAATCTTCGATTGCCGCGCCGTTAAGCGATTCCGAAGCCAGATTAAACGTCAAACGGACGCCGGATTTTGTCCAGTTTTTCGACGGATCATTTGAAAACAGATCAAATAAAAAACGCATATTTTTTTTCTATTCTTTATCCAAAACCTCACGCACTTTTTTTGCCAGAGAACTGATCGTGTAAGGTTTTGGGAGAAAATCAACTTCTTCTTCCAAAATCCCGTGATGAACAATCGTATTTTCCGTGTAGCCGGAAACATACAAAATCTTTATATTCGGTATGATTTCCGAAAGATTTTGCACCAATTCCTTGCCGCTCATCTGCGGCATTACGACATCGGTCAGTTCAAACTGGGAATTTAGTGGAAAAGCCATATTATGATCACTTCGGGGTGAGGATTTATTGAGGTCGAAATACCCTAACCTCATTTTACACATAATTTAGCTATGTAAATAAAAATTATGATTTTTCAACTTATATACGCTCCACTAAATTTTCGGTAGAGCCAGACTATAAATATATCGTTCCTAACAGAATTCATACCTTTTAACATTGAACATTTATCATTTATCAATAGCGTAACTTGCTGAGTAGTTTATGCTTACTGAAAAACTAATGCACAACTTCTAAAGGGAAAGGGTTTTATTACGCGGTTGATAAAAATGCTTATCAAGCTTTCTGAAATTTATTGAAACTTCAGCTCCATCGCGTCGAAATCAAGTGTCATCTGCTCGAATTGATTGATTAAAGTTTGTCCGAGATTGCCGTAAAAGAAATTGCTCTGATTGTTAAAGATTTCGGTAACAACCAAAATTTCGGGAAATTTCGCAATTTTTCCGCCGATTTCCAGATGCAAGTTTTTTAATTTATGCGCCGTAACTTCGCGGTTGCCGCCCGCACCGCCGAATTTTGCCCTTTGCGGTTCGGAAACTCTTTTGATTTCTTCCGTTTCCGCTTTATAAAACGGTGCGTAAAGCGTCGAGGCGGTTGCGCCCGAATCAAAGACGAAGATCATCCTCTTGCCTTTATAAACTCCCGAAACAAGCGGAAAAAGTCCTTCGAGCAACATATTCGGCGCGGATTTTTTTGCTGTTCTTTTAGCCGCAACTAGAATTTTATCGTCGCGCGAAAGAGTGATGCGTCCGAGCGATTTGATGATCGGAAATCCGATAATCGCGTGAATTTGATAATCAATCTGCGGAAAATAGAGCGATTTATCTTCCATTACGAGAAAAACCGCATTTTTTATAATGACGTTTCCAATCTTGATTTCCGGCGCGACGGCGAGTTTTGATTTTACATCAATATCGGTCGAAGAACCGACCGAAACGTCGGCTTCGATGATTTTTAAACCGAGTTTTTCGGCGGTCGAAATGGTCATCGTCGAGAGATTCGCGCCAGTATCGAAAACAAAATCCAATTTTTGCGTTCCCGATTCGACCGGAATGTTAAGAAGTTTAGCTTTGTCGCGTTTGCCCTGAATTTCCGTATCTTGTTTAATTGAAACTGTTTGCGGCGAAGTATTTCTAAGCGCGTGCCAAAGTCCGCGCACGTTTTCAAAAGATGCGGCTTCCTCTGCGCTCAGATCGGTTTTGAATTTTTCGAGCAAAACCCGGTAAGCATCGGCGGCTTTGCCGTATTCAAAAGTTTTCGTGTAATTATCGGCAAGTAATTGATACGCTTGGACGATTTTTTTCTTGTCAGCGTTTTTTTCTTTCAGAAATTTTTGCAGCAATTCGATTGATTTTTTTGATTCGTTAAATTTATTGGCAACAACGCCGCGATAAAATAAAATTTCGGGCGTTTTATTATTTTTTATCACGGAGAGTTCATCGCGTAGTTCAAAATAATGTTTATTTTGATATAGATTTTCAAGTGTCGGCTCAAGCGCGTCAAAACCGGAAATCTGAGCTGAAAACAAAAAGACAAATAACAGCTTGATTGAAAATGACTTCATAGATTCGGTTTTCCTTATAAATATTAAGAAACTGGGTTCAAACTCATCAAACAGCACCGTAGGAGCGTGATATTTATAGAAAACGCGTCAAATACTTGAATCGAGTTCCGTAGGAACGGCATATTTTTATCCCGTTCCTACGGAACTCGGCTAAAATTTTCTCTCTTGCGGGCTATAAATATATCGTTCCTAACGGAACTCAAGAGTTTGAACACAGCTTCTAATTTTTATTAAAACGCGAAAAAATTGCGAATAGTTTCGGTTTGTGCTATTTAATGCGGAATAATCGGCGAAAAAAGGTCAAAAAAAGAGTTAAGCCGAAGCGGTTTAACTCTGAAAAAAGACAGGTTTTGAAATGAAAAATTATTGACTGATTATTCTTCTTTCCGAAAACAGGATTCGCCTTTTTCGTTGAATGGAACGCGGACACTTTTGTCCGCCTAAACGTGAGAGCGCGTGAATAAAAGTTTCGGGATAAAATTAAGTAGAATGAGGCGAGAGGCGCGAAAAAAAGATGTTTGTTAAAACTAAGTTGAATGACCTAAGAGCCATTGACATCGCTGAAAAACGCGAGGCGGCGGACAAGAGTGTCCGCGCTCGAATTTCGTGCATTCTTTTTGTTTTGACAAAAATTCGCTATTATTTTGTCGCTTTCCTTTGTATCTGTGTTTATCTTGATAATCCCTGTTAATTTTAAAAATTAAACGAATATGCCATCAATCGAAGAAAATTTAGAGATCGAAGAAGTTATCACGCCGCAGGAAGCGAAATTTGAAAAATGGCGCAATCGCGCCGGATTTTTGCTGGCGCCGATCGCGTTTTTGCTTATTTTTTTCACGCCGTTTGAAAGTTTAAAGCCCGAAGCGCATTCGTTGGCGGCGATTATCGCGGTCGTCATCATTTTGTGGATTTGCGAGAGTTTGCCGATGCCGGTTACGGCTCTGATCGGCGCGGCAATGTGCGTTTTGTTCAGAGTTGCCGATGCGAAAACGGTTTTCGCGCCGTTTGCCGATCCCCTGATGTTTTTGTTTATCGGCTCGTTTATCATTGCGCGAGGAATTTTTCTGCACGATCTCGATAAACGCTTTGCCTTCGGCGTTTTATCTTTAAAGATAATCGGTGCGCGTCCGAGCCGCATTTTGTTTGCGTTCGGCGCGGTAACGGCGTTTGCGTCAGCCTGGATCTCCAATACCGCGACGACCGCGATGATGTTTGCCATCGGACTTTCGATCATCGCGTTTTTATTCAAACACGAAAAGGAAACGGGCGTAAAAATCAACCGCAGTTACGCGACGGCGATGATGCTGATGACGTCGTTTGCCGCGTCAATCGGCGGTTTGATGACACCGATCGGAACGCCGCCGAATGTCATCGGTCTCGGTTTTATCCGCCAAATCCTTGGTGCGGAAATCTCTTTTTTTAAATGGATGATGATCGGTGCGCCGATTGTCATCGTTCTTTACCTTTTTCTCTATTTTTACCTAAATTTTCTCGCGCCCGCCGGAGTTAAGGAGATTCCCGGAAGTGTGGAAATGATTCAGAGGGAAAAAGCGGCTTTGGGCAAATGGACGCGCGGACAGAAATCAACCGTTTTTGCCTTTGCAACCGCTGTTACGCTCTGGATTTTTTCCGGTTTGGTTGCACTTTTTGCCGGAGAAACGAGCGCGATCTATAAAGCGATAAACTCGCGTCTGCCGGAAGCGGTCGGCGCAGTGGTCGGCGCGTGTCTTTTGTTTCTTTTGCCGGGAAATAAACCGGGCGAAAAAGCGATCACCTGGAGCGAAGCCGTAAAAATTGATTGGGGCGTAATCTTGCTCTACGGCGGCGGATTCGCACTCGGCGTTTTGTCTTTTCAAACGGGACTCGCCGAAGAGATCGGCAAAAATATGACTTCGCTTCTGCCTCTAAGCGGCGAATTCGGGCTTTTGGTCGCTTCGGTTCTCGTCGCTATAATGCTTTCGGAGACGACTTCAAACACGGCTTCGGCAAATATGGTCGTTCCGGTCGTGATCGCCATCGCTCAAACGCAGGGCTTGGATCCTTTGATTCCGGCACTCGGCGCGACATTCGGCGCGAGTTTGGGATTTATGCTGCCGGTTTCAACGCCGTGCAACGCAATCGTCTACGGTTCGGGTTATATTCCTTTGATGAAAATGGTGCGTTATGGAATTTTGCTCGATATTTTCGGCGCGATTGTGATAATCACAATGCTGAGTTTGCTTGCGCCGTTTGTGCGGTAAATTAATGTTTAGCAGTAAATTTAAAAAATAATCAGATTTTTTTCACAAAAACTTCTTTGAGTGTACGCGTCGTGTTTTCGGCGATGCTTGCCGGAGTTTGTTTCGGTTCTTCAAGCTGGGCGGTATTGGCAGAACTTAGCGAATTCGGCGGCACGAAATCAGAAAAACTTTTTTCGCTCGTTTTTGATTTGTCCAAATACTGCGGCATCAGGCGAATCGTCATATAAATGATCGCCAGAATTGTTGCCAGAAACATTCCGATTATGGCGATGACCGCCGATATATCAACATTTTCTTTGAGAAGTTTGAGTGCAAATATGAGAATCAGGATCATTCCGCCGAGTCCGACGAAAGTAACTGCGGTCGAAATGCTCTGAAAAGCCGTTTGATTATTTTCGGTTTTTTCGATTTTCCCGCCGCAGCGGTTGCAGTAATTTAGTTCGGGTTTTATCTGATTTCCGCAATTTGCACAATACATTTTATATCACCAAAAAATTATTTCTGCGGTTTGATGGTTTCTTCCAGCCAGTTAGTCAGCGATTCGACCGATTCGATATGAATCGGTTTGCCTTGCCACGCTTTGAAAGCAAAAATACACAGCATTATAAATGTTACAAACGAAAAAATGCTGCTTGCCGCTCCGGCTAAATCGGTTGCGAAACCCGCCATTCCCAGAATCGTCGTAACGATCAAAATTCCGAGATGCGCGGCAAGACCTTGCGCGGCGTGAAAACGCACTTTTGCTTCGCTTTTCGGCACGAAGATCAACTCTAAAATTCCGGCAACCATTCCGACAAAAAACGGAATATACGGCAATGCGACCAGAATATTTTCCGGCAAACCAACTTTGGCGACTTTACGCGAATTATCATCGGTCGAAGTTTTATCGTAAAGTCTGGCGGTTTGATAATTTGCCGGATAATTTTCTTCCTGCCCGAAAGTTGTTTGATAGGAATTAAAATCCGCATCGCCGAACTTGCGCGTTTGTTCTTCCGTTTCAACCGCCGGGGCAAATTTGCGCGTCTGCCCGTTGTTTTGATTAGAAGTAGGCAGCGTCGCAGGTTGAGCTTCCCGAACCTTTTCGGGAAAATCAGGATCAAGCGGATTTGTATCAAATTTCTTTGGCATCATTATGTCCTTACTTACGATATTCTATCAAATTTTGTTCAGAGAATTTAGCTCAAAAACTTTGTTTGATAAACCGGACGATGGCGTTTGTAAATTATGAAGGGAAGAATAAAAGCCAAAAAAATCAATCCCACGCCTGATAAAGCAAAGAAATCCATTAACATCAATGTTTCAACATCGGCACAATTCATTGACCATATACAAGAATTTCTGCAATCTTCTTTGTCGCCTAAAACTAAATTTGCAATGTAAATAAATCCGACCGCAAAGTGTATTGGCAGATAAAATGCTAAGACTAATTTCCAGAACAATTTCATAAAAAAGATAAGACTAGCATAACGCCTGCCGTATCTTTAATCAACGATTTTTTGTTATTGCGGTGGATGTTTGCCGTATTTATGAAATATTTTTCTTTGATTGATCAAACCTTCCCGATTTAGATTCAGGGCTTCGATAGTTGCGCGTCCGATTGCCGTTAGCCCGATAATTTTGGAGAAATCGCTTGTCCAACCCAAATGATTTTGCCAAACATCGGTGCGTAGATTAAAAAGCCGGACTGTTTTGTCGCTCACCGCATCGAAAAATTCCGTTCTGGTTGATTTGAATAGATTGCATCCGTGGCAAGCCAATGCCAAATTTTCAAGTTTGGATTTTCCGCCTTTTGATTGAGGATAAATATGTTCGATATCATAAGGACTTTCGGCAAATTCGGAATTTGAACGACAATATTCGCAAAATCCGTAGGCGCGAAAAATTACCTTTTTGCGAATTTCATCCGAAACCGATTTTTTACTCATTACTCGAATTCTTAAGCTCAAAAAAATCCATTACTTCATCGAGAGTTTGTCCGCGCAGTTTAGCAAGTTCGCCGATCAATCCGATTCGCTTGGCATTTAAGATTTCAAATTCTTTGCTTAATTTCAAAACTTCTTCGTATTCGTCTTTGGAAAGATCATCATCTTTAAATCGCGCATAAAGTTCGTTGTATCGCTGACGCTTCTCAGAAGGAAAAATAGTATTTATTTTATGAAGTAAATCGGCTTCTTTCGGCGAAATTTTGTGTTTTTTCAGCCGGAGTTTTTTTGCCTTCTCGACAAAATTATCAAACTCGCTTTCAGGCATCTGAACGACGGCGTTTAGAAGATTTTCGGTTGTAATTTCGAGTTGAACTGACATTTTATTTACTCCAAACGATTTTATTATCGCAGATTGAAAAAGAGTTTTCGAAAGGTTTTTTTCGGTAAAAGCAACAGTTAAATTCTTTGAAACATCTGTTACACTAAATTCTTGATTTCAAATATTTTATGAAAAAAATTACTTCATTTTTAATTCTATTTTCATTTTTTAGCACAGTTCAAATTGTTGCACAACATAATACAAAACCAAAACGTGCAATTATTTTGGAATTGCATTTTAAGAATGAAGAAAAACCTGAAATTTTTGAATTGCCGATTGATCTTTACGAAGTTCGCTCTGGCGCAGGGATCGGTGGTGGGGGAAATTCTTCCTATTGCTGTGAATGTGATAAATCTAAGCTTCCGCCAAGCTTTTATTTTAACAGCTTTTATGGTTCGGTTGTTCGCAAAAATAAGGCAAATCTCTTTTTATCAATTGATGTAAATGAAACCTGCAAAATCCGCCGGAAATTTTCCGTAATAAGCGATAAATCCACAAAGATAAAGACAAATTGCAATGTAGATTTAATCGCATATTACGGCTATGAATCTGAAAAGGAAGAAAATTAAAGTTAATCAACAATTTTTATTCCGAGTTCATCCAATTGCGCGTCGTCAACATCGCCGGGCGAATCCATCATCAGATCCTGCGCCGACGCGGTTTTCGGGAAGGCGACGACATCGCGGATGTTGTCGGTTTCCTGCAAGAGCATCACGACGCGTTCGATTCCGGCGGCGAAACCTCCGTGCGGCGGCGTGCCGTATTCAAGCGCGTCGAGGAAAAATCCGAATCTAATTTGCGCTTTTTCTCGCGTTAAACCCTGCGCTTTGAAAATCAGGCTTTGAATGTCGCTCTGATGAACGCGGATCGAACCCGAACCGATCTCGTAACCGTTGATCACAACATCGTAAGCGCGGGCGCGAATTTCGCCGAGCAGGTCTTTTTCGCCGTCTTCGATGGCGCGTTTAAAGAGCGGTACGTCTTCATCAAGCAGCGATGTGAAAGGATGATGCATCGGATCGTAATTTCCAGAGTCTTCGTTGTATTCAAACATCGGAAATTCCGTCACCCAGAGCGGTTTGTAAACGCTTTTCGGAATCAGATTTTCGCGTTTGGCAATTTCTTTTCTTAACGCTCCGAGAGATGCCGCAACAACCGATTTTTTGCCGGCGACGATTAAAACGATATCGCCTTTTTCGGCTTCGGCGGTTGTGGCTAATTGGTTGATTTTTTCTTCGCCGAGAACTTTCAAAAGCGAAGACGAAATTTCATCACCGGCTTTTATCCATGCGAGTGCATTCGCGCCGTAGCGTTTGACGAATTCCTGAAATTCATCGAGATTTTTGCGCGAATAATCGGCTTTGCCTTTCGCAACGATCGCTTTGATCTCGCCTTTATTTTCGAGAACGGAAGCAAACGGCGCAAAATCCGTTTCTCTTAATTGATCCGACAAATCAACTAATTCCATTCCGAACCGCAAATCCGGTTTATCAACACCGAACCGGCGCATCGCTTCGCGGTAAGTCATTCGCGGAAATTTTTCGGGAAATTCGGTTTCAACCAATGTAAAAACTTCCCTTAAAACTCCTTCCATTGTGCGGAAAACCATTTCTTCATTGGCAAAACTCATCTCGATGTCGAGCTGCGTAAATTCCGGCTGGCGGTCGGCGCGAAGGTCTTCATCGCGGAAACAGCGGGCGATTTGATAATATTTATCAAGCCCCGCGATCATTGTGATCTGTTTTAAAATCTGCGGCGATTGCGGCAGCGCGAAAAATTTTCCGGTGTGAATACGCGACGGAACAACAAAATCCCGCGCTCCTTCAGGCGTAGATTTCAATAAAATCGGTGTTTCGATTTCGAGAAAATCTCCTTTATCCATAAAATCACGGATTTTCCGCAACGCTTTGGCACGCATCATTAAATTCCTTTGCAATGTCGGGCGGCGCAGATCAATATAGCGGTATTTTAAGCGCAGATCTTCCGACGCGAGATTTTGCGAACCTGTTTTTTCGAGTTCGAACGGCAGAGTTTTCGCTTCGTTTAGAATCAAAATCTCTTCAACGTGAACTTCGATTTCGCCCGTCGCCAGTTTCGCGTTGCGCGTTCCTTCGTCGCGCGAAAAAACTTTTCCGAGAACGGCGACGACAAATTCGCCGCGCACATTTTTCGCCTTGGCGTGCGCCTCTTTCGCTGTTTCTTCCGAAACGACGATCTGCGTCAAACCGTAACGGTCGCGCAGATCAATAAATGTAAAAATGCCGAAGTCGCGCTTTTTCGCCGTCCAGCCCATCAAAACAACTTCTTCGCCGACATTTTCAGCGCGAAGCTCGCCGCAAGTATGCGTTCTCTCTAAATTTCCTAAAACATCCAACATATTTTTTCTGCCCGCGAAATACGCGAAAAGGCGCGAAAGTCTTTTAAATTTTTTCGTATTTTTCGCGGGCTAAATCTCTTATAAATAGGACTTACGCAAGCGTAAGAAATCAGCTAATCTTTGACAATGTTCATTGCAAATAAACAACCTGTTAGCGGCTTGCTTATTGTCAGTATTTGGTCAGCAGCCAAATCAATTATACGCTGACCAACTTTGCTGACCACAGTCAAGAATACACGCACGACCAGATCAACCGCTATCTGCGCGACGACAAACTCAAGCCGCTCGCTTGCGCGTTATTGGTCTGGTGTCGGTTCAAAAAGCTAATGTATGAAACAAAACGTACCGTTTATCAGATCAAGTTTGGGCAATTCTCGGATTACCTGATTGAACAACTGAAAAGTCCGTCTGTCAAAATGCGTCTTGCGTAAGTCCTACAAATGTTCAAACTTGTAAGGATTGATTTCGAGCAGACGCGAACGAAGTTCTTCGACGACGAAAATTTGTTGCGGAGTTGATTCGGATTCGTCGGTTGGCGGCGTAACTACTTCGCGTTCGGCATCAAGCGCGGGATTTGCGCGGCGCGACTCGGTAATTAACTGCTCCGCAATACTTAACGCAAATTCAACCGGAACTTTCTCTGGGGTTTTGTGAATAAAAAACTCAAAAACCCAAGCGGTTCCGAGTTTGTCGGTTACATCGATTTGTTGTTCCTGAAAATATCGAAGAAGTTGCAATAAACCTAAAAAGCGATAAACTTGGCGACCTTCGTTAATAAAACCGTAAAACGGCAATGGGCGTTCGCTTTGTTCGGTCAGTCGTTTGTTTTTTCCGGCTAGTTGATGATTACCTTCACGCCCTGTTCCGGTATAAACAAGAATATCACCTTCGATACGGTCGTGATAAGGATTTTCGCCTTTGCGCTTTCCTGATGTTTCGGTTGCCGTCATTAACGCCAGATGCTGTAATTTGCCGCCAACGCCGATTGATGGACGAATGCCGCCTAAATTTTCCAGATTGAGCGTATATCGAATTTGGTCGTTTGTATAATGTTCACCGACTACAAATTCAGATACAGTATTCATATTACGTCTAAACTATTTCAAACACGCCGCCGATTTTTCCGTCCGGCGTTTGCGCGTTAAGCAAACCTTTGACCTGTTCAATCAAAATTGCTTTCGGACGGAAAACTTCG